>JBOHFT010000040.1:0-28506 GCA_050699815.1 Pseudonocardiaceae bacterium | reverse complement strand
GACCAACAACAGCCGGTGATGGCCAACACAGGGCAGATCCCATGGCCATCACCGGGCAGATCCCATGGCCATCACCGGGCAGATCCCACGACCGCCACTGGGCAGTTCCTACTGGCCCTTGACATCCGGACGAGTCCTGCGGAAAGTTCACTCCCTACCGGTCGTGGGGTTCGGCCGGCTAGACCCCACCAGTCGGGCACCGCACGTGACCCTGGCAGCGTGGCTGACTGGTCAACAGCGTCCGCCGCTCCCGACACCTCCAGATAGTCGAGCGTCGCTCGGTACCCGAGCCGCGGCGGCACTTCGCGAACTGGCCCCAAGCCTAAGTCCCCGCCCGCCGTGTCTCCTGCACGGTGACTGGGTCGCACGGCACGTTCTCACCCACGGACGGCGGGTGACCGGCATCATCGATCTGGAGAGCGTGCGCGGCGGCGACCCGATGGCCGACCTGGCCGGATGGTCGCTGCAAGAACCGGCCGACCTGACCGAGGCCCTGTTCGGCGGCTACCGGCTCGACTGCCCCGACGAGGACACCTGCCTTCGCCTAGTGCTGCACAGGATCCGCATCGGCCTGGCCCTCACCCGCTACCACCACACCACCGGCCGATGGGACCGAGCGCAGCTGCACGCCGAGCAGATCGAAGCCGACCTCAACGACCTCGACGCCGGACACCTGCGCCCAGTCCCGCGGATCGCACCACCACTGAGTCAACAACACCGCACGACGTAAGGAGCCACGCCCGTGACCGTGATCCACGCAGGCGCCCGCGAACGGCTCGACACCAGTAACCGACCTGCCGGATGCCCGGCCTCCTCCGCTGGCATGTTCGTGATCCGCGCTGACGGCACAGCGCGTTTCGACCGCCACTTCCACGACTTCGACGAGTTCTGGTTCGTAGCCGCTGGACGGGGGACCGTCAGCGTCGCAGGCATCCGGTGCACCGTCGAGACCGGCGACATCATCTACACCGCCGCAGGTGTCGACCACGACATCACCACAGTCGCCGAGGAGATGAGAGTCTTCTGGCTCTCCGGGCCCCTGCCTGAGGGTTCGACCGGCGCTCACCTCCACCACACGCCCGCCGATGCAGTCAAGCACCCGATCCCTGTCGTCCCGCCGAGCACGGGCTCCTGATGATGCCACCTGCCCAGTCCAACCCGAGCGGCCCGATCGTGACCGAACCCTTCCCGCGCGGCATCCGGTACGGCCCTGCCGAGCGAGAAGCAGTACTGGCCCTGATGGACACCGGGCGCCTATCCGAGACCAGCCGCGGCCCAGCAACCAGCGCGCTCGAAGACGCGTACGCAGATCTCGTTGGCACCCGCCACGCCCTGTCCTTCAATTCCGGTACCGCCTCCCTCCACGCCGCGCTACACGCCCTCGAGGTGGGTCCCGAGCGCGGCGTGGCCGCCGCACCCATGACCTGGATCTCCGCGTTGACCGCGATCTTCCACGCAGGCAGCTACCCGGTGTTCTGCGATGTCGAACCCGACTCTCCCAACATCTCCCCGGGATCCGCCGCTGCCGCTGCGGCTGAGTGCGCGGCGGTGCTGGCCACTCACGCCTGGGGTATCCCCGCACGAGTCGACGAGCTGATTCGGAACTGTGGTCTTCCCCTTGTCGAGGACTGCTCGCATGCACACGGGGCTGTGCACGCCGGCCGGCCGGTCGGGTCATGGGGCACTGCAGGGTGCTTCAGCCTCCAGGAGAGCAAAGCAGTGTCCGGCGGCGAAGGCGGCGTTCTCACCACCTCCGACCGAGCCATCTACGAGCGGGCCCTCACACTCGGACACCACCCCCACAGGCTCGAAACCGAACTGACTGACCCTGATCTGACAGCACTCGCCGGGTCAGGAGCGTCGTACAAGTTCCGAATCCCTGCTCTCGCGGCCGTGATCGCCCGCGAACAACTGCGCGGATTGCCAGCACGAAACGCCAACGCGGAAGCGAACTGGCGCACCCTCCACGAGGTCATCACTTGCTCGGAACTGCCCATCCAGTTCCCGCGGATCGCATCTGGATCGGTGCGAGGCTGGTACGGAACACCACTGATCGTGACCGACACCGTCCAGAATCCGGCAGCGCTATTCGCGGAGTGCACCGCCCGAGGAATCCCACTGCGGGCCCTCTACCCCGACTGGCTGGCGAGCCCGCTCCTGCAGCGGCCCGACCTGCTGGCGAGGTTCTGGCCACACATCACATCGACGGGTTACCGACCACCCGATTCGGAATCGTTCACTGCTTACCAGCAGCTACGCAGACAAATGCTCATCGTCAAGATCCCCGACGTGCCCGCACCGGATTACATGGAACAGGTCGGCAACGCTCTCGTCGCCGTACTCACCAGGACCACCGCCACCGTATAGCCCCCGCCCGTCCCCACTCTGGAGGATCGATCATGACGACGTGCTGGGCGGCCGTGTCCAGACACCCTAATCAACCGCCCACGATCGAGGAGATCGTCCTGCGGCAGCCGGGTCCTGGCGAGATCCTCGTTCGGACCGCCCGCGCCGGGATCTGCGGTACCGATCTCCACTTCGCGGCAGGCCTGTTCCCCTACCCCTTCCCCACTGTCCTCGGCCACGAAGCCAGTGGCGTCGTCGAGACCATCGGCGATGGCGTCGGTGACGTCCAGGCCGGCGACCGGGTCATCGTCTGCGATCAGACGTTCTGCGGGCGCTGCGCGGCCTGCATAGCCGGCGCGATGGTGTACTGCACCGACACAGGCCCGAAGCAGCGGCAACGTGACCGCATCCAACTGGACGGCAAGCCGGTCCGCCAATATCTCGGGGTCTCGGCCTTCGCCGAGATGATGCTCGTCGACGAGCACGCGGTGATCCCCGTTCCCCGTGAACTGTCGTTCGATGCGGCGGCGCTCCTGGCCTGCTGCCTCACCACCGGGATGGCGACCGTCCTCAACATCGCTCGCCCAGCGGCGGGATCATCGATCGCCATCTTCGGGTGCGGTGGTGTCGGTCTCGGAGCGGTCCAGGCAGCTCGCCTCAGCGGTGCGGCACGAATCATCGCTATCGACCTGGAGGATCATCGTCTCGCCACCGCGGCCCAACTCGGCGCCACGCACACGATCAACCCCGCACGTGATGACCCCATCGAGGTTGTCCTAGCCCGCGCACACGGCGGCGTGCGAAGCAGTCGGGCTCCCCGAGACCGCCGCTGCGGCCTTCGCCGTCCTCGCCCCGGGCGGTCACGCCACCGTACTCGGGATGCTGCCACCCGACACCGACGTCGTTCTGCCGGGTCGCTTGCTGCGGCAAGGACGAACAATCGGCGGCACCGTCATGGGCAACGTCAGAACCCGGCTTGACATCCCCCGCTATGTCGACCTGGTCATCACCGGGCAGCTACAAGCAGATGAACTGGCCACCTCTCACCACCCGCTCGACAAAATCGAAACAGCCCTCCGTGAAGCACGAACGCGGCGCGGCGTCCGAGCCATGATCACGTTCTAGCGGCCCGCGGTGAACGCCTCACGCACCTCGTCGAGTCGCTCGGTCCACCAGCTGAGGAACCGCGACGCCGACAGGAACAGGTGATCGCAGGAATGATCACCACGATCATAGTGGAACTCAAGGTGCCAGTAGTCGCACATGCGTTTCCACCACAACCGGTCGACGGCATCAAGAAAATCATCGTCCGTCATGGTCACCGACCGGCGGTAGCCCTCCACGAACGCCGACACCCGACCCAGGTCCAACCAGCCCTCGTCGTGACCGAACAGCAGCGTGGCCGAGCGCGCCACCTCCTCACCAAACGGCCGGACCTTGATGCGATCCCAGTCGATCACGGCTACGAGTTCACCGTGTCGCCAAATCACGTTGAGATGCTGATAGTCCCCATGCGTCCAACCACACGGCCCAGCCGGCACATCACTCGACGGCCGTAGATGCTCGTATTTTTCCAGCAGAACTCTGCGGTGATCCAGGAACTCGACAGCGGCCCGATCAAACGACGAGGCCAGACGTCCACGACGGATATGCGACAAGAAACGCTCGGCGTCCTCCGCCGCCCGGTGCGGATCAGCCACACGTGCTGCGGGCCGCACCGCTGCGGGTGGCAAGTCTGGTCCACCGAGCACGTTCAAGCCCTGGTGAAGCCGACCCAAACTAGCACCGAGTACCTCGGCCTGCGCACGGCTGAGCTCGACACCACGCGGGTGCCCACCAGAAATCCAGGCAACCACACAATAGGCGTCGCCTCCCACTTCCAGAACATAGTCACCACCCAACGTCGGCACCGGCCTACACACCGGATAGTTCAGCTCAGCCAGCTGGGCTATCACCCGCAGATTGCGGCGCGCGGCATCGACACCAACATCACTGATCCGCTTGAGCGCATAAACCCCCGAAACCGCCCTCACCCGCCAATTCTGATTCATCAGCCCAGCAGCGAGAAAGCTCACCCCGACGATCGAACCAAGCCCGAAGCCATCACGGACAGCCCGAAGATCATCCGGAGACAGGTGATCACTGGCGGAGAGCGCAAGATCCATCAGCTGATCTGTCACCGCGGCACACTACTCACCGACAGTGACCGCCTGCGTACGACCCGCCGACCATCCGCAGATCAGCCGTCGCAACATCTCGGTGCATCGCACCGACACGCCACAAACCCAACGACCCCACCGACAGCGCCGACCGGACGTCGTCGGGTTAGGCCGTGGGGTTGGCCAGTAGTACCGCCACAGTGCCAGTGATCAGGAACGCGCCGAGGGGAATTGGGGCGTCACGGCTGACTTTGTGCGTGACATGGAGGGCGAGGCGGCTGGCCGCGGCGAGTGTCCAGCCGAGGAACGTACCGGCCAGCAGTGCGTTCCAGCTTGCCCAGCCCAGGCCCAGTCCCAGAACACCGGCGAGACAGAGAGGGGAGACGTCACGACTCCGCCCGGTAGTAGTCTTCGATCTCTCGGGCAAGGCGCACGCCATCGAGCAGCGCCCAGCTCCGCAGCGCGCTGTGGTCAGGCAGCGGCATGGCGGCTAACTCGTAGGCGGACACCGCCACGGACCCGGTAAGACACCGGTACAGACGATCGAACGCGGCTGAAGCGAGTAGGGCCACCACGAGCCGCGCCGTGAGTGGGGACTCGGGATCCCTGCACGTCAGTACGTTGAGGTGATTCTCGACGACGACGCGCCCGCCCCACTGCGCAAGGCAGGCGGCATCGAGCTCTGCCGCGACCAGGCGCCGTGGTTGCTCGGGGGCGGTGGTCCGCTGGACCAGCACCGCGGGGTGGTCGAGGACGAGGGTGCGATCGTCGCCTGGACGCAGGTGAAGCCACCGCTGCGGCTCGCGAACCCGGGTGCGGCGGGGCCTGCCACCGTCCAGGTCGGCGGCCCAGACGATCTCGACGCTGCCCTTGCGGGGATGAGCAGAGATGCGGTCTTTGGCACGGTTCCACACGAGGGGACCGGTGCTGGCCTTCCAGCCGTAATCGGACAGGCGGGCACGAAGGCTCGCGGCGCGGCGAACCAGCGGCACGTCGGAGGCGTCGCGGGGCAGTGGCCAGGGCAGGTCGGGTATCGCTGGCGGGCGAGCTGTGCCGATGGGTACCCGGGTGGAGTGCCCATTCACGGCAACGGCTTCACATCGCACGTCCCGTGGCTGCTCGCCGCGCACGAACGTGGCCAGCAGAGTCTCCTGGAGGACCCCGGTCGAGAAGACGTCGGCGCGCTCGCGCACGTAGGCGACCCGATGCAACGGAGCTTCGGCCGCGAGGTGCGCTCGCAGGCGCTGGAAATAGGAGCCACCCAACCAGCCTGCGGGCACGAGCGCGGCGAGCACACCTCCCTGCCTGAGCTGGGTGGCGCCGGCCGCCATGAACAGGCCGTACCGGTTGGCGTGGCCGTAGACGGCGTGCGACCAGCGGGCACGTTCCTGCTGGTCAAGGCGAATGCGCCCATACGGCGGGTTCATCACGATGGCGGCGGCCCGAGGTCCGTGGGCTTCCAGGCCGTCACCGACGTGAAGAAGTGCTGGCAGGGGCCGTCGGCGGTCCGGGGGCACCTGCGCCCACCAGGGTAGGAGGACCGAGGCCAGCACGACGTTCCCCAACCACACAGCGGCCTCGTCGAGGTCACGACCGGCTACCGCGGTGGCTACCCCCGCTAGCACAAGTTCCGGCTGGGCGGCGTTGCACGTGCTCAGCCAGGACCGCAACGGCGGTAGCAGCAGGGCACCTGCTCCGCAGGCGGGGTCGAGCACGAGCCCGTCGACCTGCCCGCCAGCGGTGGCCTGAGCCTGTTCCCACAGCGCCGTGGCAAGCAGCGGCGGGGTGTAGTGCCGGCCAGTGTCGCTGCGGACAGCTCGGTCAAGGGCGGTCACGTACGCATCGCCAACCTGCTCCGGCGTGGCATCAAGCACATCCACCCGGTGCCCAGCCGTCGGCAGCGCTGCTGGATCGATGGGTGCGTCAGTGGCCACGGCGTGTGCAACGTCGAGGCACGCGCCGCTGAGGCCGGCGTCGGCTGCCCGGCGTGCCCACCAGGCGGGAACGGCCGCCAGCACGGCCAGCGCGCCATCCGAGAGCCTGCTGCTCGCTGGGGTTAGCCGTCCTCGGCGTCCGCGGTTCGGGTTCAGCGGGATAACGTCAACGCTCACTCGTCTGGCTCCTCAGGGCCACGTCCATGCTTGTGCCGAGTCTGCGGGGTGTGCCGACAACGTGCGGGAGGCTCGCCGGGCACCCAGCCCGGCAGACCCTAGTGGAGGGACAGGCGCCGAAGGCCAGGTCCATCGCTGCCAGGTAGCGGTGCCGACCCGGAAGGTGAGCTGACGGTTTGGCCGCGTCGGGGATGGGTATGCCTGCTTTGTAGCGGCCGCACGGAAGCGCTCCGCGCTGAACGCCGCTGGGCTGACTCAAGGAGACCGCCATGCTCGCCATCGCCGCCGCCGTCCTGTTCACCATCGCCCTGATCCTTGACCTGGCCGGAGTAATTGCGATCGGCCCGATCGACGTCCTTACCTTCATCACGGCTGGGCTGCTGTGCCTCGCGCTGCAGCTCGCCGGGGTTGGCGCTGGATCCAGGAGCTCGTGGCGCAGTCGCGTCTGAGCCGCGGGTCCGCGGGAACCTGCGATCAACCGTTACCCAGGGGCGCGAGGCTATGGGTGGGATGTGCGTCGGTCATCGGGAGCAACTCTCGTTCGACGTCGCGCTGCACGAGGCTGTAGGGGACCTGGATGGCGACAGCGGGGCTCCATCCCCGCCACTGCGCCAGAGTGTTGGCGCGGGCCGAAAGGGCACCCAGCTTCCATGCTTCGACCGCCGTTCGTCCCAGTCTTTGTCCTTACGCTCGGGCGGCTCGGGTAGCGCTGCAGAAGACTCCGATGCCATGGCAGCCTCGCGGAAGGCGTGGGGTCCACGTGCCCAGCGGGCAGGCCGAGCTGGCCGTCGCTGGGACGCCGAAGTTGACGGGAGGCATGTGACGTGCGGAACGCCCATGGGGGCTCCCGGGAGCCCCCATCAGCGTCATGTCGGTGTTGGCTACTGGGGGTCTGACCTTCCGGCCTTGACGTTGGCCAGGAACGCGTCGAAGGTGGCAGCGTCGACCGTCAGCGTCGCGGCGTCGCGGTTCTTGGTGTCCCGGACAGCCGCCCACGTGCTGGACCGCGCTACCTCCACGCAGTTCTGGCCGCCGCCACTGCGTGACGACGTGCGCCAGCGTGCGCCCGTGAGGTCTGGGGTGATCATCTTGCCCTCTCCTACGTCAGCTCGTCGATCCGTTGGCTGATTCTCTCCCATGTCCCCTGCTGGTTCAAGGTGGTGGCGCGGAGGGTCTCGAAGGCCAGGTTGTAGATGCGGACGTGTTCGCGGCCAAGGTAGTCCGACGCGGTGAGCCCCTCGACGTAGACGACGCCGGCGCGGCCCTCGATCAGCGTGATGATCGTGAAGGTGGCTCCGTGGGAGGAGTGCGCGCCGGCGCCGAAGGAAATGATCTGCACGCACACGTGGGGCAGCTCGGCCAGCTGCCGGACCTGCTCAAGCTGGGCGCGCAGCACGGCCCGGCCGCCGACCTCCCGGTACAGCGCCTCCTCGCCGACGACCAGCCACAAGCGCGGCGCGCCGGGGGACTTCATCCGCTCCAGCCGCTTGGCCCGGTCCTGCGCCATGCGGTCCACGTCAGCCGGGGAGACGATCACTGAGCGGCCGAGCATCGCGCGGGCGTAGTCCGCGGTCTGGACCGTGCCGGGGAAGCAGTCACCGTTGAAGATCTTCAGCTCGGTGGCGGCCCGCTCGAGGTTGACGTACTTGACGGCATGGTCGGGAACGCGGGTGGGCGGGAGCTTGCGCCGCGCCTCGGCCGCGAGTCGCTGAAGCGTGGCGGCTCGGCTGTCCAGGATCTTGTACAAGCGGGCGGCCTTCTCCAGGTCCTTGTCGTTGACCTTCATGTCGCCCTGCTCGATCTTGGAGAGCTTGCCGGTGTACCAGCTAAGAGCCGTGCTGGCCTCGGCGTTGGACAGCCCGGCGGCCTCCCGGGCGTCGCGCAGGTCTGCGCCAAGCAGGATCCGCTGAACCACGGGACCGGGATCGGCTTCGGTCATGCCGGGCAGTCTGCACCAGCACGAGCACGTGCGGCACATAGTCGCCCGTTCGGGTACGGCCATGCTTTAGCGGATTGTTTGCTTGCATTTCAAGTGATAACTTCTAGCATATGATCGGTGGCCCAGGCCAGTCAGAACACGCCCGGCGTGACCACCGGCCATGCCGACGTCAGCGCAGGGCTGGCGTCAGCCGCCCGGCCTTGCCCCCTCGGGGGGGCCGGGCCGGGCGGCGCTCACGGACTAGCGGAGGCGGGACTAGTGATCGACGTACCCGGGCAGCACCAGCCCGAGCGCAGCCGCAGGACGACGCCGGGCCGCCGCACCGACGGCGGCGGCCCGGTCCCGCTGCTGTTCATCCAGGAGGCGGGTAGCTCGTGGACGATCCACGGCCTGGACGCACCCAGGATGCGGCTGACCAGCAACAGGATGGCCGCGCTGGCTCAGGCGATCCTCAGGAGTGCCCGGTGAGCTGGTATTTGCGGACGGCCAAAGACGCCGACACCCACCGCGGCGAGCTGCGCCCCGACGGCATGGTGACCGCGCGCTGCGGCGCGGTGTTCGCGCCGTTGCCGCTGCCGTTTGACCGCATCGCGCTGCCCGGCCACCCCCAGGACCGTGACCAGATCTGCCCGGGCTGCCGCCGCCCCAGGGTGGCGAGATGACGTGGGCCCTGTGCCTGTGCAGGCTCGATCGCCCCTGGCACGCCGTCACCGAGCTCGGTGATCACCCCGGCGGGCTCCAGGCCGTGTGCGGCCACCGGTGGCTGCCCAGGCCCGTGCTGCACGACGAGCCCACCGGGCCGGCCTGCGAGGTGTGCGCGGACTCGCAGCCGGCCCGCGCGGTGACTGCCCGCCAGGACGGCCAGATCTCCGGCCGGCCGCCGGTTGAGCTGCCCCACCACCGCGCTCCCCGCGGTCGGCCGGGCCCGGCCAGTGAAGGCGATGGGACATGCTAAATCGATACCGGCGGGCAGGTAAGCACCGGAGCGCGGGTCGCCGGGCAGGCATGACCATCGCGTACCGGCCACAACGAGGTGACCGCAAGGCCCCACTCGCTGTCCTCAAGCCGCGAAGAAGTCTTCGTAGCTATAGCACGGGTGGAACTGGACGAGCTTCATCGCGCCCGGCCAGTGGTTGATCGAAACGTAGTCTTCTCTATGGGGGTGTTCAATGTCATCGCCCTGCTTGCCCGTTCGGCAAAGCCAGTCATTCACTTCACCCCAGAGCCATATCCCGCCCGCGGTCAAGCTGAAGCGCTCGGGGAACGGAAAATCGCGCAGTCGCTTGCCTCGAGCCCACTGCCCTACAGCTTGTGGAGTTGTGTGGCATCTTGATGCGATATCAACTTTTGTCGCAAGGTCTTCGTGCGCTCGCTGAACTTTGATGAGTCGACTCTCCTGCTGGAGCTGGGTAATGATGGTCTTTGCCGCTTCAACGGCGGTGCCGCCCTGGGCGGTGACGCTATCCCGTGTGGTTGTGATTGCCCACGGAGCGAAGAACTCGGACCTGGGATGCCTTCGCTCCCTCGTAGGCCGATAGCAGATGGATAGGCCCGAGCGCGTAGTACCGGGTCCAGAGATGCCAGATCTCCTGCCACCACGGGTCGTCCGTTTCGAGCTCGCGCACCGGCAAACCGGCCTGCTGCGCTTCACTGCTCCCGATAACCGCCGAGCGCGCTGTTGACGGCCTCGATCAGATCCTTGGCGCTGACGAATCCCCGATCGCTCATCAGTATCTGAGGATCGATCGGTCCCAGATCCGACGTGGGACCCATGACAATGCTGTGCGCACCGAGCGCCAGGATCGTGGCTGCGCTCTTGGCTAACTCTGGGACGATCACTACGAGCTCGCGGCAGGCCCCTTGCGCCATCCGCGCCAGCCGCACGGCGGCGCCGCCGTCCCCGCCAGGTGAGGCGAGAAGGAGATGAAGGTCCTGCGAGCGGTCGAGCCCATGGAGCAGTTCTGCGAACAGGGTGATGCTGTCCTGCGTGATCTGGTCGATGAGCACCACGAGGTTGCAGCCGTGGCGCTGCTGGTAGTCCTTGATCAGGTCACGCCGCAGGTAGCGATCTTGATGCTGCGCGAGGAACAGCGGGGTGTACGCGGACCGCGACGCTACCGGGCCCGCCGAGCCGCCGTCCGTGGTTGCGGCACCGGCCGCCGCGGCTTTGGTTTCATCGTCTTGCGCCCCAGCTTCCATGCTTCGACCGCCGTTCGCCGCCGTTCGTCCCAGTCCTTGTCCTTACGCTCGGGCGGCTCGGGTAGCGCTGCAGAAGACTCCGATGCCATGGCTGAGCCTCCTTCACCTGCTCCACGTGTCCCGTCCAGGCTATCGGCGGAGCCACCTCAGTGGGGCTGCTCCGCCGTTGGTGCACACCATCGCAGGTACGTCCGACAATCGCATCCACTTCTCGCGTCTCCCGGCAGGCTACTGGCCGCCCTCCCGCAGGCTCGTTTGTGCCCAGGCTACAAATGCGCAGGTCGTGATTTCGTGCTGGCACCCGGTTGCTCCGCCCGGTGTTCACCCGTTGACTGACGGTGTGGTCCTGCTCACCAAGGGACCGCGTGCCGTGCCGGTCGACTGGCTCGCTTGTCAGGAGGGTGAGATGCCGCATGAGCTCAACTGCCCGCACTGCGGATGCCCGCTGCTGACCACCCCGGGCACCGTCCGGGTGCCCGATGCGGACGCCGTCGAGCTGCTCCACCGGGAGATCGAGCACCTGCGTGTCACGGTCGCCCGGCTGCGCGGGGCGGGGTTCAACCCCACGTCCCGGCGGGTCTCAGATGCGAACCCGGCGTCATCCTGACCGGGCGGGCGCCGTCCCCGAGCGGCGCCACGCGGGCTGGCCCACGCCGGTGACGCCGTCGCTGTCGGCGCGGACGCTCTACCGGCTGCACCACCTGCTGGAGCCCCGACCGGCGTACCGCTGGCTGGCGGCCTGGCTGGAGCGCCACCCGAAGGCGAACCGGCTGTTCACCGCCGCTGAGGAGCGGGTGAAGGGCGCCACCTTCGGCTGCCGGATGTGCGGCCAGTGCGCGCTGCCGGCGACGGGCTACGCCTGCCCGATGAGCTGCCCGAAGCAATTGCGCAACGGCCCGTGCGGCGGGGTGTCGCCCACCGGGCAATGCGAGGTGCACCCCGGGGTGCGGTGCGTGTGGCTGGTCGCCTTCGAGCGCGCCGACGCCGAGGGCCGGGCCGGCGACCTCAGCCTGCTGCAGCGCCCGATCGATCACCGGCAGTGGGGGCGCAGCTCCTGGGTGAACTACTGGCAGGGCCGCGACGAGGGCATGTGGACCGGCCACGACGGCCAGCGCACCCCGCCGATCATCCACCGCCCGGACCCCGGCACATCCCGGTGACCGCAGGTAACGACAGCAACGGCCGTTGTCCGGCCACCAGCCCAGGTCGGCTGCGCCGCGCCCTGGAGTCCGGCCGGTTCGTGGTGACCGCCGAGATCGGGCCGCCCCGCGGCGCCGACCCCGGCGCGATAGGGAGCAAGGCAGACCTGCTGCGGGGCTGGGTCGACGCGGCCAACGTCACCGACAACCAGAGCGCCCACGTCCGGCTGTCCAGCTTGGCGGGCAGCCTGCTCGCCCACGCCGCGGGCGTCGAGCCGGTGATGCAGCTGACCTGCCGGGACCGCAATCGGATCGCCCTGCAATCGGACCTGCTCTCGGCAGCGGCCCTGGGCATCCCCAACATCTTGCTGCTCACCGGCGACCACCCCCGCTTCGGCGACCACCCCGACGCCAAGGCGGTGTTCGACCTCGACGGCGTCCAGCTGGTCTGGACTGCCCGCACGATGCGCGACCACGGGCGGCTGCTGTCCGGCCGCACGGTCGATCCGGCGCCGCACTGGCTGATCGGCACGGTGGAGAACCCGTTCTCCCCACCGGCCAGCTTCCGGGCCCGCCGGCTGGCCAAGAAGGTCGCGGCCGGAGCCGAGTTCGTGCAGACCCAGTTCGTGTTCGACCTCGGCATCTTCGAGCGGTTCATGGCCGACGTCCGCGACCTCGGAACCGACCAGCGGTGCGGGGTCATCGCCGGGGTGGGGCCGGTGCGGTCCCTGCGCGCGCTGGAGTACCTCCGCACCAAGGTGCCCGGGATCCACGTGCCCGACGCCATGGTCCGCCGGCTGCGTGGCGTGCCGGCCGGCCGGGTGGCCGAGGAGGGCATGCAGATTTGCGTCGAGATCATCCAGCGCCTCACCGGGATCTCCGGGGTGGCCGGCGCGCACGTGATGGCCTTCGGCTACGAGCAGGGCATCCCGGAGATCCTCGAGCGGGCCGGGATCGGCCCCCGCCCGGATCAGGCCGCAACGACGACTACGGAGGGCAGTAGCTGTGCTGGTTGATTTCCGCCCTACGGGCAAGCTCCGCGGCGCCACGCCGGTGGACGTGACGGCCGCGCTGGGCCCGGTGGTGGACGCGCTCGCGGCGGATTCGGTGGACCTGTCCCGGGTCCGCGTGGTGTGCGACTGGGTCCAGTACCGCAACAGCTTCCGCGACGTCGTCGACATCCGGCCGATCCTGGCGACCGAGGACGAGATGGAGGTCGCGATCGACATCCGCCGCTGCTGCGACGTGCCCCTCAAACAGATCACTGGCGAACTCATCCGGGCCCGCACTGCCGACGCCGACCCGTCCCGGATCTGCCTCGAGCCGTGGCGGGCCACCAGTGCCAGCGTGATCTGGGAGTTCAACGCGCTGTACTGGAAGGCCCTGGACCTGTGGGAGCAGGCCACCGGCCGCCGCTACGAGCAGGCCCTGCCGGGCGGGGAGAGCGACGCCCGCAACCGCGATGGGGTGCGCGAGATCATCACCGGCCTGTTCGCGCTGTGGGACTCGCTGGCGCAGCGCAGCTCGCTGCCCGGCGAGCTGTACGTGGTCGAGCTCGGGGTGGGCAACGGCAGCCAGGCCAAGACCTGGCTGGACGAGTTCGTCGCGCTGGACCGCGACCACGGCAAGGACTACTACCGGCGGCTGCACTACCTGATGTGCGATTACTCGCCGCATGTCCTGGAACTGGCCCGGGCCGCGGTCGCCGACCACGCGCAGCACGTCAGCTCGTTCGTGCTGGACGCCACCCAGCCCCGGACCGCGCTGGGCTTCCTGCGTTACAAGGTGTTCCTGGTCTACATCTCCAACGTCTACGACAACCTGCCCACCGACGAGGTCGCCCAGCTCGGCGGGCACACCTACATCGTGCAGACCAGGGCCTATCTCCCGCAGGACGCCGACGCCGAGATCGCCCAGCAGGTCTCGGCCCATCCCGACGGGGTACCGGAACTGGTCCGTAAGCTGCTGCGCCTCGGCCCGGCCCTGCTCGCCGAGGCGCTGCCGGCGCATTTCCCCTCGGTCGAGGTGGCGGTGGAGTTCTGGCGCCGCACCTGGGCGGCGCTGCGCCTGGCGGAGCGGTACCTGCCGCTGCCCGGCCTGGACCTCTACCAGATCGCGCCCACGGTGAGCGGGGAGATGCTGCGCCCCTTGCTGGAGTCCGGCGCCGATATCCGGATGCACGTCAACAACGGTGCCGTGGCCAGCTTCGTGGACACCGTCCCGCTGCTGCATCCTTACGGTCGGCTGATCTGCCACGACCTGTTCGTCACCGATGTGCATGCCTACCGCACCGGTTTCCGCGGCCCCGGCAAGTACGACGGCTCGATTGTGAACTGGCTCAATGGGCCGCTGCTGGCGCACATCGGGCGCCGGAAGGGTTTCGACGTGGACTACCAGCGGTTCGCGCACCGGACCGGCACCAACATCGTCACCATGACGGCCCAGGTCAGGGAGTGAGATTCCCGCCGACGTACTTCGTCCCGCGGAGGCGGAATTATGACAGTCCCCGTGCTGCCCACGACCGTCGTGGGGTCGTACTCGGTCCCCGAATGGCTCGAGCGGCTCAAGACCGACTACTACCGCAACCGGATCAGCCGCACCCATCTCGGCGAGATTCACGACATGGCGATCAAGGCGGCGCTCAAGGATCAGGAGGCAGCCGGGATCGACATCGTCTCCGACGGGGAGCTGCGCCGGGACAATGACATCGACTACCTGCTGGCCCGGATACCGGGAGTGCGGATCCCGGTCACCGTCAAGTCGTTCTACTACGATTACTACGACGCGGTCGTCACCGAACCGCTGCCGGCCAGCGAGCCGCCACCGCTGGGCCTTGCCGACGACTACCGCTTCACCCGGCAGTACACTGACCGCCCGGTCAAATTCTCCTTCACCGGCCCTTTCTCGCTGTCGCGCCGGATCCAGAACAGGGCGTACTCGAAATCCGCCGACCTGGTCCGGGCGCTGGCGCAGGTGCTCAATGCCGAGGCACGGGCGCTGGCCGGGGCGGGTGCCCGGCTGCTGCAGATCGACGAGCCGTTCCTGGCCGGCTATCCCGAGGACGTGGCCGTCGCGGTGGAGGCGATCAACATCGTGACCAAGGGCGTGGACGTCACCTGGGGGCTGCACGTCTGCTACGGCAACCGCTACGCCCGGCCGTCCTGGGAAGGTCATTACGATTTCCTCTTCCCCGCGGTGCACGATGCGAACGTGGACCAGCTCGTCCTCGAGTTCGGCCGCAAGGGTTACGAGGACCTGCCGGTGATCCAGCGGCTCGGGTGGGACCGCGCGCTCGGGCTCGGCGTGGTGGACGTCAAGACCGAGCAGATCGAGCCCGCGGACGTCATCGCCCAGCGCATCCGCCGGGCGCTGGACACCTTCCCCGCCGATAAGTTGATCATCAATCCGGACTGCGGACTGCGCCATCTGCCCGCTGATGTTGCACGGGCGAAGCTCGCAGCGATGGTGGAAGGGACCGCTGCGGTCCGCTGCACCCTGCCCACCGAGACTCTGCCCGCCGAGCTGGCCCAGCCCGCTGAAGCCCAGCCCGCTGAAGCCCAGCCCGGTGAAGCCCAGCCCGGTGGACACAAACTCCAGGAACATCCCAACATCCAGTGACATCGTCGGAACCGACCGCCGAGCAAGGAGCGTGATCCAGTGACCCAGCTGGAGAGCATCGAGTACCTGTTCACCTCTGAGTCGGTGACCGAAGGCCATCCGGACAAGATCGCCGACCAGATCTCCGACGCTGTGCTGGACGCGGCCCTGACGATGGACCCGGACTCGCGGGTGGCGTGCGAGACCCTGATCACCACCGGATTGGTCGTGCTGGCCGGTGAGATCACCACGCCGGGCCTGGTGGACTACACCCAGATCGTGCGCGACACGATCTGCCGCATCGGCTATGACAACGGGAGCTTCGGCTTCGACGGGCACAGCTGCGCGGTGCTGACCGCGCTGGACAAGCAGTCGCCGGACATCGCCCAGGGTGTCGACATGGCCGCGGAGCGGCGCGGGAAGCTGTCCGAGGACGAGCTGGACAGCGCCGGTGCGGGGGATCAGGGGATGATGTTCGGGTACGCCACGAACGAGACCGCTGAGCTGATGCCGATGCCGATCGCGCTGGCCCACCGGCTGTCCAGGCGCCTGGCCCAGGTGCGCAAGGACGGCACGCTGCCCTACCTGCGGCCCGACGGCAAGACGCAGGTGACGGTCCGCTACCGCGATGGCGTGCCGATCGGGGTGGAGAAGGTGCTGATCTCCACTCAGCACGCCGCGGAGGTCACCATCGAGCAGATCCGGGCGGACGTGTGGAAGCACGTGGTGCTCGCCGAGCTGCCCGCCGGCTTCTACGACGAGGACCGGCTGGCGCGCAATCTGTTCGTCAACCCGACCGGGCGGTTCGTGATCGGCGGGCCGGTGGGTGACGCCGGGCTGACCGGCCGGAAGATCATCGTGGACACCTACGGCGGGTTCGCCCGGCACGGCGGTGGCGCGTTCTCCGGCAAGGACCCGTCCAAGGTGGACCGGTCCGCGGCCTACGCGGCCCGCTACGTGGCCAAGAACATCGTGGCCGCCGGGCTGGCGGCCCGGGCCGAGGTGCAGGTGGCCTATGCGATCGGCGTCGCCCGGCCGCTATCGTTGCTGGTGGAGACCTTCGGCACCGAGCAGGTGCCGCGCACCACCATCGAGAAGCTGGTAGTTGAGCACTTCGACCTGCGCCCCGCGGCGTTTCGCGGCTACCTGAAACTGCACCGGCCGATCTACGCTAAGACCGCCGCCTACGGCCACTTCGGGCGCGATGACCCGGACTTCACCTGGGAGCGGACCGATCGGGCGGCGGAACTGCGCGAAGCCGCAGGGTTACCCGCCAGCACGCAGCCGGCAGTGGTCTAAGGGGGAGCAGTGCGCATCATCGTCACGGGATCGATCGCCACCGACTACCTGATGGTCTTCCCGGGCCGGTTCGTCGAGCAGATCGTGCCCGATCAGCTGGCCAACCTCTCGGTGTCGTTCCTGGTGGAAGACCTGGCGATCCGACGGGGCGGGGCGGGCGCCAACATCGCGTTCAACCTCGGCTGCCTCGGGCTGGCGCCGGTGCTGGTGGGCGCGGTCGGTGCCGACTTCGCCGAGTACGGGCAGTGGCTGTCGGCGCACGGGGTGGACACCAGCGCGGTGCATGTCTCGCAGACCAAGCACACCGCCCGGTTCCAGTGCACCACCGACTCCGACCAGAACCAGATCGCGTCGTTCTACGCCGGCGCGATGAGCGAGTCCCGCGACATCGAGCTCAAGCCGATCGTGGACCGCGTGGGCGGGACCGATCTCGTGGTGGTGGGCCCGAACGACCCGGCGGGCATGCTGCGGCACACCCAGGAGTGCCGCGACCTCGGCTACCCGTTCGCCGCGGACCCCTCCCAGCAGCTCGCCTCGGTCGACGGTGACCAGATCAAGCAGCTGGTGGACGGCGCGGCCTACCTGTTCACCAATACCTACGAGCGCGGCCTGCTCGAACGCAAGACCGGCTGGGGCGACGAGGACATCCTGGCGCGGGTGGGCGTCTCGGTGACGACCCGGGGCGCCAAGGGCGTGACCGTGCAGCGGCCCGGTGAGCCGGTCATCTCGGTGACACCGCCGCAGGAGCTGGTCAAGGCGGATCCCACGGGCGTCGGCGACGCGTTCCGGGCCGGCTTCCTGGCCGGGGTCACCTGGGGCGTGGGTGACGAGCGGGCCGCCCAGCTCGGCTGCATGCTGGCCACCCTGGTGATCGAATCAGTCGGCACCCAGGAGCACACGTTCGAGCCCGAGACGTTCATGGCGCGGTTCAGCGAGGCGTACGGACCCGACAGCGCGGCCGAGGTGGCCGACCAGGTGCGCGCGTGACTTACCCACTTGACAAGGAGCGCATTTCGATGACGATGGCGCCGGCCACTGAGAAAAGACTGCAGAACCGCGCTGGTATTGACTTCGCTGTGGCGGATCTGGGCCTGGCTGAGTTCGGCCGCAATGAGATCCGGCTGGCGCAGCACGAGATGCCGGGTCTGATGGCGCTGCGGCGGGAGTACGCGGAGGTCTACCCGCTGCGCGGGGCCCGGATCTCGGGGTCGCTGCACATGACCGTCCAGACCGCGGTGCTGATCGAGACCCTGGTCAGTCTCGGCGCTGAGGTGCGGTGGGCGTCGTGCAACATCTTCTCCACCCAGGATCATGCCGCGGCGGCGGTGGTGGTGGGTCCGCATGGCAGCGCGGAACAGCCCCGGGGAGTGCCGTGTTTCGCCTGGAAGGGCGAGACGCTGGAGGAGTACTGGTGGTGCACCGAGCGAATGCTGACCTGGCCTGATGGAACCGCCCCGAACATGATCCTGGATGACGGCGGGGACGCCACCATGCTGGTGCACAAGGGGACCACGTTCGAGAAGGCCGGGGTCGTGCCGACCGCAGGCGAGGACGACTCGGATGAGTGGAAGGTGTTCCTGGACGTGTTGCGGACCTCATTGGCCGCTGTCCCGGGCAAGTGGACGGCGATCGGGGAGGGCGTCCGCGGGGTGACCGAGGAGACCACCACCGGGGTGCACCGGCTGTATCAGCTGGCCGCGGCGGGGCAGCTGCTGTTCCCGGCGATCAACGTCAATGACTCCGTGACGAAGTCGAAGTTCGACAACAAATACGGGTGCCGGCATTCGCTGGTGGATGGGATCAACCGGGCAGTGGATGTGCTGATCGGCGGGAAGCTGTGCCTGGTGTGTGGGTATGGGGATGTCGGCAAGGGATGTGCGGAGTCGCTGCGGGGCCAGGGCGGCCGGGTGATGGTGGCCGAGGTGGACCCGATCTGCGCGTTGCAGGCGATGATGGACGGTTTCAGCGTCGACACCCTGGACAACGTCGTCGAGCGCGCCGACATCATCGTCACCGCCACCGGGAACAAGAACATCGTGACGGTCGAGCACATGGCCCGGATGAAGCACCAGGCGATCCTGGGCAACATCGGGCACTTCGACAACGAGATCGACATGGCCGGGTTGCAGCGCCGGTCGGGAGCCCGCCGGCTGGTGATCAAGCCGCAGGTCGACGAGTGGACGTTCCCCGACGGGCATTCGATCATCCTGCTGTCCGAGGGGCGGTTGCTGAACCTGGGCAACGCCACCGGGCACCCGAGTTTCGTGATGTCGAACTCGTTCTCCAACCAGGTGATCGCGCAGGTCGAGCTGTTCACCAAGTACCTGGAATACGACCGGGAGGTCTACACCCTGCCCAAGGTGCTCGATGAGAAGGTCGCCCGGATCCACGTCGAGGCCCTCGGTGGCCAGCTCACCAGGCTGACCAAGGAGCAGGCCGAATACATCGACGTGGACGTCGAGGGCCCCTACAAACCAGCCCACTACCGGTACTGACGTACCCGTGAGTGGCGATGCGAGCTATAACACTGTTTCCCACTCACGGGCCCCGCAGGGGCACGTCAACCTTCGCGGCGCGGGCGGCCGCCGAGCTGGTCCGGCTCAACGTCGAGCTCGGTGACCAAGGCGGGCGGGTGAGATCCAGGCCTACGCGTTGCTGGTCAGGGTATCGATGCTGAAAGTTGATTATTGGTCACAAAAGCAGCGAGCGAGGGATGGGAAGCTGCTCGAACCGCTCGCACAGCGGGGTAACGGCGGGGTGGCAGGAGGAACGTCATGAGCACGGCACCAGAGATGTACGCACACGCCGGTGGGTCGCACGGTCTGGTGCTGGCATGCGTCTCGTGCCAGGAAGCGTGGCAGCTCACGGCCGCTGACTTCGAGTCCGGTGCCACCGGCTGTCGGCACTGCGGGGAGTGAACGATGATCGCCCATCTGGCGGAACCCCGGAGGCCCAGATGACCCCGGGATACCGCCACTTCGTACCCGGGCGGGCGGTCGATCGTCGGGTTCTGCCCGCGTTGCGACCGCCCGATGTGGGCTGCCCGCTACGCCGAGCGCGGGTTCCGGATGCGCGAGGTCGACGGCGTGTGCTCGCAATGCCCGCGGGGTGCGGCGCGCGCAACGCTGAGCCCGGAACGTCAGGCCCGGCTGGCGTGGGGTGCGGGCGGGCGCAGCGTGAGCTGGTGCTGAGGCACTGGGCGCGAGTCGAGTGCACCGGGGTCACGATGAAGGCCGCAGCGGCGCCGAACCCACCGGTTATCGTAGATCGTCTTCTCGCTGAACGTCCGCCAGCTACCGCGCCGTTTTGCCACCTCCGCAGCGTAGGTGCTGGTACGGCACGATCACACGCTGGTGAGTACCGCAGCGATTGTGAAACAGGACCTAACGGGGTTCACCCCAGCCCGACGAGTCATGTCTTCGTCGGGCCGAGGCGTGCTGGGACAGGTAAGAGGAAACCGATCCAGCGCGGCAGATCAGGGGGACTCCCGTGTGAGCCGCCCGCGCTTTTTAAGACTTCTTGACCAAGCGATGCGGCGCACCGACCTCTTCACAGCCGCTTGGCAGCTTTTCGAGAAAAATCTCGCCAGCAGGGTTTGGGGTGAGGTTCGCGATTACGTTAGAACACTCAGGACTTGCGCGCACAAGCTTCACGATAAACGTTTCACCGATATCACTACCCGTCTCGCCGAGCTCGCCAATATCGGTGCTCCAGGATCCATTTGCAATATCTATCGGTGCGTCTGAGGTCCGATAATAGACATAATAGACCTTGTCTGCAACCGTCTTATGTTCGGCCCACTCAAAGGTCCAGAGTTCGTTCTCGCCGAGGTTGGGAGCAGTACCACTAATATTGCCGGCAGGTTTAATTTCGGCGCCGTCGGGCGGTGAAGTTATCGCGATCGGAACAGGGGTCGCGATGGCCGTTCCCGTTGGCGCTGCCGTAGCTGATGGTGAAGCCGTCGCCGTCGGTGCGGGAACTACGTTCGGCGACCTATAGTACATGCTAAACGGGTAGCCTGCGCACACTAGCCCAGAGATCAAGACGACTACGCCGACAGGCAATGTAGCTCCTCCGAACTTAGTGTCCGGACTAGCGTTTGGCCTCACGAGGAGAACTACGCCAAGTACGAGCAGGGCGATGCCGATAACAACGAAGAATATTACATCCATAACCTAGACTCCTCCGACTCGGAGCATTGCCACCCCCTGCACGACCTGTGCACGCCTCGTAACTACCTACATGTCGCCGTTGTGGGCATCCCGCTACATCATGCCGCATTCGCAGCCAGCGGGAATTGTACCCACGAGGGCTCTGTTGCGCAACCCGGGGAAGCAGACGAAATTTCCGCTGTGCTGCCTCGATCAGATTGCGCGGGTGAGTTTCAGTAGGCTGCCGGGAGTGTTCCCGCGGTGAGTGTGGATGATTTCACCGCCGCGTACCTGGAGAGCACCGGCAACGCCAGCGCCTGGGTGCGCCAGGCCGCCCGTTGTGCCGCGGGCTACTGACCGAGGTCCCTGCCGCGCAGCCGTGGCCCCTGTCCCTAGTGACGTTCTCCACCGCAAGCTGGGGCACAGCCGAACGGGAGGCGTGCGAGTGGGTGAACCGGTCGGCGGCAAGGTGGGTGGGTTCTCCGCCAACGGCGGCCCTACAACAAAGCTGCGGCTGCTGTCGATCGAACATGCGTGCACCGGAGACGCACCCACGCGCTTCGATACCGCGAGAGTTTCGCTGCGGCGTTCCGCGGGTTCTGCCTCCCGCGATGACCAGGCCAATGGCAGTACCAACCTGATACCATGCGCTGATGGCGATGACCCTGCGGCTCGATGACGAGGACAACGACGCTCTCCGCGCGCAAGCCGAGGCGGAGGGTAGATCGATGCAGCTCGTGGCGCAGGACGCCGTCCGTGAGTACATCCGCAGCCGCACGGCCCGCGCCGACGTCGCCCGTGAGACCGCGTGGGTCGTGGAGCAGTACCGCGAAGCGCTCGAACGGCTCGGCGCCCTGTGACGCGCTATCTCACCTTGGAGATCTGCTGTTCGTGGCCTCCCAGGCGTGCGGGACGGTGGTGGTCCGCGATCATAGGCTGCTGGAGTCGGCGCTGGCCCGGCCGGCGGCCACGGTGTTCGGGTCCGACGCCTACCCGGCGTTGCACACCAAGGCCGCCGCTCTGCTGCACTCGCTGGCGCGCAACCACGCCTTGGTGGACGGCAACAAGCGGCTGGCGTGGGCGGCGTGCGCGGTGTTCCTGGGTCTCAACGGGCAGCGCCCGCACGCGGGCCAGGACGAGATCGTGGAACTGGTGGTCTCGGTGGCCGACGGCACCCTGGCGGACGTCGAGAAGATCGCAGAGCGGTTGGCGGCGTGGAGCAGGCCGCACTGAACCACCGCGTGCTTGCTCGCATGGGCGGCGACTTCCGCCCCCATCAGGAACAGCATCCCGTAGAGCGAGAGGCACGCCGGTGAGCCGCCCCCGCGCTCTGGCTCCAGACGGTTAATGCCGGCTTGCACGAGCTCGAGCGCTTGGTGGTGGTTCATAACCATGAGCCCATGGGCGACCTGGCGCATCGATCGACATCGTCACGACGGATGTACCATCCGCTGGCGGCGTGGTGATCCAGTGGCTTACGTGCTGGGCGGCAAGCGGATAGGAGACTATGGGATAACTGAGGTAGTGGACACCATCCCGGTATCGCTCACAGGTTGGACCGACCTCGCCGAGATCCGGCTGCTCGGGCAACGGTGGCTACGGCAGTCTACGCGTTTGCGGCCGTCCTCCACGTCGCCTGGACCGGCCTGCCCCCTACCGCATACACCCACGACCAAGCACCCTGGCGAGGCAAACTCAAAGACGTAGCCCAAGGACGCCAACACGGCCTCGCGGCCATACGGCCCTGGCCATGGCCCTCATTCGAAAACGCCCTGTGTCACGCACTCACCCCCGAACCCGAGGACAGAATCCCCTCAATGGCAAGATTCCGCGACGCCCTATCAGTACCGAATACGTCGACCTGACGGCCCGGAACTGGCTGGCGCGGAGTTGCTCGCCCGCCCGCACGGTGCTCGGCGATCACCGCCAGGCGGGCCCGAGCCGCTGACGTCGCTGCTGATGCGGTGGCCGTGCGCAGCGGCTCGTGACAGACTGCACCGAATCATGACGGCAGACAGTTTCGCGCTCTTCGATACCGCGCTGGGCCGATGTGGCATCGCGTGGGGGGCTCGCGGCGTCGTCGGTGTGCAGCTTCCGGAGGCCAGCGAGGGTGGCACCCGTGCGCGCATTCTCCGGCGATGCCCGGATGCGTCCGAGGTGCCACCGCCGCTGGCTGTGCAGCATGCGATCGACGGCATCGTCGCGCTGCTGCGCGGTGAGGGTGGTGATCTGTCCGCCGTCGAGCTCGACATGGACGGCGTCCCGCCGTTTCACCGCCGGGTCTATGAGCTTGCCCGCACCATTGCGCCCGGCGAGACGGTCTCCTACGGCGAGATCGCGGCCCAGCTGGGGGCCCTTGGCGCGGCCCGGGCCGTGGGGCAGGCCCTCGCGCGCAACCCGTTCGCGATCGTCGTGCCGTGCCATCGGGTGCTCGCCGCCGGCCGCAAGGTCGGTGGGTTCTCCGCCCACGGCGGCACCACCACGAAGCTGCGGCTGCTGTCGATCGAACGCGCACACACCGCGGACGCCCCCACGCTCTTCGGCACCGACTGCGCTTTCGGTGCCGCTCACGAGACAGGATGAGGCCTGACCAGGGTTGCGGCGCTCGCACGTGCCGTCAGGCGGGGGGGCAGGTGTCCTGGTAGGGCAATCCCGGGACGTAGCGGTCCCACTTGTCACGATCGAGCCCGCCTCCGGTGACAGCGCAGGCGCGCTCCACCGCATGGCCTGAGAGATAGCTCAGAAGATCATTGAGGCGCGTGAGGTCCCACAGGATCGTGGTGCGGTCGCTGCTGGTGGTGGCGAGGGTGCGCCCGTCCGGGGCGAACGCCACCCCGTACACCGCGGCGGTGTGGCCGGTCAGGGGTTGGCCAAGCGGGCGGGGGCGATCCCGGTCGCTGAGGTCCCACAGTCTGATGGTCTGGTCGCTGCTGGTGGTGGCGAGGGTGCGCCCGTCCGGGGCGAACGCCACCCCGTACACCGCGTCGGTGTGGCCGGCCAGTGGTGGGCCCAACGCACGAGGCGGATTCCGGTCGCTGAGGTCCCACAGTCTGATGGTCTGGTCGCTGCTGGTGGTGGCGAGGGTGCGCCCGTCCGGGGCGAACGCCACCCCGTACACCGCGCTGGTGTGGCCGGTCAGGGGTTGGCCAAGCGGGCGGGGGCGATCCCGGTCGCTGAGGTCCCACAGGATCGTGGTGCGGTCGCTGCTGGTGGTGGCGAGGGTGCGCCCGTCCGGGGCGAATGCCACCCCGTACACCGCGCTGGTGTGGCCGGTCAGGGGCTGGCCGAGCGGGCGGGGATGGTCCCGGTCGCTGAGATCCCATAACGTGACGGTGCGGTCGTCGCTGGCAGTGGCGAGGGTGCTGCCGTCGGAACTGAATGCCACCGAGTTGACGTCGCTGGTGTGGCCGGTCAGGGGCTGGCCGAGCGGGCGGGGCCGGTACCGGTCGCTGAGATCCCATAACGTGACGGTGCTGTCTTGGCTGGCGGTGGCCAGGGTGTGCCCGTCGGGGGAGAACGCCACGGAGGTCACTGCACCGGTGTGGCCGGTCAGGAGCGCGATGCGCGGTTGGGGCTGGGCCGGGTTGGTGAGATCCCACAGGATCGCAGTGCCATCTTGGCTGGCGGTGGCCAGGGTCTGCCCGTCGGGGGAGAACGTCACGGAGGTCACTGCGCCGGTGTGGCCGGTCAGGGGTGTGCCGCGCGGTCGGGGATGGGCCGGATCGGTGAGGTCCCACAGGATCGCGGTGTCGTCTTGGCTGGCGGTGGCCAGGGTGCGTCCGTCAGGGCTAAACGCCACACCCCAGACCGTGCCGGTGTGGCCGGTGAGGGGCTCACCGAGGGGTTGCCGGCTGGTCACGTCCCACAGCCGCACACTGCGATCGCTGCTGGTGGTGGCCAGCAGCCTGCCGTCAGGGGAAAATGCCAAGTCGTTCACCGGGCCGATGTGGCCGGTCAGGGGTTGGCCGAGCTGGCGGGGCTGGGCCGGATCGGTGAGGTCCCACAGGATCGCGGTGTCGTCTTGGCTGGCGGTGGCCAGGGTGCGCCCGTCGGGGGAGAATGCCACGGAGGCGACGGGGCCGGTGTGGCCGGTGAGAGTGACCAGGGGCGTGGGCTGGCGGGGGTCACGGACATCCCACAGCCGTGCGGTGCCATCGTTGCTGGTGGTGGCCAGGGTGCGCCCGTCGCGGGAGAATGCCACGGAGGCGACGGGGCCGGTGTGGCCGGTCAGGGGTTGGCCGAGCTGGAGGGGATGAGCTGGGTCGCTGAGATCCCATAGTCTGGCGGTCTGGTCGGCGCTGGTGGTGGCCAGGGTGCGCCCGTCGGGGGAAAATGCCAAGTCGTACACCGCGCCGGTGTGGCCGGTCAGGGTGCCTGCGTAGGGCGTGGTGGTGAGGAGGTTGACCAGACTGGCCTGGGTTTCACCACTGGGGTAGGTACGCTGGGCCGCGATGCTGAGTTGCAGTGCGGTACGCGGGTCGGCGGCCCGAGCCGCGTCGGCTTGGGTGACGAGTCCGTGGGCGGTCGCGATCCGCTGTTGCTCCCGCGCGGCGCGTTGTTGGGTGACCGCGACACCGGCGGAGACTACGGCGAGGATGAGCAGCACTGAGAGGACGGTGACCGCGCGGCTGCGGCGGAAACGGTCACGGCGGATGCTGGTGCGCAGGAAGTCCCGGGCTGCTGGGCTGAGGGTGACGCGGTCAGTGACCAGGTCGTGAGCCTGGGGGTGGGCGCCGGTGTCGGCCAGGGCGGCGGTGAGTTGGCCGCGTTCCCACAACCGGGCCGGTGGGCGCCCCTTGCCGTCCCAATCGGCGGCGGCCTGCTCGACTGCGCGGCGGGCCCGCAGCGCCGACACATTCTGCTCAATTGCTTGGGGCAACGGCGCCCAGGCGGACAGGAACGCCTCGTGGGCCACCCCCACGACCACGCTGCCGTGGTCGTCGGTGTCGGTGGTCAGCAGCCGCCGGGCGACGAAGGCGTCCAGCTCTCGGGTCACCGGCTCGGGCAACTCGCCGCGGGAGACTCGCCATCGAGTGGGGCGGCCCTGCTCATCCACGGTGACCAATCGCAACAACCCGGCGATGACCTCCTCGTCGCGCCGCCCGGTGGCCGCACGCGCCTCGGCCAGGGCCGCGTCGGCCTGGCGGGTCAGCGCACCCTGCACCCCGCCGAGCTGGTCGTAACGGGTGGCTGACAACCGCCCGCCTCGACCGACACCGTCGGCGAGCTGGGCCAGGGTGAAGGCCAGCAGCGGCAGCGCCTCCCCACTGCCGGTGTCCTCGACCAGCCGGGCCACCAGATGCTCGTCCACGTCGATGCCGGCCAGCCGGGCCGGCTTTTCGATGATGGCGCGCAGCGCGTTGCGACGCAGTGGCCGCAGCGGGTACACGTGCGTCGGTAGGGCTAGTTCGGGGTCGGCCAGCAACTGGTCCAGAAACTCCGGGCGCAGCGTGGCCACCAGCTGCACCGGACCGGCCAGCGCCGGACGCAGTAGCTCGACGAATCGGGCCCGCTGGCCAGGTGGGGCCTGGGTGAGCAGTTCCTCGAACGGGTCCACCACGACCAGCAGGTGCCGCTGCGGACCCGCCGGGTCTGCCACCAGCAGCTCGTCAGCCAACGCCGTGAGGCCGCCCTCGTCAAGCCGGTGGTGGACATGTTCCACTGTCCACCCCAGGCCAATCTGCTGTGCCGCGTCGGCTAGTCCCCGAGTCAGCGCCGCTATCGGATCAGCGCCCGGCACGATGGGTGGCAGTGCCCGCCAACCCGGCTCGTCGGCCATCACCGGCAGCAGCCCGGCGCGGACCAGGGACGACTTGCCGCACCCGGAGGGGCCCACGACCAGCAGCGCCGCACCCTCAGCGGGCAAGGCAGGAGATCGCAACAGCCCGGCGAGCTGCCCGACCTCGCCGGTGCGGCCGAAGAACACCCGATGCTGGTCGACATCAAACGGGCGCAGCCCCGGGAACGGGGAGCGATCGTCCGGCCAGCCCCGTCCCCCGGTGGCATCGATCCGACGCAATGCCTCGGTGAGTCCAGCACGGGCCCGCGCCATATCAATGTGCTGGACAGAGCCCAGCAGTGGGTGAACCACACCCGGTTCGGCGAGTATCGGCAGCAGCCGGTTACCCATCGACACAGCGATGGCGACCTCGGCCGTGTTCCACACGGACCCCAGATAGGCCGAGGTGACTATGCAGACCACCGCGTCCGCCCAGCGCAGCCGCTCATACAGCCGCTGTTTCCAGTCTTCGCCGACTGCGATCCCGTCCTGCAGATCCTGGTCCAGGAAGACCTCGTTGCCATCCTGGACCAGCCACCGATGCACCTCACGGGCCAGCGTGTGGTCCTCACTCGCGTAGCTGAGGAATACCCTGATCCCCGTACCTCCTCCGTAGTAGCGGTTTTGGGCGAGGGCGGTGTCGCCGAGGGATCTCAGGGTGGTGGCTTCGCCGAGTTGGTCGCCGAGGTCGCGGTGAATGGGCAGCGCCTGTTCGTACAGTTCACGGGCCTCGTTGTAGCGGTTTTGGGCGAGGGCGGTGTCGCCGAGGGATCTCAGGGTGGTGGCTTCGCCGAGTTGGTCACCGATGTCGCGGTGAATGGGCAGCGCCTGTTCGTAGAATTCGCGTGCCTCGTCGTAACGGTGCTGCGCCGATGCTGCATCACCGAGAGCCACGAGCAGCCGTGCCCGATCCTCCGCAGCATCGCCACTCTCGTCGAGCAGGTTGTGCAGGCGTGCCTCCCGCTCGCGTTTCTCATCTGGAGTTGTCCCCCAGTTGATTCCGCTGATGACGTCGGCGATCGTGCTAGCGGTGTCATCGCCCGCCACGCGGAAGCGATACACCCCCGATCGTCCCGACCACAGGTCGGTGGCTTGCGCAGCGAACTGCCGGATCGCGAAGTCACTCGCCCAGAGCACGACGGGGACACGGGCGGCACGCCACAGGTGATCCCGGTTGAGGTTCAGCTCGGCGATGACCTGGGAGCGGGCCTGGTCCGATCCGAGCTCGTCGAGCCCGAAGACGAACACTGCGCCAGGCGGTGGCCGGGCCGCAGTCTCGATCTCCGTGACTATGTCGGTGGGGGCACCTGGGATGGTCAGCTCCGCAATCGCGAGGTCGGGGAGATCGCGCCGCACTGCCCGGATGAGCTTGTCCCGCAGGGCGGGATGGTTGACCACTGCGAATGCGATACGGAATCCGTCGCTTCGCCGGATCATCCGTTCGAGAGCGGCGAGCTCGGCGAGGTTGTCCGGATCCTGGACCTCGTCGGAGGCGGCTGACGTGATGCTCACAGGGTGATCTCCCACAGCAGCGGGTTGACGTCGTACCAGTCCTCGCCTCTACCGTACTGATAGGCGAACACATAGTGGTTGCGCAGCAGGTCAAAGAACCGGGGGTCGCCGGACGCTTCCCTGGTGCTCGCCACCGCTCGCAGCACTTCTTGATCCCAACCGGTCGAAGCAATTGATCTTGGTGTAGATCGTCGGCGACACCGTCGACGAGGAGCACTGAGTGAGCTGCGAGCGCAGGCCGTTGACCGAGGTCGATCGGGAGGAGATCTCCCGCG
>JBOHFT010000039.1:0-28905 GCA_050699815.1 Pseudonocardiaceae bacterium | reverse complement strand
CTGGCGATCGCGCTGGCGTTCCTGTTCGGCTACTCCTTCACCATCGTCCCGGTGCTGCGCGCGGGCCTGGCGTTGTCCGCCGCGCTGGGTGTGGCGCTGGCCGCGGACACCGTCTCGATCACAGTGATGGAGATCGTCGACAACGCCATCATGCTGATCATCCCGGGGGCGATGGAGGCCGGCCTGAACTCGTGGCTGTTCTGGGGCGCGCTGGCCGTCGCGCTGGCCATCGCCTTCGTGGTCACCGTTCCGGTGAACCGGGCGCTGATCCGCCGCGGCAAGGGCCACGCCGTGGTGCACCAATACCATCACTAGAACAGCGGTCTAGGTCAGCGTGACGTGGTCGACGGCCGTCGATGCGGCAGATGCGTGCGGCGCGTGCCGACCTGCAGCCGGCCGGTGCGGGTCGCCCATCGCTCGAAAACCAGGGTGCCCAGCGGCGGAACGCTGGCGAGGAGCGCGAGGATCGTGGCTGCGGTGCCCCAGCGCAACTGGCGGCGTACCAGCATTGTCACTGCGAGGTAGACCAGGAACAGGCCACCGTGGATCGGGCCGAAAATCTTCACACCGATGTCATCCCCACCACCAGGTACTTGAAGACCATGCCTACCAGCAGGCCGGTCCAGGACAGCGCCTCGGCGACAGCAACCGTGCGGAACGCGGCAACAGCACCAGTCATGAAACCCAGTATCCGGCAGAGTCCGCTGCCGGCCTGCGCCGCCGGGTCACCGCCACCGCGGGCTGAGCACTCCAAACACGGCGCGTTTCACGTCACCATTGCCTGAGCCAGGAGCACCGACCGTGTCCATCAGCTGATCGTTCGATGGACTCCGGGATTGGTGTCAGACGGAGAGGGAAGCACCCCGCTGTGGCCCCTGCATCCCCTCGCGATCCCTGCTCCGGACCTGTGGAATGGATGACTCGAAGATGACCTCGAACACGAAGGTCTCGCTGACCGTGCTGGTCGCCGGCGGTGGGCCGACGCCTCCTAACCACTCCCACCGGCGTCGCTCACCACGCGTCAGCGGGGGGGCGTAACCCGGCCAGGGTGACCGTGACGAGCCGGTAGACCGCGGCGGTGGACGGCAGGCTGCTGGCTGCGGTGAGGGCGTGGAGGCAGTAGCTCGCGAGCTCGTCAGGCGCGACGTCATCGCGGAGGTCGCCGGTCTCTGCGACCTCGGTCAGCAGGTCTCGGATCAAGTCGATGAGCTGCTGCTGTGCCCGGGCGACGTGCTCATCTCGATGCACGAGTGCCGCGAGTTCGGTGCCATGCTGCCCGCGGCGGTAGCAGATGAGCGCATATGCCTCGAGCACCGCTTCGAGCCGCCCGCCAGCGTCGCCAGGTTGGTCGCGGAGTTCGGCGAGATGTTCGAGGTGGCCGGTGACGTGCCGTTGGTGCCAGGCGACCAGGATCGCTTCGACGTCGGAGAAGTACCCGTACAGCGTCGCACGTCCGATGCCGGTCTTCTTGGCGATCCTCGACATCGTCACCGACGTCGGCCCATGCTCGGTCACCAGCGCCGCAGTGGTGTCCAGGATCGCCTCGCGCACCGCGTGGCGGTGCGTCTCGATCGTCTCGTTCCACAGCTTCGGCACCACCCCAGTATACGTGACGACGATGTCACGACGGTCTGGTTTGATATCGACATGTTGTCTTGTTAAAGTTGAGTCATGACAACCGTGACAACCACGCGCGACAGGGGAGGGACACCGCCCTCCCGTGTCACAGAACACGCACCTGGTGGCCACACACCGCCCGAGGGTGGCCACGGATGACCATGACACCCCGCCTCCGCAAGTTCGCGCTCACCGCGCATGTCACGTCCTCGGTCGGCTGGCTCGGCGCGGTCGCTGGCTTCCTAGCTCTCGCCGTCGCCGGTCTGACCAGCCAGGATGCTCAGATGGTGCGTGCCGCCTATCTCGCGATGGAGTTGACCTCCTGGTTCGTCATCGTCCCGTTGGCCTTCGCTTCGCTGCTCACCGGGATTGTCCAGTCACTGGGCACCACGTGGGGATTGTTCCGGCACTATTGGGTTCTGGCGAAACTTTTGCTGACCGTCCTTGCCGCCATTGTCTTGCTGCTGCAGTTGGAGCCAATTAGCTACATAGCAGGCGTAGCGGCAGAGACAACATTGTCCAGTGCCGATCTCCGCGAGACGAGGATCTCACTCGTGGCCCACGCCGGTGGCGGCCTGCTGGTGTTGCTCGTGCCCGCGGCGCTGTCGGTGTTCAAGCCGCGGGGCAGGACCCGGTACGGGCGGCGTAAGCAGCACGAGCAGCATACGGCGGTGCTCGTGCCGTAGATGCAGCGGCTCCTGCTCGGCCTCGACTGCTCGGCCTCGACCGAGCGAACCGAACCCAACCGGTCAAGCCGCGGGCGACACCATCGTCGCAGTCATGGGTGCACTGGGCATCGAGCCCGTCTGTGTGGTAGGGAGCCGCAAGTGCCGTCCAAGTCCAGGGTCGAGCTGTTTGCGGTGGGGTTCCGGACCGTGCGTCGGGCTGGCCGGAGCCACGCAGTTTCCCCGACAGCCCGATGCGCCGGTAGCTGATCATATCGAGGATCAGCGGTCCCGCTGCTGCCACCACCAACGGATGAGCACCGCCAGAGCGGCGAGCAAGCCGAAAAGGATCACCAACTGTCCGGCGGTGGAGGACAGTCCGGTCAGGTCGCCCTGGGCTAGCACCCCATCACGGTAACCCGGGCGGGGCACCTAACCTGGCGGAGTGCGGATAACCCACTTCCGGCAGCGGATGGACGAGGAGTTCGGCCCGGGGCGGGCCGCCGCGCTGGCCCGAGATCACGTGTTCGCCGAGCTCGGCGGCTGCACGGTGGACGGGGCGCTGGAGGCGGGCATCGACACCAAGCAGGTGTGGGCCGTGGTGTGCGCCAGATTCGACGTGCCCGAAGATCGGCGCTGAGCACCTTCCCTGGCGTGTCCGTCTCCCGGGTGTGTCGCTTCCTGGCGCAGCCCCGGCGCCGCTGGGCGCGGCAAATTAGCATCCCGGCGTGTCGCTCCCGATGTCGAACACGTGTTCGGCTAGCATGTTGTCCACAGCCGGACCCCTGTCCACAGATCCGGTAGGTGTCACCGCAAAATGTCGGTCCTACCGCTTAGCGTCGGCGCCGACCCCAGAAGAACCGACCAGCGAGGTGGACCGTCAGATGGCATCAGCACCGGACCGGGAGAAGGCGCTCGAGATCGCCTTGGCCCAGATTGACAAGCAGTACGGCAAGGGCTCGGTGATGCGTCTCGGCGAGGAGGGCCGCGCGCCCGTCGAGGTGATCCCCACCGGCTCCATCGCGTTGGACGTGGCGCTGGGCATCGGCGGCCTGCCGCGCGGCCGGGTAGTGGAGGTATACGGACCCGAGAGCAGCGGAAAAACGACCATCGCGCTGCACGCAGTGGCCAACGCCCAGCGAGCCGGCGGGATCGCCGCGTTCATCGACGCTGAGCACGCGCTGGATCCCGACTACGCGAAGGCGCTCGGAGTGGACACCGACGCCCTGCTGGTCTCCCAGCCCGACACCGGGGAACAGGCGCTGGAGATCGCGGACATGCTGATCCGCTCCGGCGCGCTGGACGTCGTGGTCATCGACTCGGTAGCCGCCCTGGTGCCCCGGGCGGAGATCGAGGGCGAGATGGGCGACGCGCATGTCGGCCTGCAGGCCCGGCTGATGAGCCAGGCGCTGCGAAAGATCACCGGTGCGTTGAGCAACTCGGGCACCACCGCGATCTTCATCAACCAGCTCCGGGAGAAGGTCGGGGTCTTCTTCGGTTCCCCGGAGACCACCACGGGTGGCAAGGCGCTGAAGTTCTACGCCTCGGTGCGCTTGGACATCCGCCGGATCGAAACGCTCAAGGACGGCGGGGAAGCGGTCGGCAACCGGACCCGCGTCAAGGTAGCGAAGAACAAGTGCGTGGCCGGCGGAACCTGCGTGTTCGACCCGGTAACGGGTCAGACGCACCTGATCGAGGACGTTGTCGACGGCCAGCTTCCGGTGCACGTGGTCGCCGCCGACAAGGCGGGGATGCTGCACAGTCGGCCGGTGGTCTCCTGGTTCGACCAGGGCGAACAGGACGTGACGGGTCTCCGGCTGCGCGACGGCACTGAGCTGTGGGTGACGCCGGACCACAAGATCCTCACTGAGGTCGGCTGGCGCCCGGCAGGCCAACTTGCAGCCGGAGATCGGGTGGCGCGACCCCGCGAGTTCCTCGGATTCGGGAACGCCGAGCCGGTTACACCGGATCACGCTCGGCTGCTCGGCTACCTGATCGGTGACGGCTACGTCGGCGGCAAGACTCCCGTGAGGTTTATCAACTTCTGCCCCCCGTTGCAGGATGATGCCGCTCAGATCGCTGGGACGCTCGGATGCGCTGCCAAGCCCCGGCCCAACGATACCGAGATCGCATTCTCGCACCGACCGGGTGAGAAGAATGGTGTGCTCGAGCTGTGTCGGCAGGCCGGGATCTGGGGCAAGCTCGCGCCCGAGAAGCAGATCCCGCCGCTCTTCTTCGCACCCGATGTCTCTGCCGAGGTGGTCGCTAACCTGCTCTTCGGTCTGTTCGAAACCGACGGGTGCGTGAGCCGTGAGCAGACCGGCGGAATTCGAGTTGGTTACTGGACAACTTCCGAGCAACTCGCTCAGCAGGTCCACTGGTTGCTGCTACGGTGGGGCATCGGAAGCTGTGTTCGGCGACGGGAGCCACGTGCTGAAGGCGGGGTTGTGGAAGATCGGCGAATCGTTGGCAAACTTCCGGCCTGGGAAGTGCGCGTTGCTGGAATCGACAATGTAACAACGTTCGCTGAGGCCGTCCCCATGTGGGGGCCGCGGGGCCAGGTGCTGACCCGGGAACTCGCTGCACTCGGCGGTCGCTGCCGTGGTTCGCAGAGCGTCTATCTCGCGTCTGAGGTTTACGAACCGGTGCTCGCGCATCTCGCCACCCGGGGAGTGACCCCGCAGCTAGCAGCACAGCTCATCGGCGATCGTACGGGTAATCCGAAAGGTGGGATGAGGCAGGTCCTAGGCCTCCACCGGCTGCGACGTGATCGTTTGTCTCGTCTAGCAGATGCTCTCGAAGATGCATTTCTTCAGGAGATTGTAACCGAGGGGCTGTGCTACTCGCGGATTGTGGCGATTCTGCCTTCTCGCCGTTGCCGGACGTTCGATATTGAGGTCGATGAGCTACACAATTTTGTCGCGAACGATGTCATGGTTCACAACTGCGCTCCACCTTTCAAGCAAGCGGAATTCGATATCCTGTACGGCCACGGGATCAGTAAGGAGGGCTCGCTGATTGATATGGGTGTGGAGCAGGGAATCGTCCGCAAGTCGGGTGCCTGGTACACCTACGAGGGCGACCAGCTCGGCCAGGGCAAGGAGAACGCCCGCAAGTTCCTCGGCGATAACCCGGACATCGCCGCCGAGATCGAGAAGCGGATCAAGGACAAGCTCGGTATCGGGCCGAAGCTGGACAAAGACCAGACCGTGCCGGCTCCGGTGGACTTCTGATGCTCCGGACCTACACCGAGAAGCTAGGAGCTGCGAGGGGCAGGCGCAGTCCTGACTCCCCCGGGGCCGCCCGCGGAGGCTCGCCGGAGACCAAGACCATGGGCCCCGCAGCTGAAGCACAGGGGATTTGCTTGCGGCTGCTCACGGTGCGGCCGCGCAGCCGGGCCGAGCTGGCCGAGGCCCTGCGCCGGAGCGGGATTCCCGAAGAGGTCGGCGAACCGGTACTCGACCGCCTCGGTGAAGTGGGGCTGGTGAATGACGCCGTCTTCGCGGAGTCGGTGGTGCACTCGGGGCACCGCCACCGCGGCCTGGGTAGCTGGGCGCTGAGCACCGAGCTCCGGCGCCGAAGAGTGCCGGATGAGATCGCGGGCGAGGCGGTGGCGGCGGTACAACCCGAGGATGAGCAGCAGCGGGCCCGCGAACTGGTCCGGCGCAAGTTACGCAGCAGCACCGCCCGGGACCCAAACACCCTGGTGCGCAGGCTGGCCGGGATGCTGTCCCGCAGAGGCTACTCCGAGGAGCTAACGGTGCGCGTGGTGCGCGACGAGGTCGGTCCGGGCAACTGGCCCACTGAGGTCGAGCCGTGCCCCGACTGACCCTCAGGAACGATGAACTCGACACCGGCGGGGAGGTCGTTCTGGGCGTGCGCATCGCCCAGCAGCTGCAACAGGGTGGATCGGAACTCCGCAGCAGCTCGGGTTGGGTGCACGTCGGTGCGGTGGGCAAGGGCGATCGTCCGGACCGGAATGGGGGGCACGAACGGCACACCACGAAGCTTCGGGCGGCCCGGGAGAACCATGCTGGGAACTACCGCGATCCCGAGCCCGGCCTCGACGAAGCTGAGTACCGCATCCATCTCGCCCCCCTCGATGGCGAACCGCGGCTGGAATCCAGCGCGCTGGCAGACCGTCAGGGTCATCGACCTGAGGTCGTAGCCCTCCCGGAACATCACCAGCGGTCGGTCCCGGAGGTCGTCGATCCGAAACGATTCGGGATCGAGGTCCATGGTGCGCGGAACAGCGACCGTGAGCTGCTCACGAAGGATCGGGACGGTGTCCAAGCTGGGATCCCCATGGTGCAACGGTGAGGTGATCACCGCCAGGTCGAGGGCTCCTTCGGCGAGCTGCCGGACCAGGTCCCGCGATCCGCTTTCGTCGATGACGAGCTGGATCCCCGGGTAGCGGGTATGGAAGCAGGCAAGTGCGTGGGCCAGCGGCCCGGTGCAGAGGCTGGGCGTGGCACCCAGCCGCAGCCGTCCCTGGCGAAGCTCGGCCAGCTCGTGCACCTGCAGCCGGGCGGTCTCGACGTCGGCCAGGATCCGTCTGGCAAAAGGGACGAGCACTTCTCCGGCTGGAGTGAGGGTCACGTTGCCCCGGGCCCGGTGGAACAGCTCGCTGCCCAGTTCGCGCTCCAGGCAGTGGATCTGCTTGCTCAGCGAGGGCTGGGCGACGTGCGTGAGTTCGGCCGCCCGGGTGAAGTGGCGGGTGCGGGCGACCGTGAGGAAGTACACCAGCTGCTGTAATTGCATATTGATAGCTTAGAGCTATCGAGACGAGCGTCACCATATCTTGGTCCGCTGGCAGGGTTCGGGCTTACTGTTAGTCATCGCCGCTTGTCAGCCGTCGCCGTGCTAGCCGCACGGACCGCTGGTGCCACGGCTGAACCAACGACGCTGGCCTGTGCCACTGACCTGAATCGACCTCAATGACCACCACATCACCGTCCCCGCCGTCCGGGGGCGCCCAGTCCGGTCGAACCCAGCCAGGCCGGGCACAGTCCGGTCGGGCAGCGATCTCCGCACGGACCCTGCGCACCGACCGCTGGTGGGTGCCACCCTTGGTGACCGCGATCGTGTTAGGCGGCTTCGTCATCTACACGACGATCCGGCTGTTTATGCGTGATCACTACTGGGTCGGTGAATACCAGTACCTCACCCCCTTGTATTCGCCGTGTCTGAGCGCCTCGTGCGCGCCGGGCTCGGCGCATTTCGGCACCCCGCTGCCGGGGTTTCCGCTGGCGCTCCCGCTGCCGATCCTGATCTTCCCCATCCTCGCCGGGTTCCGGGCCAGCTGCTACTACTACCGCAAGGCCGGCTACCGGGCGTTCCTGCAGTCCCCACCTGGATGCGCGGTAGCTGAGCCGGCGAAGGCCTACCGTGGGGAGACTCGCTTCCCGCTGGTGCTGCAGAACCTGCACCGGTACTTCTTCTACCTCGCCGGCGCGCTGCTTCTGATCAACACCTACGATACGATCTTGTCCTTCTTCCCCGCCAGCGGCGGCTTCGGGGTGGGTCTGGGCTCACTGATACTGCTGGTCAACGTCACCATGCTGTGGCTGTACTCACTGTCGTGCCACGCCTGCCGGCACATCTTCGGCGGTCGGCTCAAGCACTTCTCCAAACATCCCGTGCAGTACTGGTTCTGGACCCAGCTGTCCAAGCTCAACGGCCGCCACATGCAATTCGCCTGGGCGTCGCTGATGACGGTGATGCTCACGGACTTCTACATCATGGCCGTCTCCGCGGGCTGGATCGCCGACCTGCGCCTGTTCAACTGACGAGGACATCATGACCGACATCGAGCGGCACGACTACGACGTCGTGGTGATCGGCGCCGGCGGCGCCGGGCTGCGCGCGGCGATCGAGGCCCGGGAGCTGGGCAGGCGCACCGCCGTCATCTGCAAGTCCCTCTTCGGTAAGGCCCACACCGTGATGGCCGAAGGCGGTATCGCGGCGTCGCTGGGCAACGTCAACCCACGGGACAGCTGGCAGGTCCACTTCCGCGACACCATGCGTGGAGGCAAGTTCCTCAACAACTGGCGGATGGCCGAGCTGCACGCGAAGGAAGCACCACAGCGGGTATGGGAACTGGAGACCTACGGCGCGCTGTTCGACCGCACCAAGGACGGCAAGATCAGCCAGCGTAACTTCGGTGGGCACGAGTACCCGCGGCTGGCGCACGTGGGCGATCGAACCGGCCTGGAGCTGATCCGCACGCTGCAGCAGAAGATCGTGTCGCTGCAGCAGGAGGACTTCGCCCAGCATGGCGACTACGAGGCCAACCTCAAGGTTTTCGCCGAATGCACGGTCACCGACCTGCTCAAAGACGGCGACGCGGTGTCCGGGGCATTCGGCTACTGGCGTGAGACCGGCCGCTTCGTCCGGTTCGATGCGCCTGCGGTAGTGCTGGCCACCGGCGGGATCGGCAAGTCCTTCAAGGTCACCAGCAACTCCTGGGAGTACACCGCTGACGGGCACGCGCTCGCGCTGCGCGCCGGCGCCGCACTGATCAATATGGAGTTCGTCCAGTTCCACCCCACCGGGATGGTCTGGCCGCCCAGCGTCAAGGGGATCCTGGTCACCGAGTCGGTCCGGGGTGACGGCGGCGTGCTGCGCAACTCCGAGGGCAAGCGGTTCATGTTCGGCTACGTCCCCGAGGTCTTCAAGGACAAGTACGCGACCACCGAGGAGGAGGCCGACCGCTGGTACGACGACCCGGACCACCACCGCAGGCCACCGGAGCTGCTGCCCCGCGATGAGGTCGCACGCGCGATCAACTCCGAGGTCAAGGCCGGCCGTGGGTCACCGCACGGCGGTGTTGTCCTCGACGTCTCCACCCGGATGCCCGCCGAGCTGATCAAGAAACGGCTTCCCTCGATGTATCACCAGTTCAAGGAACTGGCAGACGTCGACATCACCGCCGAGCCCATGGAGGTCGGCCCTACCTGCCACTACGTGATGGGCGGCGTCGAGGTCGACCCGGACACCGCGGCAGCCTCGGTACGCGGGCTCTTCGCGGCCGGTGAGGTCGCGGGCGGGATGCACGGCTCTAACCGGCTGGGCGGCAACTCGCTGTCCGACCTGCTCGTGTTCGGTCGCCGGGCCGGTCTCGGGGCGGCGACCTACGTGGACTCCCTGGGTGGGTCCCGGCCGTCGGTCCGCGAGGCCGACGTCGACGCCGCAGCGCAGCGGGTGCTCGCCCCCTTCGGTACGGGGGCTCCCTTTGGCACGGGGGAGCACAGTGCAGGCACCGAGAACCCGTACCAGATGCATCAGGAGTTGCAGCAGACCATGAATGACCTCGTGGGCATCATCCGCCGGGCCGACGAGATGGAGCTGGCCCTCGAGAAGCTCGACGAGCTGCGCCAGCGAGCCCAGCACGTCGTGGTCGAGGGGCACCGCCAGTTCAACCCCGGGTGGCATCTTGCGCTGGACCTGCGCAACATGCTTGCGGTGAGCGAGTGCATCGCCCGGGCCGCGCTGGAGCGCACCGAAAGCCGGGGCGGGCACACCCGGGATGACTACCCGGTGATGGACCCGCAATGGCGGCACGTGGTGCTGGTGTGCACGCAGTACCCCAATGGCGCCGTTCGCATTGAACGCAAGGAGCAGGTCCCGATGCGCGTGGACCTGGTCGAGCTGTTCGAGCTCGATGAGCTGAAGAAGTACTTCACCGCCGAGGAGCTCCCGGAAGGGGCGGATTGACATGGGCTACCAGCAGCACTTCCGGGTGTGGCGGGGCGACACCGACGGCGGGGGGCTGGTCGACTTCCACGTGGAGGTCAACGAGGGAGAGGTGGCCCTCGACGTCATCCACCGCCTGCAGGCCACCCAGGCCCCCGACCTTGCGGTGCGGTGGAACTGCAAGGCGGGCAAGTGCGGATCATGCAGCGCCGAGATCAACGGCCGGCCGCGCCTGCTGTGCATGACGCGGATGTCCACGTTGCCGCCCCAGCAGCCGGTGACGGTCACCCCGATGCGGGCCTTCCCGGTTATCCGCGATCTCGTCACCGACGTGTCCTACAACTATCACAAGGCGCGCGAGATCCGCGCGTTCATGCCGCCCAAGGGCGTGCAGCCTGGCGAGTACCAGATGCAGCAAGTGGACGTGGAACGCTCGCAGGAGTTCCGCAAGTGCATCGAGTGCTTCCTGTGCCAGAACACCTGCCACGTGATCCGCGACCATGAGGAGAACAAAGAGAGCTTCTCCGGGCCGCGTTTCCTCATGCGGATCGCCGAACTGGACATGCACCCGCTGGACGCCGCCGACGAGGAGGGCGTGGATCGCAAACAGGCCGCGCAGGACGAGCACGGTCTTGGATTCTGCAACATCACCAAGTGCTGCACCGAGGTCTGCCCGGAGCACATCAAGATCACGGACAATGCGCTGATCCCGATGAAGGAGCGGGTGGTCGACGTCCGCTTCGACCCGCTGGCCCGGCTGCTGCGCCGCAACCGGGGGTAGGTCAGCGGGGCACCGGGGGGTCAGGTACTGGAGTGCCGAGGTACTGGGCGTAGAGACGGGCCCAGGTGCCGTCGGCGATCGCGTGCCTCAGCACCGCGGTGACCCGCTCGCGGAGCACCTGGTCGCCCGGCGGCAAGCCGAAGCCGTACTCGGTGGTCCCCAGCAGCTCACCGACCATTCGCAGCGTGCCGGGCGCCTCGGCCAGCAACGCCGCAACAGCGGCCTGGTCACCGGCAATCGCCTTGACGCGACCCCCGAGCAGGCTCACGCAGGCCCTCACCGTCGCGCGGGTCTGCAGCCCCACACCACGGGCCGCCAGCGTCGCTGCGGCCGCCGAGTCCGCCGGCGCGCACACCGGGCCGGGACCGAGCGAGTTCAGGCCGGTCACCGGGCTGTTCGCGGGTACCGCCAGCCGCAACGGGCGCGCCAGGTAAGGACCTGCGATGCCCACCTCGTCGCGCCGCTGCGGGGTGATCTCGTAACCGCCGAGCACGAGATCCGCCTCACCTCGGCCCAGAGCTGCCTCCCGGCTGCCCGCAGCAAGAGGCTTGACGTTGGTGGCAGCGGGATCCACCCCCAGGTCATCCGCGATCAGCCCGAGCAGGGCGACGTCGAACCCGGTGTAGTCGCGCGAGCCTGGCGAGCGCTGCGCCAGTCCAGGCGTTTCCTGGATCGCCACGATGATCTTGCCACGCCGGGTGATCCGGTCGATCGCCGGTGATCCGCTGCTCACCGGCAGTGGTGGGGCGACGGTGCCGAACGGGCTGCCGACCACTGGCGGCTCGCGGAACAGGCCGGTGACCCCCTCGACGACCTGGCCCAGCAGCCATAACACCGCGATCACGAGCACTACGAGCAGGCAGCCGAGCCGACGCGGCCGCAGCCATCCATGCCGGCGCATGACGTGCAGCACCGACCGGGACCGGCTGCCGAGCGACGGCTTCGCCTCGGCCGGCGGTTCCGGCGCTGCACGCTGGGGCTCAAGGTCAGCCATCGCCTACCGGGCCTCGGGTCACCGGTTGCCTGCGCACCGCGACAACTCTAGGCGTTGAGGTTCTCAGTCACTTCGCGCGCATCCGGGGTAGACAGCGCCCGACCATGGCATCAGCCTCCTGCTGCGCCGGTGCCGGACAGGGCACGGTCGCCAGGCGTGAGTCTCGCAGCCGCGGGCACCGCCGTGCCCGGATGCACCCGACGAGTCAGCCGCCGCTCGGCCCACACGGCCAGCTTGCTGAGCAGGTAGTTGATCAGAACGAAGATGGCGCCCACAGCCAGGTACAACTGCAGCGGGTTGCGTAGCTCTTGAATCGCGAATCCCCCGAACCGCACCGCCTCGACGTACTGGATCACGAAACCGAGCGAGGTGTCCTTGAAGATCACCACGAGCTGGCTGATGAGTGCGGGTAGCATCACGCGGACAGCTTGCGGGAGCAGGATCAAGCGCAGTGCCTGTCCGCGGGTGAGCCCGACCGCCGCCGCGGCCTCGGCCTGGCCTCGGGGCAGCGCGGCCAGGCCGGCCCGCACGATCTCGGCGATGATCACCGAGTTGTACGCGGTGAGGCCGATCACCAGGTACCACAGCAGCGGCAAGCTCACTCCCAGCTCGGGCAGCACCCGAGCGGCGAAGAAGATCGTGATGACGACCGGCAGCCCCCGGAGGAACTCCATCGGCGCGATCACGGCCCAGCGCCCCCAGCGTGGCAAGCTGATCCTGGTCACGGCCAACACCGTGCCCAGCAGCAGCGACAGCGCCATCGCCAGCACGGCTGCCTGGACGTTGCGCAGCAGGGCGAGGCCGAGGTTGGTCCACAGCGCGACGAAGTACGGGTTCGCCGGGTTGACAATCGGACCCCACTTCTCCTCGGTGAGCTGGCCTTGTGCCGCGAGCCGCAGCATCACGAGGACCACCAGCCCGGCAAGCGCCAAGCCGACGACGATGCTGCCCGCCAGGATGCGCCGACGGGTGCGCGGGCCGGGGCGGTCGTAGAGCACCGCGGCGCTCACCGCACCACCGCCACCTTGCGCTCGATGACGCCCAGCGCCAGACCCGCCGGAATCGTGATGATCAGATAGCCCGCCGCCACCCCGAGCAGGACCGGGATGAGGGCGAGTCCCTGCGCGGAGGTCAGCCTGGCCTGCACGCTGAACAGGTCCCCGCCGACCCCGAACGCGCCGACGATCGCCGAGTTCTTGATCATCGCGATGATCACGCTCCCGAGCGGCGGCACGACACTGCGCAGCGCCTGCGGCAACACGATGTCTCGCAGCGACTGGGTGAAGGTCAGCCCCACCGCCCGAGCCGCCTCGGCCTGTCCGGTCGGCACCGCATTGATTCCGCTGCGCACCGCCTCGCAGACGAAGGCCGAGGTATAGAGCACCAGGCCGGTGATGCCGAACCAGAAATAGGCGCCGTTGATGCCGAGCTCAGGCAGACCGAAGGCGCAGAAGAACAACACGACGGTGAGCGGGCAGTTGCGGAACACCGTCACCCAAGCCGTGCCCGTTGCCCGCAGCGGCGGGAACGGGGAGACCCGGAATGTGGCGATCACGGTGCCGAGCAGCAGCGACCCGATCGCCGCGGACAGGCAGATCTGCAGGGTCGTGAGCAGGCCGTCGCGGTACAGGCCGATGTTGTCGACGATGATGTCCACTGGCGTCCAGCGGTCAGCTGCAGCTGTCGGAGGTGGGCAGCTGTGGCGTCTGCGTTGCCACCTTCCCGGCCGTCGCCGCCCAGGCGGCGGTGTACGCGCCGGACTTGGCTGCCTGGGTGAGCGTGTCGTTGATGAACGTGCAGAACGCGACATCACCCTTGCGGATCCCGATACCGTAGGGCTCCTTGGTGAAGGTGTCGCCCACCAGCTTGAAGGTGCCGTTGCTGTTGGACACGAACCCCAGCAGGACCACGTTATCGGTGGTCACCACGTCGACTTGGCCGGTGCGCAGCGCGTCGGCGCACTTGGAATAGACGTCGAACAGCGTCAACTGCGCGGGATCGATGTATCTCCGGATGTTCTCCGCCGGCGTCGAGCCTTCCACCGAGCACACCCGGGCTCCGGCGCCACGTAACGAGTCCGGTCCAGTGATCTTGTCGTTATCGGACTTGACCATGAGCGACTGCCCGGCGAGGTAGTACGGGCCCGCGAAGCTGACCTGCTGGCGGCGCTTGTCATTGATCGTGTAGGTCGCCACCACCAGATCCACCTTGCCTTGCTTGATCAACTCCTCGCGCTGTGCCGAGGGTGACTCCACCCACTCCACCTTGTCCGGCGGGATCCCGAGCGTGCCTGCGATGATCCGGGCGATCTCAGTATCGAAGCCGGTGAACTTGCTGTCCAGGGTCCGCTGGCCGAACAGCGGCTGGTCGAACTTGGTGCCGATCCGGATGGTTTTCGCCTCGGCGAGCTTGGCCATCGTGGTGCCGGGCTCGAAGCGGACACCTTGGGCCACCGATGGCGTCGAGCCGCCGCCACCCAGACCTTGCTGCTGCCCGCATGCGGTTGTCGCCATGGCGAACGCGGCCAGGGCTATCCCCGCTCTCAGCACGATTTTCCAGCGCATAGCTACTCCTCACGTCACCGAAGGTGACACCTGGTTGAGACTTGAGTGGTAAGCCATCAGTGCGTCAGGATCTTGCCGAGGAAGTCCTTGGCGCGAGCCGAGCGCGGTGCGGTGAAGAACTGATCGGGCACCGAGTCCTCGACGATCTCGCCGTCGGACATGAACATCACCCGGTGCGCGGCGCGGCGGGCGAAACCCATCTCGTGGGTGATCACGAGCATGGTCATGCCGTCGCGCGCCAGCGAGGTCATCACGTCGAGCACCTCCTGGACCATTTCCGGGTCCAGCGCCGAGGTCGGCTCGTCGAAGAGCATCACCTTGGGGCGCATGGCCAGCGCGCGGGCGATCGCGGCCCGCTGCTGCTGGCCGCCGGACAGCTGCGCCGGGTATTTGTCGGCCTGGTCGCTGATCCCGACCCGGGTGAGCAGCTGCATCGCGGCCTCGTGCGCTTCCCGTTTGCCGATCCGGCGCACCCGCACCGGCGCGAGCTCCACGTTCTCCGCGATGGTCTTGTGGGCAAAGAGGTTGAACTGCTGAAAGACCATGCCGACGTCGGCCCGCAGCCGGGCCAGCGCCCGGCCCTCCGCGGGCAGCAATGACCCGTCAACCTCGATGCTGCCCCCGCCGATTGGCTCCAGCCGGTTGATGGTGCGGCACAGCGTCGACTTGCCGGACCCCGACGGCCCGAGCACCACGACCACCTCGCCACGCGCCACCTCCAGGTTGATGTCGCGCAGCACGTGCAGGGACCCGAAATGCTTGTTCACTCCCGACATCCGGATCATCGGCGGGTCGGCTTGGGCGGGCGAACTCATCCAGTCCTCCGGGTGCGCGGGGCAGCGGGCTTATCCCTACCCGACGGGGCGCAGAGTGCAACTCTGTCACGAATCGCCCATCGGGGTACATCCTCACCCGGGCCGCCCGGACCCGGGCGGCCCGGGGGCGAGTGTGGCCCCGGGCCTACCCTGGACTGGCCCTACTCTGAGCTGGCCTACTCTGAGCGGGCCGAGAGGATGATCGGCAGATGACCGCGAGCACCGAGCAGCGCCCGCGCAGTTACCGCGTGCGCACCTACGGCTGCCAGATGAATGTGCACGACTCCGAACGGCTGGCCGGGCTGCTCGAGGCAGCCGGATACGTCCCCGCCGGGCCGGACGACAGCCCCGATGTGATCGTGCTCAACACCTGCGCGGTGCGGGAGAACGCCGACAACCGGCTCTACGGCAACCTCGGTCAGCTCCGCCCGGTCAAGCGCGGGCATCCTGGGATGCAGATCGCCGTCGGTGGCTGCCTGGCCCAGAAGGACCGCGGCGAGATCACCCGCCGGGCGCCCTGGGTCGATGTGGTGTTCGGCACCCACAACATTGCCTCGCTGCCGGCGCTGCTGGCGCGAGCCCGGCACAACGGCATCGCCCAGGTTGAGATCGCCGAGTCGCTGGAGGTGTTCCCCTCCGCGCTGCCCGCGAAGCGGGACTCGGCGCACTCGGCGTGGGTGTCGATCTCGGTGGGCTGCAACAACACCTGCACCTTCTGCATTGTGCCCGCGCTGCGCGGCAAGGAGGTCGACCGGCGGCCCGGCGAGGTGCTCGCGGAGATCGAGGCCCTGGTCGCCGAGGGCGTGCTCGAGGTGACCCTGCTGGGCCAGAACGTCAATGCCTATGGGGTCGGGTTCGCTGACCGGCGGGCATTCGGCGGTCTGCTCCGGGCCTGCGGGCGGATCGACGGCCTGGAGCGGGTGCGTTTCACCTCGCCGCACCCGCGGGACTTCACCTCAGACGTCATCGAGGCGATGGCGCAGACCCCCAACGTCTGCCACCAGCTGCACATGCCGCTGCAGTCCGGTTCGGACGCGGTGCTGCGGGCGATGCGCCGCTCCTACCGGGCGCAGCGCTACCTCGCGATCGTCGATGAGGTGCGGGCCGCGATGCCCGACGCGGCGCTGTCGACCGATATCATCGTCGGCTTTCCCGGCGAGACCGAGACCGACTTCCAGGCCACCCTGGACGTGGTGCGGGCGGCGCGGTTCAGCCAGGCGTACACCTTCCAGTACTCACCGCGGCCGGGCACGCCGGCCGCGGACATGGCTGGCCAGGTGCCCAAGGCGATCGTGCAGGACCGCTATGAGCGGCTTGTCGCGGTGCAGGAGGAGATCTCCTGGGAACTCAACCGCGGCCTGGTCGGCAGCCGGGTGGAGGTGCTGGTCTCGGCGGGCGAGGGCCGCAAGGACGCGGTGACCCGGAGGATGAGCGGGCGAGCCAGGGACGGCCGGCTGGTGCATTTCGAGCCGGGCGAGGTCGAGGTCCGGCCGGGAGACGTGGTGCTCGCGGAGATCACCTATGGCGCGCCGCACCATCTGGTGTCCGACCTGCCGTTGCGGGCGCACCGGCGGACCGCCGCGGGCGAGGCGTGGGCGGCCGGCCGACGCCCGACGACGCCGGGGGTGGTGCTCGGGTTGCCCTCGTTCGGCCGCCCGACGTGACCGTTCACCGGCTGGCGACCGACTGTTCGGCGGTGGCCAGCCACTCCCGCCATTGGTCAGCCTGAGCCTGCGCCGCAGTGGCGCGGCGGTCGTCCCCGGCGGCGCGGGCTTTCGCCGCCTGGGCCTCTAGCTGCTCCACCCGGTCCCGGAACTGGGCCACCCGGGCTTCGGCTTCGGGGTCGACCTGCCGCCACTGCGCGTCGGCGGCCGAGCGGACCCGCTCCTCAACGGCTCTCAGCCGCCCTTCGAGCTCCCTGATCCGCTCCCGCGGGACCTTGCCGACGGCCTCCCAGCGCTCCTGGATAGCCCGCAGCTGCGCTCGGGCGGCCTCGACGTCACCGCTGAGGTCGATCTGTTCCGCGGCGGTGACCAGTTCCTCCTTGCGTCTGATGTTGTGCGCGAACTCCGAGTCCCGTCCGGAGAACGCGGCGGAGCGGCGGCTGAAGAAATGTTCCTGGGCGGCGCGAAACCGCTGCCACAGGGCGTCATCGGCTTCCTTCGGGGCGCGCCCGGCTGCCTTCCACTCCTCCATCAGGTTTCGGAAGCGACTCGCGGTGGCGCCCCAGTCGGTGGATTCAGCCAGCTCCTCGGCCTGGGTGACCAGCTCCTCCTTACGATTCCGGGCCCCGACGCGCTGCCGGTCGAGCTCGGCGAAATGCGCGCCTCGGCGCCGCGCAAAGGCGTCCCGGGCCTTGGAGAAGCGGCGCCACAACGCCTCGTCGGTCTTCCGGTCGACACCTTTGATCGTCTTCCACTCGTCCAGGATGGCGTGCAGCCGGTCGCCGCTGGCTTTCCACTGGGTGGACTCGGCGCCAATCTGCTCGACCTCCTCCGCCAGCGCCTCCTTGCGGGCGGTCGCTCGTGCCCTGGCCTGCTCCCGGGCCGCCTTCGCGCCGGCCAGCGTTTCTTGGGCATGCCGCTGCAGGTGGTCCAGGAGGGCGGTGAGCCCGGCGAGGTCACCCACGACGGTCGGTTCGGCGAGCTCGTCGCGCAACGTGCGGACGCGGGCCAGCGCCTGCTTGGGGTCGCCTACCCCGGACGCCAGCCGGGACTCCAGTAACTCGGTTTCGGTGAGGAGGTCGTCGAAGCGGCGGGCGAAGTGCGCCAGACCCTCCTCCGCTGTCCCGGCTTGCCACGAGCCGACTACCCGCTCGCCCTCGCTGGTGTGGGTGTACACCGTCCCGTCGGCAGCGATCCGTCCCCAGTGCTGGGGGTCCCGGCAGGCCCGCGAGACAGCCGGGCGGGGAGCGACGGCTGGTGGCCCGCCGTTATCGTCTTCCGGGCTCAGCGACTGGGTGGTGATGAGGGGCTGCTCAGTGGGCGTATCCCCGGTGGGCGTGTGCTCGGTGTGGTTGTGCTCGGTCATGTCGGCCTTCCTCGACCTCGTGCCCGCCGCGCGCCCTGCGGGCGCCACCACTGCAGGCTGTGTACCTCGACCGGGGGTCGGCGAAACGCCCGGCCACGGCCGCATTGAAGCAGGTCATGTCTGCGGGCGGGGGAGCAGGTACGAAGTGGGCACTAGCCTGCACGGGTGATCGTAGCCGTGGCGGTGGTACCGCAGCCACCGATCCTGGTGCCCGACGTGGTCACCGAGGCCGCCGACCGTGTGAACCAGCGGGAACCTGCGCCATGAGGCCCCGCGCTGTCGCGGTGGTGGGCCCGACCGCCACCGGCAAGTCCGACCTCGCAGTCGAGCTGGCCCGCCGGCTGGACGGCGAGGTGGTCAACGCCGACGCGATGCAGCTTTACCGGGGAATGGACATCGGCACGGCGAAGCTGCCGCCCGCGCAGCGGCGTGGGGTGCGACACCACCTGCTCGACACCCTCGAGGTCACCGAGACCGCCTCGGCGGCCGCCTACCAGCGTGCGGCTCGCCGCGTGATGGAGGAATTGCTCGCCGCGGGGCGGGTGCCGGTGCTCGCCGGGGGTTCCGGGCTTTATGTGCGGGCGGTGCTGGACGACCTGGACTTCCCCGGCACCGATCCCGAAGTGCGGGCCGAACTTGAGGCCGAGCTGGCCGAGTACGGGACTGACCCGCTGTATCGCCGGCTGCACCGGCTCGACCCGGTGGCGGCCGGGCGGATCCTGCCGAGCAACGGGCGCCGCCTGGTGCGAGCACTGGAGGTCATCCGGCTTACCGGGCGCCCGTTCTCGGCGACGCTGCCGCGGCCCGGCCCGGCGCGCTACGGCGCCGTGCTCATCGGGCTGGACACCGACCCGGCAGTGCTGGACGCGCGGGTCGATGCCCGGGTGGCTCAGATGTTCACCGCTGGGCTGATCGAGGAAGTCCGCCAGCTGCTGCCCCGCGGCCTGCGGGAGGGACGGACGGCGTCGCGGGCGCTGGGCTACCAGCAGATCCTCGCCGCCCTGGACGCGGGCGCCGATCCGGCCTGCGCCGCTGACCCCACTGCCCAGGCAACGCGGCGCTTCGTCCGCAGGCAGCGCAGCTGGTTTCGCCGGGACGACCGGATCAGGTGGCTCGACGCCCACCGCTGCGACCTGCTCGACGCCGCGCTCGCGCTGACGGCGGGCGGATAGGCTCTGGGCACAATGGAGCACGGCATCGAGTTCCTCAAAGGGCATGGGACGGAGAACGACTTCGTCCTGCTGCCCGACCCCACCGGCTCGCTGGACCTGACGCCGACGCGGGTCCGCGCCCTCTGCGACCGGCACCGCGGGCTGGGCGCCGACGGGGTGCTGCGGGTGGTGCCGGGCGCACTGGTGCCCGACGCACCCCCGGGCACGTCACCTGACGACTGGTTCCTGGACTACCGCAATGCCGACGGTTCCCTCGCCGAGCTGTGCGGCAACGGGGTGCGGGTATTGGTCCGCTACCTGGCTGATGCCGGGCTGGTCGCCGATCCCGAGTTCCGGATCGGCAGCCGGTCCGGTCCGCGCACGGTGCGGCGCAACCGCGACGGCTCGGTGGCCGTCGAGATGGGGCGGGTGCGGCGCACCGGCACCTCCACCGTGACCGTTGAGGGCGCGGCGTTCAGCGGGCTCGCCGTCGATGTCGGCAACCCCCATCTGGCCTGCCTGACCGAGGTGCCGGTGGAGCAACTGGACCTCACCGTGCCGCCGGGGCACGACCCCGGGGCCTTCCCGCATGGCGTCAACGTCGAGTTCGTCAACGTGCTGTGCGCCGGGCAACTGCGGATGCGGGTGCACGAGCGGGGGGTGGGGGAGACCCGCTCCTGCGGCACCGGAACGGTAGCTGCGCTCGCCGCCGCGCTGGATGCCGAGGGCCTGGACACCGGCGAGGCCGACGTGGAGGTACCCGGGGGCCGGGTGCATGTCGCGATCACCGGGGACGGCAGCACGCTGACCGGTCCCGCGGTGCTCGTCGCCCGGGGCCGGCTGGATCCCGGCTGGTGGTCGGCGCACTGACTGCCGCACGCGGCCCGAGGTGGCAGTCTGCATCCAGACTGCGATCTTCGAACGAATTCCGGTAGGCGTGACTCGCCGGACGTGCCACGATGAGAGGCATATGACAACCTCACCGATATTCCCGTCCGGTAGTCCTGACCCTGCCTCCCGAGGTGAGCTGGACCTTGAGGACCGTTCCGCGCTGCGTCGCGTGGCCGGCCTGTCCACCGAGCTCGCTGATGTCACCGAGGTCGAGTACCGGCAGCTGCGCCTGGAGCGCGTGGTGCTCGTCGGGGTGTGGACCGAGGGCTCCGCGGCCCAGGCCGAGGCGTCGCTGGCCGAGCTGGCCCGGCTCGCCGAGACCGCCGGGTCACAGGTGCTCGATGGTCTCGTCCAGCGCCGCGAGCGCCCCGATCCGGCAACCTATGTCGGCTCCGGCAAGGTCCTTGAGCTGCGCGAGATCGTCCTTGGCACCGCGGCCGACACGGTGATCTGCGACGGCGAGCTCACCCCCGGCCAGCTGCGGCAACTGGAAGCCAAGCTCAAGGTCAAGGTCATCGACCGGACCGCGTTGATCCTCGACATCTTCGCCCAGCACGCCCGCTCCCGGGAGGGCAAGGCGCAGGTCGAGCTGGCCCAGTTGAGCTACTTCCTGCCGCGACTGCGTGGCTGGGGTGAGTCGCTGTCCCGGCAGGCCGGCGGCGCCGGCGGCGGGGCCAGCGGCGGGGTGGGCACCCGAGGCCCCGGTGAGACCAAGCTGGAGACCGACCGGCGGCGCATCCACCGCCGGCTCGCCAAGCTGCGCCGTGAGATCGCCGCGATGCGCACGGTCCGCGACACCAAGCGGGGCCGCAGGCGCGCCAACGAGGTGCCCAACGTGGCCATCGTCGGCTACACCAACGCGGGCAAGTCCAGCCTGCTCAACGCGATCACCGGGGCCGGGGTGCTGGTGCAGGACGCCCTGTTTGCCACCTTGGACCCCACCACCCGCCGAGCCGCCACACCACAAGGGCGCGAGTACACGCTCACCGACACCGTCGGTTTCGTCCGCCACCTGCCGCATCAGCTGGTGGAGGCGTTCCGCTCCACATTGGAGGAGACGGCCGACGCGGACCTGCTGCTGCATGTGGTCGACGGCGCCGACCCGATGCCCGAGCTGCAGGTGGATGCGGTGCGCGAGGTCATCGCTGAGATCACCGAGGGGGGCGACGCACCGATGCCGCCCGAGTTGGTGGTCGTGAACAAGATCGACGTAGCTGATCAGTTCGTGCTGTCGCGGCTGCGTCACCTGCTGCCGAACGCCTCATTCGTGTCTGCGCATACCGGTGCCGGCATCACCGGTTTGGTCGAGCGGATCGCCGACGCGTTGCCCCAGCCAGGGGTCGAGGTCGAGGCGTTGCTGCCGTGGGCCCAGGGCGCACTGCTCGCCCGGGTGCACGCCGAGGGCGAGGTGCTGAGCACCGGCCACACCGAAGACGGCACCCAGTTGCGTGCGCGGGTCCGGCCGGATCTCGCCGGGGCGCTGTCCGGGTACCTGGTGCAGGTCTGACACCGGCGCCTACAGGCGCCGCAGCACCGCCACCACCCGGCCGAGCACTGTCGCTTCGTCCCCAGGAATCGGCTGGTAGACAGGGTTGTGCGGGAGCAGCCAGATGTGTCCATCGCGGCGTTTGAACGTCTTCACGGTCGCCTCGCCGTCGATCATGGCAGCGACGATGTCCCCGTTCTCGGCGGTGGGCTGCTGGCGGACAACCACCCAGTCCCCGTCAGTGATCGCTGCCTCGACCATGGAGTCACCCACGACCCGCAGCAAGAACAGCACACCCTCACCGACGATCTCCTTCGGCAGCGGGAAGACGTCCTCGACGGCCTGCTCGGCGAGCACCGGGCCACCCGCGGCGATCCGGCCGACCACGGGCACGTAAATGGGACTGGGCCGGGCCGGCGCTGCGCCCGGGATGTCTGAGACCTCAGAAGCCTCAGGTGTGCTCTCCGCGGGCCGGACGCCGACGGCGCGGGGTCGGTTGGGGTCACGGCGTAGATATCCCTTGCGCTCCAGCGCGCGGAGCTGGTGGGCGACCGATGAGGTCGAGGTGAGCCCGACCGCCTCGCCGATCTCCCGCACACTCGGCGGGTAGCCAAGGCGCTCCACCCAGTCCCGGATCACCTCGAGGACTCGTCGCTGCCGTGGGGTGAGGCCATCGTCGCCAGCGCTCTCGTCGAGATCGGGGAAGACGTGCACCTGCGCGGCGTCGCTCGTGCCCTGCGTCTGCGCTTTGGGTGTCTGGGCTTTGGGTGTCTGCGCTTTGGGTGTCTGCGCTTTGGGTGTCTGCGCTTTGGGCTTCTGGGCGCCGAATCCGGCATCCTCCGGTTCGCCGCTCCGCTGTCGTCCCACCGCTCCTCCTCGGGGTCAGGCGTTGGACCAGCTCGGTCCACTCTCGACACCGAACGTTAGCCAGCGTCCCGCCAGAGATCAAACGTTTGTTCGAACAACACGCCGCGGAGTCATCGATTCTGTCAGACCGCCGTGCTAGACATCGCACAGCAGTTCGATCAAACCCGCGTTCGATGGTACCTCCGCGATGAGGAGTTCCGATGACGGCACCAGCCCCGATGGCGGCGGCACAGTTGAGCAGCCGGCCCGCGGCATGCGACTCGATGGTCAGGCCGACCGGCGCCACGCCGGTGCGGTTAACAGCGCTGACCCGGCCACAGCCGGCATGTCCGGCGCCCGTACCGCCGGTGGCCCCTCCGGCGCGTCGGTGGGTACCAGCTACGGCGGTGGGTCGAGTGGAGATAGCGCGGGCCCTGGAGTTACGACGCCAGGAGCCACGACGGAACGGCCTGGCGCGCCTGGTGGCGCGCGCCGCCGTGACGCTCGCCGTGGTCGGCGGTCTGGGCTGGCTTGGGCAGGCCCCCAGCCCCGAGGTCCCCGCGGAGACAGCAGTGGCTCGGGTGGGGGCCGGGGAGACCGTGTGGGACGTGGCGCGGCGGGTGGCACCGGGGTACGACCAGCGCGCGGTGGTCGAACGGATTCGGCAGCTGAACGGGATGGCAGGCTCGGCCGTCCAGCCCGGTCAGCAGTTACAGGTGCCCTACGGGCGCTAGGCCGGGTGCTGTGCGTCATGTTGCATCACTCGCCGTCACCGAGTAGCATCCCACATGTTGTAGTTACATGGCTGTAGTTTATCAACTAGTGGTGATTGGTATGTCGAGGTTGGCCGTCGGCTGCGGTCATCCCGACGCGAGGCAGCCGGAAAGGGGCCTGATGTGCACTGCCCTTTTTGCCGTCACCCGGACAGCAGGGTGACTGACAGCCGCTCCAGTGAGGACGGAACAGCCATCCGTCGGCGCCGCTCGTGTCCAGCGTGCGACCGGCGATTCACGACCCTGGAGACGGCCATGCTGGTCATCGTGAAGCGCTCCGGGGTGACCGAGCAGTTTTCCCGGGAGAAGGTCATCGACGGGGTCCGCCGGGCCTGCCAGGGACGGCCCGTCGGTGAGGATGCGCTGGCGCAGCTGGGCCAGCAGGTGGAGGACGCGGTACGCGCCCTGGGCCGTGCTGAGGTGCCCGCGCATGAGGTGGGGCTCGCTATTCTCGGGCCGCTGCGGGACCTGGACGAGGTGGCTTATCTCCGGTTCGCCTCGGTGTACCGCGGCTTCGGGTCGCTGGACGACTTCGAGACCGAGATCCGGCGGCTGCGCGCCGAACACGAACCCGGCGCACCAGTCGTGAGCCAGGCGCCGGTGGATGCATAATAGGTTTTCCCGGCGCGCCGTCGGCATAACGGGGTAGGACGCGATCGGGATTCAACACTTTACAGCGAGTCGGCTATTCGATTCCAGAAGCTGACCCGCCGAGCTATACACTCCGAAACAGCACATGCAGAGACGAGGGAGCATGACGGAGACGGTCGGCAACTCGCGAGAAACCCGCAGCGGAACGGGTATGGGCCTTGGCCTTGCACGTATCTATACCAAGCCCGGGGTGCACCCCTACGACGAGGTGGCCTGGACGCGGCAAGATGTCGTGCTCGCCAACTGGCGAGACGGCTCGATCAATTTCGAGCAGCGGGGTGTCGAGTTCCCCGACTTCTGGTCACCTAATGCTGTGCAGATCGTGACCAGTAAATACTTCCGTGGCGCCGTGGGAACATCAGCTCGAGAGTGGAGCCTCAAACAGCTGATCGACCGAGTTGTGCTCACCTACACCAAGGCCGGAAAGGATCACGGCTACTTCGCGACCGGCCAAGACGCCGAGATTTTCGAACACGAGATGACCTACACGCTGCTGCACCAGATCTTCAGCTTCAACTCGCCGGTGTGGTTCAACGTGGGCACCGCAGCACCGCAGCAGGTCTCGGCGTGCTTCCTGCTGGCCGTCGATGACTCGATGGACTCGATTCTGAACTGGTACAAAGAAGAGGGACTGATCTTCAAGGGCGGTTCCGGCGCCGGAGTGAATCTGTCCCGGATCCGTTCGTCCAAGGAACTGCTGTCCTCCGGCGGCAACGCCTCCGGCCCGGTGTCTTTCATGCGTGGCGCGGATGCCTCCGCCGGGACGATCAAGTCCGGCGGCGCTACCCGGCGCGCGGCGAAGATGGTAATCCTTGACGTTGACCACCCCGACATCGAGGAGTTCATCGAAACGAAAGTCCGGGAGGAGGCGAAGATTCGAATCCTGCGCGACGCCGGATACGACATGGACCTGGGCGGCGCGGACATCTACTCCGTTCAATACCAGAACGCCAACAACTCGGTTCGGGTCTCGGATGAGTTCATGCGGGCGGTCGAGGCTGGCGCCAAGTTTGGGCTGTGCGCCCGCACTGCGGGCGAGATCATCGAGACTGTCGATGCGGCCGCGTTGTTCCGCCGGATGTGTGAGGCGGCGTGGGCGTGCGCCGACCCGGGCATCCAGTACGACGACACGATCAACGATTGGCATACCTGTCCGGAATCTGGGCGGATCACCACCTCTAATCCCTGTGCCGAGTACGTTCACCTGGACAACTCCTCGTGCAACCTTGCCTCGTTGAATCTGATGAAGTTCCTGCGGGAGGCTGAGGACGGCACGCAGAGCTTCGATGTGGCGACCTTCGCCAAGTGCGCCGAGCTGGTGATCACTGCGATGGACATCTCCATCTGCTTCGCAGACTTTCCCACCGAGGCAATCGGGGAGACCACCCGGGCGTACCGGCAGCTTGGGATGGGTTACGCCAATCTTGGCGCGCTGCTCATGGCCACCGGGCACGCCTATGATTCTGACGGTGGTCGTGCGCTAGCCGGTGCCGTCACCAGCTTGATGACCGGTGTTGCCTACAAGCGTTCGGCGGAGATTGCCGGGGTAGTGGGCGCCTACGACGGGTATGGTCGCAACGCTGAAGGCCACGTCCGGGTGATGCGCAAGCACGCCGCAGCCAATCTCGCCGCCAAGCGGGTCGGTGCGCTGGACATCCCCGTGTGGGAGGCTGCCACCAAGGCGTGGCAGGGTTGCTTGGCGATCGGCGAGCGCAACGGCTGGCGCAATGCGCAGGCCACGCTGCTGGCTCCCACCGGCACGTCGGGGCTGGCGATGAACGTCGATACCACCGGCATCGAGCCGGCCTTGGGGCTGATCACTTTCAAGAAGCTCGTCGGTGGCGGCTCGATGCAATTCGTCAACGCAACTGTCCCGTCGGCGCTGCGCAAGCTGGGCTACCAGGGGGAGCAGATCGAGGCGATTGTCGAGCACATTGCCGAGCACGGCAACGTCGTCGGCGCGCCGGGGTTGCGTTCCGGGCATTACGAGGTGTTCGACTGCGCGATGGGGGAGCGGCCGATCCCGCCGATGGGGCATGCGCGGATGCTCGCGGCGGTGCAGCCATTTTTGTCTGGTGCGGTGAGCAAGACGATTAATATGCCGGCGACCGCGACTGTCGAGGACGTCGAGGAGATCTACACTCAGGGCTGGAAGCTGGGCCTGAAGGCGGTTGCGATCTACCGCGACAACTGCAAAGTAGGTCAGCCCCTGTCAGTGTCCAAGCGGGACGATGCGACCGCCGCCACGCCCGCGTCGGTCACGTCGGCTCCGGTGGAGTACCGGCCGGTGCGCAGACGGCTGCCCAAAAACCGAACCGGTATCACCACGTCGTTCACGGTGGGTGGCGCCGAGGGCTACATCACCGCGAACTCCTACCCGGGCGACGGCCTGGGTGAGGTCTTCCTGAAGATCTCCAAGCAGGGTTCGACCCTGGCCGGCATGATGGACGCATTCTCGGTGGCAATCTCGGTGGGCCTGCAGTACGGGGTGCCACTGGAGACCTACGTCTCGAAGTTTACCAACATGCGCTTCGAACCGGCCGGACTGACCGATGATCCGGATGTGCGGATGGCACAGTCGATCATGGATTACATCTTCCGGCGGTTGGCACTGGACTTCCTGCCGTCTGAGACACGCTCCGCGATGGGAATCTATTCTGCCGCGCAACGGGCCCGGCAGCTGGAGACCGGCTCCTACGAGGTCCCGCCAGAGGACATGGAGCCACCGGCACAGTCCGCAGCTCCTGCTGATCACCGACTCCAGGCCGCCGCGGCGGCCCAGCCGGCGCCGCGCGCGGTGCACTCGCCCATAGAGTTAATCGAGGCCCAGCAAGGACTGTACGCCGATGCCCCGCTGTGTTTCACCTGCGGCGTCAAGATGCAGCCAGCGGGGTCTTGTTATCTCTGTTCGTCCTGTGGGTCCACCTCAGGGTGCAGCTGATTCCCTCAGTGGATTGAATTTGTTGCAAGATTGCGCCCAGCTGCGTGATGCGGCTGGGCGCAATCCTTGAGGGGGCTCAAGAGCCCGGCCTGGAGGCTTGTGAGTGAGCCTCCAGGTGTCGAGACCGGGCCGTGGCTGTCATGAACCGTCACGGCGTGGTTCAATCTCGGGGGAGGACGAGAATGCCTCAACGCCTTTTTCGCTGGCGGCCAGGCTGTGCCGTGGCCTCGGTGAGCGTCACGCTGGTGATCGTGCTCGGGCTGGCCGCACCGGTTCCGGTGGCTGGTGGCGGGTCTTCGGTGTACCTCGTCCCCGGCCTGGGCCGGCCCGTGCAGCTGATCCAGGACAAGTGGGGTGTGCCGCACGTCTATGCGCAGAGCGCGGAGGACGTCTTCCTGGCCCAGGGCTTCAACGCCGCGCGGGAGCGGCTGTTCCAGATCGATGTATGGCGCCGCCGGGGTCTCGGCCTGCTGTCCGAGGTCTTCGGGCCGTCTTATGTGGATCAGGACGCGGCCACCAGGCTGTTCCTTTACGGCGGCGACATGACGGCGGAATGGGAGAGCTACGGGCCTGAGGCCGTCATGGCGGCCACCCGGTTCACGGCGGGCGTCAACGCCTATATGGACTGGCTCGCACGCAATCCTGGGTTGCTGCCGGAGGAGTTCCGGCGGCTCGGGTATACCCCCGCTCGCTGGCAGCCAGAGGATGTCGTGCGGATCCGGAGCCATGGCCTGACCAGGAACCTCGCCAGCGAGGTAGCGCGGTCTCGGGTCGCGTGCGTAGCTGGCCCGGAAGCCGACCAGGTGCGGGTGCGGCTCGAGCCGGACTGGCACACCTCCGTGCCTGCCGGGTTCGACCCCTGCGTGGTTCCCGACGATGTTCTGCATACTGTCGAATTGGCCACGCAGAATGTCGAGTTCACCGGCGCGGGCCTGCGTGCGGTGCCGGCCACGTCCGGGGAGGCGGGGGAGGGCAGCAATAACTGGGCCATCGCGCCGGGCAGGACGGCAACCGGTCGGCCCATCCTGGCCAGCGATCCGCACCGTGCCTATTCGGCACCGCCGCTGCGGTACATCGCGCATCTTTGCGCCCCCGGCCTCGACGTGATCGGCGCGGGGGAGCCCGCTGCGCCGGGCATCTCGCTCGGCCACAATGGCACCGTCGCCTTCGGGCTCACGATCTTCCCGATGGATCAGGAAGACCTCTACGTGTACCAGCTCGATCCCAACGACCATGGCAGGTACCGCTTCGGCGGCGGCTGGGAGCGGATGACCGTGCGCCACGAGCAGATCCCCGTGGCCGGCGAGCAGCCGAGAGACGTCGAACTGCCCTTCACCCGGCACGGACCGGTGATCACAGTGGACGGGCCGCGCAACCTGGCCTACGCGGTGCGCCCCGCGTGGCTCCAGCCCGGAATGTCGCCGTATTACGGCAGCCTGCGGCTGCTTCGGGCGCGGAACTTCGCCGAGTTCCAGGGTTCGATGCGAAACTGGGGGGCACCGACCGAGAACCAGGTGTACGCCGATACGCGAGGCAACATCGGCTGGGTGCCCGGTGGTCTTGCGCCCCGGAGGCAGGGTTACGACGGCCTGCTCCCGGTACCGGGTGACGGGCGCTATGACTGGATCGGTTTCCACGACGGTGACGACCTGCCGCGTGCTTATAACCCGCCCCAGGGATTCATCGCCACAGCCAACCAGCTGAACCTGCCGCCGGATTTCCCCTACCGGGAGAGAAAGATCGGCTTCGAGTGGGCGAACCCGGCCAGGTTCACCAGGATCACCAACGTGCTGTCGGCCAATCCCGGGTCTTCGGTCGCGGACTCCGCCCAGCTGCAGAACGACCAGCTTTCACTCCCGGCCCAGCGGATCGTCGCGCTGCTGAAGAACCTGCCCGTGCCGGAGATGCTGCGGAACTGGGACGGCGTCGAAGGCGTCGACTCCGGCCCGGCCGCGCTGTTCGAGGTCTGGCACAAGCGGCACCTGGGACCCGCGTTCGTCAAGGC
>JBOHFT010000038.1:0-29174 GCA_050699815.1 Pseudonocardiaceae bacterium | reverse complement strand
CATTTACCCCGCTCAGCCCGCTGAATGCGGGAGACGTAGCCAGGAGCGCAGGGTGGAGGGGGAGGTGGGGTGGGCGTGCGGGGGGAGGCGGGTGCGTAAGCCGCGGTCGGCGGTGACGACCAGGCAGTGGCCTGCGCGGCGGGCCTGGTCGACGATGGTGTCGTCGCCGCTACCTGGAGCGCGGACCACCTCGACGCCGGCGACGTCGGGTGCGCGTGACGCCAGCCCTTCCAGCACCAGCACCGGGCGGGCCACCCACCCGAAGCCACCGTGCGGCAGCGCGAGCACTCCGGGCCCCGCGGCGGCGACGTGGCGCAGCAGGCGCTCGGCGGCGCCGGCCCGGTCCCGCCACCAGCCGTCGGGGCGGGAGCCGACGACGTTGGCTGCGTCCACCACGAGACCGACCTCGGCCACCTGGAGCGCGGGCCAGCTGGCAGCGAAGGCCGGATGCAGGTCCAGCGCGGCGACCTCGGGCTCAGGGACCCAGGCCAGCTCGGTGCTCTCGTCGTTGGGCTGCACCGCGAGTGGCCCGGTGGCGTCGGCGACCACGGCGGTGAACGACCAGCCATCGCCGCCGGGGTGCTCGGCCACCTCGCCGCGGACCCGGACCCGATCGGCGTCCACGGCGGCTTCCTCAGCCGCTTCCCGCAGCGCGGTCTGCACAGCGGTCTCGCCGCTGCGCCGGGCCCCGCTCGGCATCCCCCAGAGATCCCCGTAGTGCGTCCACGGCGCCCGGTGCTGCATCAGCACCAGCGGCCGGCCCTGGGGATCCGGGGCCCGCAGGAGCAGCCCGGCCGCGCCGAAGAGCCCCCATCGCCGCTGCCCGTCGCCGCAGTGCGTCCAGCCGTCACCGTCGCCGCAAGCCATCGCCTCGTGCGCCATCGGTCCACGCTGCCACAGCCCGCAGCGGGCGTGCTGCCCAGGTGATCACTTGATCGGGGGACTGGCGTAACAGGCGACCCTGCGGTGACGACAAGAGAACTGAGGGTGATCGGCCGATGCACGCTGGGGAGAGTGACCGGGGGTGGGCGAGGTGAGGGGACTCGGCATGATCGTGGGAGCGGGGACCGGGGTGACGTCACAGCACCGAGGCGGGAGGTGGCCAGCTCGGGACGGCAGTCCCGGTCCGGACGTCAAGGTGATGGCGCGCACGGACCCAGGACCCGAGGTCCTGCGGGCCTGGGACCTGCTCGTGGACCGGGCACCGGGCACGGACGTCACCCAGCTCTCCACCTGGGCGGGATTACGCGCCCAGGTCGGCTTCACCCCGCTGTATCTGATGGCCTATCACGGCGTCGGACTCGCCGGCGGGGCACAGATCTTGACCCGGCGGGTGCCCGTGCTGGGCACCGTGGGCTACCTCCCCTACGGCCCCCTCGTGGCGCCCGACGTCCCGGATGCCGATGACGTCCGCCGCGCGCTGGTCGACGCACTGGTGGTGCTGAGCCGGCGGCGGTTACGGATCCTGTTCGTCCAGCCGCCCGAAGGTGATGACGACACCAGCAGGGAGCTGCTCTACCGCGGATTCCGTCCCTCGTCGGCCGGTATCGCCCCGGAGGGCTCGATCCGGATCGACCTGACGGCCGACCTGGCGGAGATCCGGAGCAGGTTCGGTAAACGGCTCAAGTCGTGGACCAACCGGTGGGAGTCCCGCGGGGTCACGGTCCGGGTCGGGGATGTGCGGGACGTTCCGCTGCTCGCCGAGCTGATGGCCGGTTCGGCGCAGCACCAGGGCTACACGCCGCTGCCGCTGGACTACATGACGGCGCTGTACCGGGAGCTGGCCGCCACCGGGCACGCCGTGCTGTACGTCGGCGAGGTGAACGGTGTGCCGGTCGCCGCCGATCTGATGACCGGATGCGGTGACATGGTCCGGGGCCGGTTGTCCGGGTTCGATCGCAGCGGTGAGGCGGCGCGGCTGTCCGTGCCGGCCGCGATCCGGTGGGAGATGATCCAGTGGGCCAAGGGGAAGGGGTACCGCTGGTTCGACTTCGGTGGGCTGCGCCCGGAGACCCTGGATGCGCTGCTGGACGGCCAGGACCGCAGCGCTGAGACGTTGCCAGCCGCCGACCAGCCCAAGCTGACCTTCGGGGGCACCGCGTTCCGCTACCCCACCGCGGTCGAGATGATCAGGCCGGGGGCCCTGCGGGCCGCTTACGACCTGGCCTGGCGCTCGGCGGCCGGCCGCCGGTTGTTCAGCGAGGTGAAAAGCCTGCTCCGCCGCGGCGTCCGACAGCGCGGCGCCGGGGAGTCCTCGCGCTAGCAAGTGCACATCGCTCGCCGTCAACCAGGGAGGCGGATATGAAAATCGTGTGTGTCGGCGGCGGACCCGCAGGCCTGTACTTCGCCATTTCCGCAAAGTTGCGCAATCGGGATCACGACATCACCGTTATCGAGCGCAACCCGGCCGGGGTCACCTACGGCTGGGGCGTCACATTTTCCGACGACCTGCTCGACGGCCTCTACCGCAACGACCCGGAGAGCGCGCGAGAGATATTTGCCAGTCCCGCGTCCTGGGGTGACCAGGAAGTGCACGTCCGGGGCACGCAGCGGGCTCACCTCGGCGGATACGGGTACGCCATCGGCCGCAAGTATCTGCTCGACATCCTGGTCAAGCGAGCACTGGAGCTCGGCGTCGACATCCAGTTCGAGCGTGAGGTCAAGGATCTGTCCGAGCTCGCTGACGCTGACGTGATCGTCGCCTGCGACGGCGCGAACAGCCGTGTGCGCAAGCTCCACGGCGAGCACTTCCAGACCGGTGCCGAGGCAGGCCGGAACAAGTACATCTGGCTGGGCACCCACCGGATGTTCGACTCCTTCATGTTCGCCTTCGAGGAGACGGCCGCCGGCTGGATCTGGTTCTACTCATACCCATTCAACGCCGACACGACCACGTTCATCGTCGAGTGCTCGCCGGAGACCTGGAAGGGCCTCGGCCTCGATGAGCTCGGGCCCGATGAGAGCATCACGCTGCTGGAAGGCATCTTCGCGCACCACCTCGACGGCTACCCGCTCATGAACCCCCCGCCCATGAAAGCACAGCGCGACCTCGGCAAGACTCCATGGCTGAACTTCACACGCATCACTAACACAGTCTGGCATCATGACAACATCGCCCTCATGGGCGATGCGGCGCACACCACGCATTTCTCGATCGGGTCCGGTACCACCCTCGCGATGCGGGATGCGATCGGGCTCGCCGATAGCCTGGACGCCCACGACGACCTCCAGGTAGCCCTCAAAGATTACGCGGAGAAGCGCCAGGCGGCAATAGCGGATGCGCAGAGCGCGGCGGTGAGCAGCACCGAGTGGTTCGAGAACGTTCCGAACTATATCGGCCAGCCGGTCACCCAGTTCTCCTATTCACTGTGGAAACGCCGCGGGAATTACCCGCCGTGGCGTTACCAGCTTCACCTGACCACTCAGATCGCGATGCTGCGGGGATTGCGGCGATCTGCCAGTGCAACGAGAAACGCTCTCCGGGCCCGCCGGCGGGTGAAGCTCTCCACGCATTCAGCGGGCTCAGCGGGGTAATTCGCACCCCGTTTACCCCGCTGAGCCCGCTGAATGCGGAGAAGTGGGGCTATCTGATGGGCATGCCGGAGATGGCGCGGGCGATGACGAGCTGCTGGATCTGCTCGGTGCCCTCGAAGATGTCGTAGATCTTGGCGTCGCGGTGCATCCGTTCCACCGGGTACTCGCGGCTGTAGCCGACGCCACCGAGGATCTGCATGGCCCGCTCAGTGACCCACACCGCGACCCGCCCGGCTTTGAGCTTGGCCATCGATCCCTCGCCCGCGGCGAGCTTCTCGCCGGCCTTGCACATCCACGCGGCGCGCCACGCCAGCAGGCGGGCGGCGTCGATCTCGGTCCGCATATCCGCCAGGGTGAACGCGATCGACTGGTTCTCGATGATCGGCCGCTCGAAGGCCACCCGCTGCTTAGCGAAGTCCAACGCGTACTCATACGCCGCGCGGGCGATGCCGACAGCCTGGGCGGCCACGGTGGGCCGGGACAGCTCGAAGGTCTGCAGGGCGGCCGGCCCGCCCCCACCGCGGCCCTCGCGGGCTCGGGCCAGCCGCTCGACCAGGCGCTCCGGGCCGCCGAGCAGATTCGCCCCCGGCACCCGCACGTCATCAAGGAAGACGTCTGCGGTGTTGGAGGCCCGCAGCCCGTGCTTGCGCAGCTTGGGGCCGGCCTGCAGCCCGCGGGTACCGGCCGGGATCACGAACACGGCCTGCCCCCAGGATCCCAGCGAGGCGTCCACCACCGCGTGCACCACATAGACGTTGGCGATGCCGCCGTTGGTCGCCCACGCCTTCTGGCCGGTGAGTACCCACTCGTCGCTGGCCTCGTGGTAGACCGCGTGGGTGCGCATCGCCGAGATATCCGAGCCGGCCTGCGGTTCCGACGAGCACAACGCCGCCACCCGGGGCTCGCCAGCGTCCCCGTAGCACTGCGGAATCCACTCTATGAGCTGCTCAGGGGTGGCGGCGGCGGAGATCCCCGCGACAGCCAGGGTGGTGCCGGAGATCGCCATGGCGATCCCGCCGTCGCCCCAGAACAGCTCCTCGTGGGCGATCGGCAGGGACAGCCCGGTCTCGTCGCTCCAGAGGTTGGCCAGCGCGTCGAAGCCGTATAGCTCGATCTTGGCGGCCTCCTGGAGGATCAGCCAGGGCGTCTCCTCGCGCTCGTCCCACTCGGCCGCGGCCGGACGGACGACGTCGGCGGCGAAGCCATGCACCCAGTCCTGCAGGTTGCGGTGCTCGTCGCTCAGCTGTAGGGAGAACATGCGCTCACCCCTGGGGCATGTCGAAAATCTTGGTCAGCCGGGCGGCGAAGCCGATGTCACCGTCCAGGTCGACCTTCCCTGTGATGAACATCATTGTGGCGGAACTGTTGCCGGAGACCAGCTTGAGGAACTGGTCGCCAGACATCGTCAGGGTGACGCGTGGATCGTGTGACGGCGCGTTGCCGGTTGTGCACCGCGGCGTCGACGGACCTTGGGTGCCGGTGATCCAGATCTCGTACACCTCGTCGCCCCCGGGCCCGCCGGTGATCCGCCAGTGGATCGCGGAGTCCCGCCCCGGCGCGTTCTCCGGGCGGAACTGATCGGCCATCCGGCTGAAGACCCGGTCCAGCAGCGCACGGCGCAGCGCCGGATCGCCAAGCACCGCGTCGAGCTGCTCGGCCGAGGCGTGTTTGATCAGCCGGGCGAAGCTCTGCGGGTCCAGCACGCCGCTGCCGTTGCCGGTGGCCGACGCGAGCAGCCCCGCGAACTCCGCCGTGGACAGCTTCCTCGGATCGATGTTGTCGACATCCGCCATGGTAGCCCCCTATCTACTCATGAGTAAGGTTACGGATGGCTCAGTAGGCTCGCAACGATGGGCCCGCCTTCGCCGCCGCCCCGCCGACGGCTGCCACGGGAGGTACGCCAGCGGCAGATACTGGACGCGGCCACCGTGGTGTTCTCCCGGCGCGGTTTCCACGCGGCCTCGATGGACGACATCGCTGAGGCCGCCGGGGTCTCCAAGCCGATGATCTACGCCTACCTCGGCTCCAAGGACGACCTGTTCACCGCGTGCATCCGCCGGGAGGCGCTGCGGCTGATGGAGGTGATCAGCGCTGCGGTGCCCGGCGGGCTCGTCCCCCTCGACGAGCGGCTGCGCCGTGGCCTGCTGGCCTTCTTCGAGTTCGTCACCGGGTACCGCGACGGCTGGATCGTGCTCTACCGCCAGGCGCGGGTGCACGGCTCGTTCGCCGGGGAGATCGCCAGGGCGCGCGAGCGGATCATCGTCATGGTCGCGGGGCTGCTGGCCCGCTCGTCGGATGAGGATGCCCGCGCCCGGGCGATGCCGCTGGCGCACGCGGTGGTCGGGGCCGCCGAGGCGCTGTCCGACTGGGGGCTCGAACACCCCGAGGAGACCCCGGAAGCCCTGGTCAGCCGACTGATGGACGTCATCTGGACGGGCCTGGAGCGCGCCGATCATCCTCCGTGATGGTGCTGATGGCGCCGGTGAGGTGGCTGGCAGCGTGTCCGGTATGGCCTTGAGGGAGGACCCAGTGGAACATGACGCTACCCGGGTGCGGGAGTTCGGTGCGGAGCTGACCGAGCAAGAATGGGCCGACCTCGCCCGACACGGCCGCCCACGTCGACTGCCAGCCGGCACGCCACTGTTCATTGAGGGCACCCGCTCCGACACAGTGGTCGTGGTGATCTCGGGCCGGGTCAAGGTCTTCTCCTCCGCTGAGGACGGCACCGAGGTGGTTTTTGCGGTCCGCGGGCCAGGGGCCTTGCTGGGCGAGCTGGCAGCGATCGACGAGCAGCCACACTCGGCGTCAATCAGATCTCTGGAACCTATCGAGGTCCTGACCATGGGATTGCGAGAGTTCACCGCCTTTCTGCAGGCCCACCCCCGAACAATGTGGCTGCTGATGCGTATCCTCACCGGTCGGCTGCGCGACGCGGACCGCAAACGGGTCGAGTTCGGCGTTTACGACACCCTGAGCCGGGTCGCCCGCCGCTTGGTCGAGCTGGTCGACCGCTTCGGCGAGCCGACCGAGTCAGGTATCAGGATCACCCTGCCGTTCACCCAGGACGAGCTCGCCAGCTGGGTCGGCGCGTCACGAGAAGCCGTGGCCAAAGCCTTTCGGACGCTCCGTGCTCGCGGCTACATACGGACCCAGCGCCGCACGGTCATCGTGATCGACATCGACGGGCTCCGCCGACGCGCCCGCTGAGTGTGCATAAATACCGGTTCGCTGCCGGTACAAATCCCTTTTCCGCGACCTCACCATCCGGCACGGTGACGAGAACAACCTGTTCCACGCGGAAAGGGATCACGATGACCACCGTCTGGGTCGCTGGCACCGTCGTGCTGCTGCTGCTGTGCCTCGGCACACTGGTGGGCAGCTCCTGGACTGTTCAGGCGCTGGATCAGCAGTACCGACGTCTCGCAATCGAGCAGAGGAAACTGAACGAGCGGCGCCGCGCACTGGAGGAAACCAGCCTGCCACTACCGCGCTGCGCCTGGTGCGCCAACCTGATCACCTCATCTGACGAGGACTACGAGGACGGAGAGGATGCTGTGGAGCCCGGCGGCCCGCTCCTGATCGACCGTGAACTGCACGCGAGCCTGCCCGGTGGGCGGCAAGTGATTTCTCACGATACTCCAAGGCTCGGGCTAGCTCGCTCAACCAGCTGGCCACATCCGCCGCTGGCACTGCGCTAGCCGATGATTCTTTGCGGCGGTGCCCGGCGTGACCGATGATCTGCAGGTCACCGACGACCCGCTCAAGATCGCCTCCAGCGCCGCCGCCCTGATGGGCCCGAGTTCCCGCTGCCGGACTGGGGTGGGCTGGCCGAGCGCCGCATCGTGATCGACACCCGCAACCAGCTCGACGCCGACGTGCTACCCCGGGTCGGTTTCGAGCTGGTTGCGGGTGTCGGCCGTGGCGCTCCCATCCCGCATCCTTCCCGCGCCCTTCCTGAACTCCATGCGGATAGGGCATCATGGGATTGACGTGGTCTGACCGCTGACAGCTGTTCAGCAGTCACTCCCCGTGATCGATCGTGGGCTGCGCGAACTCGGCGGATCTTCTTGATCTTGCTCTGGGAGGGCTGATCATGTTGGTGTGTCCAAATCCGTCCAGCGCGCCGTCATCCGCCTCGGCTGAGAAGTCGCGAAGACGCCGCTCCACATCTTCACCCAACTGTTCAGTCCGCCGGTCAACAGTGGCTACCATCAGTCGCAGCATCCTTGTTAGATAGCTACGGCCAACGCCGTGCCAAAGGGGTATCTACACCATGGACACATTCTCAGCCGACATGGAATCCGAGTTGATCGACCTCAGCGCGGTTTCGATGACGGCGCTGCGGGAATCGGATGACACGGTGCTCAGGCAGGCGCTGCGGCATGTGATGCAACAGACTGAGCACCCACAGGTGACCGCTAGCGGCAGCGACCCGCCCTCGGTCGACTGACCGGTGCTGTGCAGCACCGGTGCACCTTGTTCGAACCACCTGCTTGCCGTGCCAGTGCATCGCTGGCCGCTGAGGGGAGTGTCCTGCCTATGGAGGATTACGCCGCAAGCGATGGCTTCGCACTCCACCGCCTGTCCTGGGCAGATTTTGACAACCTGGCCCGTGGTAAGGGTGGCGGTGGTCTGGTGCTGCGGTTGCGGCGCGCGGAGCGAAGCAGGAGGCTGCTCCTGCTGAGGGCCCTGGCGGAGGAGACCACAAAGATTCCAGAGCTGTTCGGTCCGCTACCATCATGGGAGGATGCCTGGGAGTTGCTGGCTCGTATCCAGAAGAAAACACCCAGTGCACTTGATCTGATACTCGCCCATCCCTATACCGGTGCCTGGGCCGGTTACACCGCGCGTCTACTCCGCAACCGAATCAGTGGAGTGTGCCCGATGTGGATGCATGTCGGACACCTGCACGCGCTGGCCGCTGCGGCCGCGATCCACGCGGGGCTTGACTTTCACACCTACATACCGCTCTGGAACGGCGGGGCCATGCTGCCTACCCTGGGTCTGGCTCAGTTGGTCACCGACTCGCCGTGGGCGGTGGCCGAGGTGCGCGGCGAACGTGGCCAGGTGCAAGTCGGCAACGAAGTCGGGAGTGTGCAACTGCCACCCGCTCTGACGGTGGACGCTCCGGGATGGTGGGGCATACAACGGCTGACGATACGGGTCGGCGAGCATGTTCTTTCGCTGCGCCTCGATGACCTTGACCCGTACCGGGGTCTGTATGAACCGGTGCCACCACAACGGCTTGACTCCGCCGAGGCGGCCGCTTGGCGCGCACTGCTCGATCAAGCCTGGCACTTGATTGTCCACCACCTTCCCGACATCGCTGACGCCCTCCCAGCGGGGCTTGACTCGCTGGTGCCCCGTCCGGCAGTTCCGTTCCGGATGCCGAGTGCCTCCACCGGTGAGGCATTTGGCAGCGCCATTATCGCCCGACCGTCAGACGCTGCCTATTTGGCCGCCACGCTCGTCCACGAGTTCCACCACATCCGTCTTGGCGGCCTGCTGCACCTGACCCGGCTACACGAAGAAGATCCGCGCGAGCGGTTCTACACACCGTGGCGGGACGATCCGCGCCCGATCGGCGGCGTGCTACAGGGCGTGTACGCCTTCTTCGGCGTCACCGCGTTCTGGCGAGCACTTGCCCGCGCTGACACCAGGACTCCGGATCGCAGGGCCGCGTTCGAGTTCGCGTACTGGCGCAAGCAGACGTGGGGCGTTCTCTGTGTGTTGCGGGATGATCCGGTCCTCACTCCGGCCGGACGCCGATTCGTGGACGGCATCGCCGAACGGCTGGGCCCCTGGCAAGACGAGCCGGTGCCCGCCGACCTGGCCGGTCTGGTCGCGGTAGTTGGCGCCGATCACTACGCCGGCTGGCGGATCAGCTACCTGCGGCCAGATCCCGGAACAGTGGCGGACTTGGCGGACGGCTGGCTGGCCGGACATGATCGGCCAGCGACAACCTGTCCCGTCACCGATCGACCGCCCACGCCGGTGCCGGACGGTTCCTGGTCACCCGCACGAACTGATCTGATCCGACTCAGCGTCGCCGACCCCTCGGACGGTCGGGACGCGCTGTCCCGAATCTGGTCGAGCGTGCCCGGGGCCACGGCGGCTGACTTCGCCTATGCCAGTGGGCGATTCATCGATGCTGCTCGCGGCTACCGCGCTGAACTGGCCGCCGATGCGGACCGCCCGGCTGCCTTGGTCGGCTTGGGTCTCGCCCTGTCCGGGCAAGGCGTTACGTCGGCTGCACGGGCACTACTGCACTACCCGGAAGTGGTCCGCGCAGTGCACCGGAGGATTCGAGGCCGCACGCACACCGTGCCAGCCCCCGAAGACCTCGCCGCTTGGATCGGCCGGTTCGCGTATTAGTACGACGTCAATCACAGTGGCAGTGGGTCGATGTCACAGTCGGCCCGTACCCCGCTGGCTGTAGCCCTGGTGGCCGGATGGGCGTCGCCCAGCACGTTGCGGTACTTGGTCAGAACTTCCGCATACTTCGTCTCCGCCTCCTGCGTGCGACCAAGGGTGCGCAGATCAAGGACAAGGTTCGCGAGGGCCGCAAGTGTCGTGGGATGCTCAGTGCCCAGCACGCGGTTGGATCGGTCCAGCGCCTCAGTGTTGAGCGCCAGGGCTGCCTCGGTCTCACCCAGCGCTGCGAGGTCGCTTGCCAGGTTGATCGCACTGACGATGGCGTGCGGATGATCCGGACCGAGCGTCGCCCGAAACTGCTCGAGCGACCGCTCATCGAGTTGCCGTGCACCCGCAGCATCGCCGAGCAGGCGTAGCGCCACCGCCAGGTCGAGGAGCGCGGACAGGGTGTGTGGATGGTGCTCACCCAGACTCTGGCGATACCGGTCAAAGGTCTGCTCACCGAACTCACGAGCTGCCCCCAACTCGCCAGCGTGTCTCATGTTGATTGACTGCGCGAGGGCGCAGGCCATCGCGTTCGGATGGTTTTCCCCGTAACGTAGGTGGAAGCGCTTCAGTATCTGGGCAGACAGCTCTAGGGCGCCTTCGTGGTCGCCGTCCTTGCGCCTGGCTACGGACAGATGGTGGAAACGCCGCAGAGTAGTGGCACTATCCGCACCGAGGAGGTCGGACGATCGTTCAGCGAGCTTTTCCTGCTCAACACGTGCCCACACGTAGTCGCCCGCCTCGCGGCGGGCCAAGATCAATGCATTGAGGGTGCTCATGGTGCGCGGGTTGTCGTAGCCGAGCACGTCTACTCGGCGCCGATAGGTGTCCTCACATAGCTCCCGTCCCCTGCGGTATTCTCCGGCGAGCCCCAGACTCACGACCAGCTCGTGCGCGGCATGCAGGGTTGTCGGATCGTCATCGCCAAACAACCCCTTGACTTTCTGGTAGATCTGTTCATTCAGGTTCAGTGCAGCAATGAAATCACCCCGACCATTCAGGTCGTTCGCGACAGCGAATTCCGCGATGGCTGTTTCCTCGCTGTTCTCACCGTACACCTGACGGTGCAGTTCCATGGTGTGTTGGTTGACCTTTGCCGCCTCAGCATACCGGCCGAGCGTCCAAAGGTAGAAGCCCATGCTCCTGGCCGCTTGGAGCGTCTGCTGATCGGCCTCGCCGAGCTTTTCCGACCATACATCGACTGCCTGACTAGCAAGCCTAGCGGCCTCCTCGTGGTCACCCCAGAAGTACAGGAACCTCATCAGGTTGGCGACGAGGTTACGTACCCAAGGGTCGTCGCATTCGATTACCTGTGCTGCGTAGGCGTGCGGCAGCACGGCCTGGTACTGCGGCCACTGTTTCGACGGGGCCGGATCATTCGGGTCGAGGTTTGCAAGCAGGAGGTGCGCGCCATGGCACATCTGCGCCCAACGCTGCGGCGTCATGCGGTTGCGGAGCACCAATTGCACAAGCCGATGCAGCTGCAAGGTGTCATGTCGGTGGTCGATCTTTGCCAAACCGTACCGGTTAATATCACGTATAGCGCGGCTGAGCTGCATCGGGTCTCGTAATGCCGCATCCAGCTCTGGCGAGATCGAAACGCCACGGACACCGGTGAACAGGCTCCGTGGGATTGGTTCTGGGGCAAAGAACGCGCACACCTGGAGGAGTTGGTGCGCGGCTGGATTCCGGGTACGCAGCTGGTCAAAGGAGACGTTCCAGGCTGCCGCAACCGACACTTCGTAGTCTGTGGGTGTTGACGTGTCGAGGATCTCTGCAACCTTCTCATCGAAGAGTAGCAGGTACTCGCCCACCGGCATCCCGGTCTCGGCCAACCAGGCGGCGGCTTGCTCGATAGCGAGGGGCAGATCGCCCAACGTCGCGGCTAACCGGTCGGCGTCCTCGTCGTCGACCTCCGGGCCGCGGCGCCTGAGCAGTTCCTTGGACTCCTCCCGTTTGAACACGGCGACCTCGAGCGGACGGGAGATTCCGGCCCAATCCGGGTTCCGCGACGTGATCAAGATTTCGCCGGGCCCATTGGCCGGGAAGAACGGGCGCACCGTCTCCGGGCTTTCCGCGGAGTCGAAGACCAGGAGCCACCTGCGGTAGGGCCGACCGACCCGCAGGGCTTCCTGCACCGCGGGCACGGCAGTGTGCGCCTCGGAACTCCCCGGCAGACGCAGACGCTGGGCCAGCTCGGTGAGCCCGGCCCGGATCTGGGCCTGCTGCGTGGCTTGGATCCACCAGATGACGTCGTAGTCGTGCAGGTGCCGGTAGATGTACTCCACAGCCATTTGAGTCTTGCCGATGCCGCCCATGCCGTGCAGTGCCGCTGGCAGGACGGCGGTGGTGCCACCGGCGGTCAAGCGTTCACCCAACCGGTCGAGCAGCTCTGCCCGTCCGGTGAAGTTCGGATTGCGCGGCGGCACACTGCCCCAGACGGGCGGAACGTCACCCGCTTGCCTCTCGCGTGGGGCTACCGACGCGAACTCGGTCAGCGGGCCCAGATGCGTTGCGGGGGAAATGTCGACAGCGGCTGTCTCACCTAGGGGCTCAGCGTCGTTGGCTGGCGAGTCGAGGACAGGCGCCACCTGGCGAGTCGCTTTACTCGCCAGGTCCGTGCGATCGGTCACGGCGGCCATTGTGTCAGCATCGCTCGTACCCGCACTAGCGAGACTTGCGGAGGCAGAGCTGATGGATGAATGATCACGTTCGGTGGAGTGCAGCAGCCGACTGGCGCGGGACAGGTACGGGCCGCTGAGGGCGCGCATGACTGTGCGCTCGATCGCGACGAGGTGAGCCGTCTCGGCGGTGAGCTCGGGGTCTGGGGTGCTGTCCGGAGCGTCCAGCGCGCCCCGGAAGTGGCGTAGCCCGCTGATCTGGTCACCGAGATGCTCGGTGACCAGGCGCACGACGTGCGCGGTCTCCGCGCGCCGGGCCCCGCTGAGCAGCACCTCACGCACTGGATCGAGGACGTCGAAGGTGATCGTGTCCCAGGCGCGCTCGTCGGCGGTGTCGGGCGGGCGCAGGAGTCCGCTGGTGAAGACCTCGGCCACGTGATCAGGTCCGGACTCGGGAACGAACTCGGCCTGCACGAGCCGGGCCACCGGCAGGCTGACCGGCACGGCGGCCAGCAGCGTGGCGAGCCGGAAGGCCGCAGGTGAGGCCACCCTGAGGAAATTCCGTACCTGCTCATCGGCCGACAGCTCGCCGCCGGTCGAGCCGTGAGACCCACCCTGGGATGACACCGCCCCCCGAGCGTGGTCACCAGCCAGCAGCACGGTGGCGTCGGCCGGATCCCGGCAGCCCCCGGTGACCAACCGAGCCCACCAGCCCAACCAGCGCGCCTCCACCTCCAAGACAGGCACCGGTATGACTCCAGCCGGCACTGCCGCGGCGGGGTCGGGCTCCAGCCAGGCGTCCGACAGCTCCAGCCCCCACCGCCGATTGGGTCTCAGCGGGCCGGGCACAGCCAGCCGGGCACGATGCAGGGCCAGCCCACCGCGTCCCCAGAGCCGCTGCGGCAGCAGATGGACCACGGCCACTGGCATCGACCCGCCCCATTGGGCGAGCAACGGGGAGACCAGATCCTGCCGCCAGCACTGGCCGACGCCGTCGGTCAACACCAGGAGGATCCGCCGGCCGGACGAGTCCAGCAGCTCGGCGGGACTGCGGGGTGGCGTTGCCGGAGTGCCACCGCGCAACACCGGCGTGGCAGGCGACCCTTCTGCCGGTTCGCGGGTGTCGAGCAGCCGGAGCTGGATCGTGCGAAACGCGCCGAGCTGTTCCGACAGCGCGACGAACGCGGTGACAGTCGACTGCCACAACGCCATCGACGGGCTGGCGTCCACCACCAGGGTCAGGTCAAGCCCCCGCGCCGTGCCCGGCTTGGTCACCGGCAGCCACAGTCCGGCCCGGACAGCCTGCTCGGCGGTGGCGTCCTCATCGAGGATGATCTCATCCTCATGCCAGGACAGCACCTTTCGTTTGAGCGGGCGAAGAGCACGGACGACGCCCGCTGAGCCAGCAAGGCTTGGCGCAGCGGACTGCGGGACACTACCAAGATTGGCCGACAGGAGGCGTGGCGCCTCGTCGGCACGGCGATCACCCGTATCGCGGTGGGCACGCCGGCCGTCCCCCTGACGCGGGGCGTGCGGCACGGGCCCCGCAGAGTGACGGTCGTCGGGTCCGCTTTCCGCAGGGACGTCGGGAGCAGGGGTGTCTGCCCTGGCGGGCGGCTGCTCCCAGTCCCGCGCCGTGCGCTCCGTCGCAGGGTGTCTGCGCCAAGCGCCCTGGGTGACCGACGTCAGCCAGACAGCGTCCGCCACCTCAGTCCACGTGAGGTCATCGCCAGCCGGGCTGCCCACGTCACGGCACCACAGACGTCAGCTGCCGCCACAACGCATCCACCAGCCGCGGCCACGACTCGTCGTTTTCGCGATACGCACCCGAGGTCGCCAGATACACCGCGTCCAACAGCTTGTCGGCAGGCAAGCCGCCACTCGCCGCGCTTCGGTTCACGAACTCCTGGACCAGCCGCAGCCGGTGCTCGCCATCCGCGTCCACCAGGTGGGAGGCCACCATCGCGGCGAGCTGGTCGACATTAGGCGCACGTGTCTCCAGCCGGAGACACCGACGCAGGAAGGCAGGCGGGAAGTCCCGCTCCCCGTTGCTGGTGATCACGATCATCGGGAAGGCGTGGCACTGCACTCGACCACCGACAATGGTGGCCGTTGCCTCCGGGTCGTCGGTGAACACGGACACCTCGGCGGAGCGGTTGCGCACCCGCGCCAGCTCCGGGATGGTGAACTCCCCGTCCTCAAAGATGCTCAACAAGTCGTTCGGCAAGTCCGCCTCACTCTTGTCCAGCTCGTCGATGAGCAGCACGCGAGGCAGCCTGCTGGGCAGGAACGCCGTTCCCAACGGGCCGAGCCGCACGAACTCGCCTATTGGCGGCTCCTGATCCACCGGATCGGCGGCCGAGCCCACCGCCTGGCTGCCGACATTCCCGCCCCGGCTGGCCACCGCCTGCCTTGTTCCGGCGGCCACTGCACGCCCGATAGCGTCATAACCATACTGGCCCGATTTCAGCGTGATATGGCTGGTGATCGGCCACCGCAGCACCCGGCCCAGTCGCAATTCCCGGGCAATCCGAAAGGCCAGAATCGTCTTGCCGGTGCCGGGACGCCCCGTGACCAGCAACGGGCGGCGCAGGTACAGCGCGGCATTGACCATGTCCACTTCATGCGGATCCACGTCCCGCTCGGACAGGTGATATTCCGAGCCGAGCCGGCGTTCCGCCTCACCATCGTCCTCGGGAGGCACGTCGCGCGCAAGCAGTGGGCCGCCGCGAAAGTTCCGCCACGGCGGCGCGGGGGGAACGAGATCGGTCAGCGGAATGTCATACAACGGCCGGCCGGTGCCACGGTAAACCCACCAGTCGGGCGTATCGAAGCGAGGTGAACGCCTATCCGGCGCCACCTCGTCAGAAGGCTCGTTCACACTCATCCGCGACGTCCCCCTTTGGCTGTGGCTGGCCCGGCGGTTGATCAAGGACCACTAAACGATGCGGATCGTCCCATAATACCACCACATCGCGTGCGATAGTCAGATCGAACGGTGCGCCCGACGCTCGGAAGACAGCCTGCCGCGAGGCCTGTGCCCGCCCAGGCAGATCACCCAAACGGCCGCCGTCGATGAGCCAGGTGACGACCTCCCGAAGATCGTCCGAAGACGCCTGGGGATGCCATACGAGTGCTGGCAGTCCCGAGCGCAGCGCCGCGGCCAGCTCGTCCGCGCCCGCCCGCGGCTGGCTGGGCGGCGCCGCGGTGAGCACCATCAGCACCCACCGCGGATCGCTCAGGACAGCGTCGATCCGATGGCGTCTCTCGGTGTCCGCCGGCTGCCCGAAGTGAACTCGTTCCGCCGACGGATCCGTCATCAGTACCTGCCAGCGTTGATGCCACATTCGGTGCCACTGCGACGACCGCATGCGTTCGAGCGAGCGCACCACGATCGGGTAGTCCAGGCACAGCGGACGGGGATCTGCCGAATCGTGCTCCTTGTGCCAGAGATGGACTGGCAGGTTCAGCAACGCGCGCGGCAGCACGAACTCCAACGCCACCGCGCCCGCGTGCCCGGACCACGCCCGCTCGGCGCTCACCACCAGGTCGTCGACGCACCGCTCGAGCTCGTCGAACGTGACCATCCGAGTGTCACCGCGGGCCGGCGGCCACTCCGCGGGATCGTCCTGCCGCCAGTGCGACAGCAGGTACCGGTTGGGGTCGATCCCATCGGGCTCCACGACGATCATCAGGTGCAGCCGGGAGCCGACCGGAACCAGCGAAGCATCTGCCGCCCGCCGCGCCCGCAACTGAGGTTCGAGTCGAAGACGACGCGCCTGATCGTTGTTCCATTCCGTCAGTGTGGCACTCACGTCGCCACCGACCTGACGCGCCACGAGTTCGACAAACATCAGCGCCGGCGGGAACCCGTCGGCCCCGGCGTTGAATTCCGTCAGGTGCGAGAATGCTTCCCACGCGCTGGCAACACTCCAGGCGGGGGGCACACCGGGGCCTGCCGCTCGATGCACCAGCATCGGGAGTTGCGGGATAGTGATCTGGGCCAACCATTCACGCAAGCGCTGCAGCTCTTCCGCGGGCAGCAGGTCGAGCACGCGCGGCGCCGCTGCGCGGTCGGGCAGACATAGCCATGCCAGGGTCGAGGTCTCCTTGACCGAAACCGGGATCCGCCGGTACGAGCCTGGGTCAGCCGCCGGGTCGTGAACGATCACATCGTGGTAGAAGGTATCGGAGGCGATGAGCGCGAGCACACCAGCCGACGACTTCAACGCCGATTTCGCCTCCGGTGCCTCCAGGATGCGAAATGCGAGATTGACCGCCTGGCTCACCGCGCCATGCCCGTCCTGGTACACCTCACCGGCGTGGAACACGACTCGGAGTTGTACTGCCGCCTCGGCGGCGTGAACCGCGTTGTGCCGGCGCAGCCCCGCAATCAGTCTGCTCGGTAGCTGATCGGCCAGCTTACTCTTGGCCACCCCCGGCGGCACCAAAATCACTGCCCCATCGCCGCGGTCCTCCACCGTACAGGTATCCAGGTCGACTCCGGCTTCGGTAAATGCACCCCGCAGCACGTGATACAGGCCCTCGTGCACGGCGAGCTGGTGGACCATGGTCCTGGCCGGGTCGGCGAAGCCTGCGACGTCGACCACAACGATCGTTCGGTGCAGCATGGGCCCCTGCTGCAGCACGAGGCATCACTCCCCACGAACGCCCGCTGTCGCTCTACGACACCTGGATTATCCCCGTGAGTGGCGATGCGAGCTATGACTCGCATCGCCACTCACGGGTCTCCGGAGGAGACCATCGTGATTGGCGGTCGGCCACGCCACCCCGGAGCGCCGGGCGGCGCTGCTGCGCGGTGTCCTGGACCGGGCCGAGGCCGAACCGAAACACTGCCGACGGCTGCGCCTGCTGGCCGCCGCCTGCCTGGATACCGCGCAGGTGGTCGACCCCGAGGTCACCAGCCGAGTCGAGGCAGCGGTCGACGCGCTGGTGCCGCCGCGTGGGCAGAACGAGACCCGCTCACTGGCGCTGGCCGGCGGCCGGGTGCTGCGACGGCTGCCCTCCACGCTGGACGGGCTGACCGACGCCTCGGCCGCGGCGTCGGTGAAGACCGCCGCCCTGATCGGTGGCCCCGAGGCGCTCAGGCTGCTCGCCCGGTGGGCGCCCGACCCGCGCGGCGCAGTGCAGCGTGCCTTCGCGCAGGTGTGGCGCTACTTCGACCCCCGTGACTACGCCGCCGCCGTGTTGCGAGACGCACCTCTGGACAGTGGAAGGCTCCGGGTCGAGAGGGTGGAGCACGTACCCCACCTGGGCACCTTGCAGCACCTCCGAGATGCGCGGCTCGACCTGACCGACTCTGACGCGGTCGACGGTCTCGCTTTTCTCCGCGACGCGCCACCGGTCACGACCGAACTGCAGGTTAATGTGCGAGGCCCGATCGATCTCGCGCCCCTAGCCAGCTGCCCGGCATTGGACGCCGATCACGTTAGACGGCACGGTCGTCATGATCGAGTCAACTGTGGGGTTTGAGTCGACTCCAGGGCGATAGCCGGACGTGTGTCGGTGCCGCGCCCGTGAACTCGACGTGACCGACCTGGGGAAGGACTGCGGACGTCGGTGGTGTCGAGTTCACGACGCGCACAATCGCTGCGCGGGTAGTGTCGAGTGTTTCAGGATGCTCCGTCGACCGCTAAGGTGCCGAGGCCGTGCCGTTGATCGACCGGGCGCGAGCCGAGCTGCGGTCAGGGCGCTGAAAAGAGTTACGGGCGTCGGGCTGCCACGGCGTCAGCGTAGGTCTCGGTAGTCTCGTCGGCGCGCTGGATTCCCAGCTCACCGAGGACCGCCCGGATCGTGCCAACCTCCGCCTCGGTGCCCACGATGGACTCGACCTCCACGTACATCTGGTCAAGCTCGGGCACATGCACAAGCGTTGCGAGCAGTGCTCTGCCGTTGGCGGCAAAACGATAGTTCGAGCAGTGCTTCTCGAACGCGATGAGCACGTCGAACCCCAGTCCGGCCAGGATGGCCCGCAGCGCACCGGCGTCGGCGGCCGTCGTCTCGGTTTCCGGCTTGGAGCCGCTGGCCTCATCGACCGCGGGACCCTTGTAGGTCAGCACTGTGCTGTCGGTGGTGCCGGTGTGGATGACGCGCACCCGCAGCTCCCGGCCGTCGCGGGTCAATGCCCGGTCCGGGGTGTCGAAATAGGTGTCGGAGTAGACCGCGACTTCCTCCACGGCCCGCTGACGCAGCAACTCCCGCACCCGCGCCGGATCGCGAAGTCGTGCCTTGAGCTCGGCCTCGATCCCCACCTGACCGAGCTTGTCAGATCACCCGACGCGAGGTGCGCCGGAGTTCGTCGATGAACCGGCGGAACCCTCGGTGCAACGCCCCAGCGGACACGGTAGGGCTGATCTTGTACATGGGCGAGGTATGGCCCTCGGTGGCCTCGCCGAACGCCGAGACGAACAAGGTGCCGTCCAGCGCGATCACCCGCCACGTCGGCAACAGGTCATACAGATACACCTCCACGGTTGCCTCGGTCTGCTCGGCCAGCTCCCGCAGCCGCGCCACGGCCAGCCGCACACCCCCAGCGAAGGACTCGAACGACTCACCGATCTCCTCCGCCCGCCGGTGCGCGGCCTGCGATTCGGGATCGAGCAGCAGTACCCGAACCGTGTACGGCGACGTCTTCGCCACCGCTGGGCGTAGCAGCGAATCGTTCAGCCCAATGATGCCCAACCCTCGCACCGCAAGGATCTCGACCTCACGTGCGTTTCGCACTCCAGCATGAATGTCGGCAGTGGCCGCCTGCTGCAAGGGGTAGACCGCAATCACCTCGGCCCGGCCAGACGGCCCCAGATGATCTAACCCGGCCGGATGCAGCGGGGCCAATCCCAGCAGCAGACGTGCCTCGTCCGGCATGCCCAGCCCGTCGGCGACGCGCTCGAACACATCCAATGTCGTCACCGTACGCACGCCCAGGCGGTGCGATCATGAGCCGCGGTGGAGCTACGCCCAAAGTCGCGCTGGTCGGGTGGGTGCGCCTGGAGGGCAGGTACACGATCCGCTGGCGGCGCGGTGATCCGGTGGCCTACGTGCTGGGTGCTCAGCAGGTGGGCGACCACGGGATGGCGGGCGTGCTGGACACGATCCCGGTATCGCCCTCGGGCTGGACCGATCTCGCCGAGGTCCACCTGGCCGGGCAGCGGTGGCTGCACCGGCAGCGCACTCAGCAGAGCGCATGACCAGCAGCCGCCCTGCCGCGCTGTCAGCGGGCGGCGAAGCGGGCCGCGAGCCCGTCGAGCACCGCCCGGCTGGCAGCCCGGTCCAGGGCGGCGCGTTGCATGCGGGTGAAGACCGGCCGACACGTTCGTGGCCGTCTGCGAGGCGAACTCCCAGCGCAGGTAGGCGCTCAGCCGCGAGGCACCGCCGCAGTTCGACGCTGCGGATGTCTTGTCACCGCTGGCTGACACCTTGATACTGACGAAGCGGAATAATGTTGGAATACTGCGGAGGTGGGTCGTGGCGCTGACGAAGCTCAATGCGGATTCCTGGTGAGCCATCCGATGACCGACTACGTGCGGTTCGAGTTGGCGTTGCAGAAGGTGCACAGCGGGCCCGCCGGGGAGCGGGTGCGGGTGGCCGATGCCGGACTGCACCCCGAGTTGGCTCGTGCGGATGACTTCTGGTTGCTGGATAACCGGGTGGGAGTGCGGCTGATCTACGACGACGCCGGGGAGCTGACCCAGCTGCGGCGCATGACCACCGGTGAGGTGGACGAAGCGCGTGGTGTTCGGGACGTCGCGTGGGCCGCAGGCACCGACCTCAGCGAGGTCGACGTTGTAGCTGTCGCCTGACGGCCCCGGGTCTGGAAGCCGGCGGCTCTGCCTAGCAACCCACTGGATCAGCATCCCCCGCCCCCCAGTGTGCGGCGATCGCTGGCTGCGCGGCTCAAACAATTGCGGCTGGACGCTGGGCTGACCACGACGGAACTGGCCCGCTCCGCGGGCATCTCGCAGGGCAAGATCTCCAAGATAGAGACGGGTGCGCAGTCGGCCCGGGTGGACCACGTGGACGGGTGGGCCCGCGCCTGCGGTGTGGACGACCAGACCCGCGTCCAGTTACACGAACTGGCCAAGACCGCGCTGACCGAGGCGTCCACGTGGCGGCGGGAGCACCGCGCCGGGCTGACCGCCAAGCAGACGCGGGTGGCGCGCTGGGAGCAGCGTGCGGCGCGTATCCGGGAGTTCCAACCCGCGCTCGTGCCGGGGCTGCTGCAGACAACCGCGTACGCCACCGCCGTGCTGGGAATGGCCGATGTGTCTGGGCAACGAGACCTGGATACGGCGGTGACCGCGCGCATCGCCCGCCAGCAGATCCTGGGGCGGGCGCCCGATCTGCGGGTCGAGCTGATCGTGGCGGAGGCGGCGCTGGCGTGGTCGCCGCTTGGTGACGGCCGGCTGTGGCCCGGGCAACGTGAGCAGCTGGTCGACGCCGTCCTCGCTCGGCGGGTGCGGCTAGGGGTGCTGCCGTCAGCGGCCTCGGGCCCGCCACGCCTGAACGCGTTCACGATCTATGACTTCGCCGACACCGGCGAGCAGCTGGTGGTCGTGGAGACCTTTGCCGCGGAGCTGTACCACGACGACCCCCGCGACGTGGCCGTCTATGTGGAGATCTTCGACGCGCTGGCGGCGGTCGCCCTCTTCGACGAGCACGCAGCCGAACTCATACGCGCCAGCCGTTGACGCGACGCGTAGATTGGAATATATTCTAATTGATGGGAATCACTGGTCGTGTGGTTTCTGGCCAGCTTCGACCTCGGCACCCGCATCTCGCTGGGCTACTGCCGCTTCGAGGACGGGCAGCCCACCGCCACCTCGATCACCACCGGGGACGGCTCCTGGGCGGAGGTCACCCTCGCTCATGATCACGGCGTGCACCACGTCACCGAAGGCGGCCCGCACCAGGTGTGGCGCATCATCCGGGCGCGCTGGGCTCTGCGGTGTCGCCGGGGATGGGTAGCGGCCAGCTCGGGCCGTCCGGGGCCCCGAACCAGACGGTGTGCCGGGTGGGGGTGGCGGTGAGCCCGAACTCGTGCCACTGGGGGGAGCCGAGGTCGGCCCACTGCTCCCATGCGGTCTCGACGTGCGCCCACAGCGGCGTGGGCCCAGCCTCGCGCACGCGGTACCGGGCTTCGGGGTCCGGTTCGCGGGTGACCTCGGCCCACGACCCGTCCGGGGCGCGGAGTTCGGTGACGGTGGCGCCGTCGTCTCCGTGGGCGGATTCACGGCGCCATATGCTGCGCAAGACTCCATGCGGGAGGTGGAGCTGGGCGAGGAAGGGGAACCGGGCGCCGCCGTCGAGCTGGGCGGGGGCGACGGTCGTGGTGCGAGTGGTCGGCGCGGCGTGGGTGCGGCGGGGGCGCGGGGTGCCGACGCTCGGGCCTGCGGTGTCGCGGCGGCGCATGAAGCAGCCCCACCAGGGCAGGAACCGGCCCTGCACGGTGTCGGGGGCGACGTGGCGCAGGGCGAGGAGATTCCCGGCGCCGAGGGGGCCTTCGATGTGCACGAGCGCGAGCCCGCCGGGCTGGAGCTGGTTGATCCACGCGGCTGGCACGGCGAACAGCGCGCAGGTGGCGATGATCCGGTCGTAGGGGGCGTGCTCGGGCAGGCCCTCAATGCCGTCGGCGGCGGCCAGGGTGGCGGCGGTGTAGCCGAGCTGCGTGAGCCGGTCACGGGCGTCGTCGACGAGGTGGGGGTCGACGTCGACGGAGTGGACGTTCGCAGCGCCGAGGCGGTGGGACAGCAGGGCGGCGTTGTATCCGGTGCCGGTGCCGATCTCGAGCACGCGCATGCCGTCGGTGACGTCGAGCGCCTCGAGCATGCGGATCATGAGGTCGGGCTTGGTCGAGCTGGACACCGCCGCCTGCGTACCCCGGTCGGCGAAGTCCGCTACCTGCGTCACCAATGTTGTCCGGGAGTACACCAGCTCCAGCCAGCGCCGGACACTGTCCGGATCCTCGGGTTCGTGCAGGGTCCAGCGCCGCGAGCGGCCCTGCTGATCATCGGTGTAGTAACGCGGCACGAACACGTGCCGTGGCACCTCCTGCACAGCTGCCCGCCACTGAGGGGTATGCATCTTTCCCACGGTGTTGATGTCGTCGGCAAGCCGTCGCGCCAGTTCTCTCCAGGTGGACTCAGAAACTGTGGCTGTCACGCGGCAACTCCTTTCGCCAGGAACCGGACGAGGCTGCCGGTGACCGGAATACCGGTTGCCCCTTCCAGGAATCCGTACTGCCCGCCCGGATTGATCTCCAAGAACCAGAATCCTTCTGAACCGCCGTCGTTGCTCACCGAAAGATCGAACGCGCCGTAGACGAGGCCGAGTTCATCCATGATGCCGCGCAGGGATTGCTCCACACTGGGCGGCAAGTCGATCACCTCGTAGGAGAGCGCGGGGTAGTCAGAACGCCAGTCGATCCGCGCCGCCTCCGACCCGGCATGAATGGCAACGGCGAACACCTCGCCGCCGACCACGACCGCACGGCATTCCCACGCCTTTTCCACCCAATCCTGCACAAGGTGAGCGGTGGCGTCGATTCCGCGAAGGTCAGCGAGGTCGTCGGCGGACAGTTTTCGCGTCCACCCCATCTTGTAGGTGTTGTCCTCGTAGAGCAGATTTGCGGTCAGTGATTTGACGACGACGCCGGTGCGGGATTGCGCGGCGAATCGCCGCACTGCCCCGGGGTCGTTGGTGACAAGTGATCGTGGAACTGCGATGCCGCACCGTGCAGCGACGGCCCACTGCAGCGGCCGGTAAACGGCGGTGGCGGCGAGGTCGACCTCGTGGTGTGCCGTGCGCAGGACACCGCTGCAACGGCCGTCGCGGAACTCGGCGTCCAGGCTCATGTTCTGCGGAAACCATGATGTGTCAACACGCATGACCGGGACGTTCCGCTCGGTCAAGCCGGTGATCACACTGTCGGCGGTCCGGTCAGTTTCGGCTGCAAGCACGAGAACGGTCATGGGCTCAGTCATCGTCATCGTCCGGGACGATTTCCCAGTGGTAATCCTTGGACGGCCCCTCGTCGCCGTCCTTGTTTTCTCTCGTTGTCCAGTCCAGCTTGCACAGTGGAGGGCGCGGCTCGCCGGTCACGGCATCGACCGCGATCTGACGTACTGGGCAATACCGGTACGACGTGGGTGCTGACGGTACGCCGAGGTCGATGAGCCACCGCAACGAGAACGGGCGGACGGACGGATCAGACGGTGGTTCGCTGACGCTTGGTGGAGCGAAGTCGCACCGGTTGAGCGGGAACTGCCCCGACACCGACACGAGCGGATCATCAAGGAATCGCAGTCCGGACAATGTTTGCCAGCCTTTCATTTGCCATCATCTCACGCAATTCAGCGATCATCGCCTCACGTAGTTCGTCAGCATGCGCGGCCTTGTCGGTAGTGCCGACGTTCGTGTCTCGGAGTGTACTCACGTCGTGACTCATCATCGGTGATCTCGCGTAGATGATGATGCGGGCCGCTGTCGGGCAGCTCGGCTGTGTCGAGGAACTCGATCACCATCGCCGCGAGCCCCGGCGTACTCCGCGTAGCCCCGGCCGTCGTGCACCGCGATCACGAGCCCGTGATCGGCTGTGGTGCGGCCGGTGACAGTGCTGGTAACGCGTGGGCGGCCGGCGTGGATGAGGTACGCCTCGCTGGCGTGGGGCTGCGCGATTAGCCGGAGGACGTCGGGTGAGCTGCTCAGACGGGTGTGCTGCGGGGCCAGCGGGGCGACGGCCCCCGGCGCGAGCTCGGCCCACCGGGCGTCGATCGTGCTGGTCATCGCGTCCCGGTCCCTTCGTCGGTGACGTGCGTCCCGTCGACCTCGATGACGGTCATCGAGCTGACCCGGGAGGCCAGGCAGAAGGGCTGGTGGCATGCCTACGGTCTGAAGCTCGCGGGATACCCGGCGCTGGAGGCCGACGCCGCGGTGGTGCACGACTACCAGCTCGGCCTCGTCCCCGGGCTGCTGCAGACCGCCGACTACGCCCGGGCGGTGTTCCGCGGCTCCCCGCGGCAACGCACCAAGGCGGAGCTCGACTATCACGTGCAGTCGCGGCTGTTCCGCCAGCGCCGGCTCACCGAGGACTCGCTCCTGGAGCTGGTGGCCATCGTGGACGAGACGGTATTGCGCCGCCCGATCGGCGGGGTGGAGGTGCTCCGGGCCCAGCTGCGGCACCTGGCCAGGCGGCGCTGCCGTCGGTGTGCTTCCAGGTGGTGCCGGTCTCGGTCGGCGCGCACCAGGGCACCAACGGCTCGTTCAGCGTGCTCGGCTTTGCCGACCCCGGTGAACCGGCGATCGCCTACACAGAGAACGCGGTGCGCGCCGCGCACATGCTCAAGGAGGCCGAGGTTCACGGGTATAGGCTGGTGTTCGACCGGCTGCGGTCTCAGGCGCTGAGCCCGTGCGACTCGGTAGCTCTCGTCGAGCGGCTGGCCGCCGACCTGTGACCACCGAAAGCTAACGAGGCGAGCACCGTGCAGCGGACCGATTTGCCCAGAGCGGCATGGCGCAAGAGCAGCCGCAGCGTCGGCGACTACGGAGACCAGACCGACTGCGTCGAGGTCTCCGAGTTGCCTGATCGAATCGCGATGCGGGACTCCAAGGACCCCGTTGGGCCCGTGCTGGCGTTCACCCCCGCCGGGTGGCGGGTCTTCCTCGGCGGCATCCGGAGCGGCGAGCTCGGCTGACCCGGACCGGGGGCGCTGTCCGTGAACTCGACGCGGCCGACGTCCCAAGTCCTTACCCATGTCAGTCTTGTCGAGTTCACGGGGCGCGGCACCGACACACCCGCCTTAATCGGCAGTGCTTGGTCACTGCGAATCAGTCGCACAAGCTCACCCGATCGGGGTTGAGCAGGACGTATTTACCGAAAGCTGATCGTCCTCCTCCCTGAGACACCCAGCTCACACCGGACCCGACCCTGGGGATGCTATGGACCAGGAGCGCAGTGGGGCAGCGAGTGCGGGCGTGGAGTTTCGGGCGCTGGGCCCGGTGGAGGCCGTGGTCGGCGGCCGGCTGGTCGATCTGGGGCCGCCCAAGCAGCGGGCTCTGTTCGGGCTGCTGCTGAGCCGGGTGGGCCGGCCGGTAGCGGTGGATGTGCTGCTGGAGGAGCTGTGGGCGGGGGATCCACCACCGGCGTCGTCGGCGTCGCTGCTGGCCTATGTGAGCAACCTGCGGCGGGTGCTGGAGCCGGGCCGGGCGCCGCGGGCGCCGGCCACGGTGCTGCGCACCCGCGCCCCGGGCTATCTGCTGGACAGCAGCGGCGCCGAGTTCGACGTGTGGCGGTTCACCGGCCACGCCACGGCGGGGCGACAGGCGCGGGACCGGGGTGACCCGTACCTGGCGTTGCGCGAGCTCGATGCCGGGCTGGCGTTGTGGCGCGGGGATGCCTACGCCGATATGCGGGACGCCGCGTGGGTGGTGCCGGAGGTGGCGCGGCTGGAGGAGCTGCGGCTGTCGGTGGTGGAGGGGCGGTGCGCGGCCCTGATCGAGCTGGGTGCCCACCAGGTAGCGGCGGCCGAGCTGGAGGTGCATGTGCAGGCCCATCCACTGCGGGAATACGGCTGTGAGCTGCTGGCCCTGGCGTTGTACCGGGCGGGGCGGCAGGCCGGGGCACTGGCCGTGCTGCGGGCGACCCGATCCCGGTTGGCGCAGGAGCTGGGCATCGACCCCGGGACGGCGCTGCAGCGCCTGGAGCGCGACATCCTCACCCAGGCACCAGCCCTGGACTGGCGCCCGCCGGTCTCGACGCCCGCTGTCGCACCCTGGGTCCCGGCGACGGGCCCGGCGCTGGTCGAGGAGCGGGAGGACTTCGTCGGCCGGGAGGCAGCCGTGCAGCAGCTCGTTGACGGGCTGGCCGCGACGGCGGGCGGGCGGGGGCGGGTGGTGCTGGTGGCCGGCGAGCCGGGGATCGGCAAGACCGGGCTGCTGCGGCGCTTCGCCGGGCTGGCGGGCGTGCCGGTGGCCTGGGGTGGCTGCCCGGAGCACGTCGCCGCGCCCCCGCTGTGGCCCTGGGAGCAGGTGCTGCGCGCGATGTGCGCCCGCTTCCCGGAGCGTCCGGTCCCGGGCCCGGTGACCGAGCTGCTGAGCGGCCAATCCCCAGAGCTGTCGGACGTGGCCGGTGCCGCGCTCCGGCGGTTTGAGGCGATCAGGCAGTACCTGACCGCGGATGACTCGCCGACAGTGGTGGTGGTCGACGACCTGCACTGGGCGGACCTGGCCTCGCAGGCGCTGCTGGCGCACCTGGCGGACACCATCACCGCCAGCCGACTGATGCTGGTGGCATCCTGCCGGCTGCACGAGTCCGCGGCACTCGCGGCGACGTTGGCGGCGCTGTCCCGCGCCGAAGCCGTGCGGATCGAGCTGACCGGCCTCGACGCCGGGGAAACCCAGGCCCTGGCGAGCGCGGTGGCCGGCCGCGACGTCAGCAGGCACACCGCGCAACGGCTGTGGGCCCGCACCGAGGGCAACCCCTTTTTCCTGCGGAAACTGGTCGAGTTGCTGGTCAGTGAGCACCACCTCGACCTCGACCAGCCGGGCGCGGCGCCGGTGCCGGTGCCGGTGCGGGAGGTGGTGCTGCGCCGCATCGCCCGGCTACCGGCCTCGTCCGTCACGCTGTTGTCGGTGGCCGCGGTCGCGGGCCGCGACTTCGACATCGAGGTGGTGGCCGAGGCCGCCGCGGTGGAGATCGAGGCGGCGCTGGAGGCGATCGACGCGGCGGTGGCGGCCGGGCTGGTCGCCGAGGACGAGCAGCGGCTGGGCTGGTTCCGGTTCACCCATTCCCTGGTCGCCGAGGCGCTGTACACGGCCACCGGGCGGCTGCGGCGGATCCGCCGACACCGGCGGATCGGGGCGGCGGCCGCCCAGCTCTGGACCGGGCGCGACCAGCTGGCCGCGGAGATCGCCCGGCATTGGCTGCTGGCCGCCGAGCTCGACCCCGCCACGGCCGCCCAAGCCTGCGACTACGCCGCGGCCGCGGCCCGCGTCGCCGATTGTCGGCTGGCCCCCGAAGACGCCGCCGAGTCGTGGCGCCAGGCCCTGGCCGCCGCCGACTTGGCCGGAGCCGATATCGACCGCTACCCACTGCTGATGGGCCTGGCGACGTCGCTGTATCGGGCCGGGCACCTCCAGGACGGGCTACCGGTGTTCGTGCAGGCCATGGAGCAGGCCCTCGACCAGGGTGACACGGGGGCCTCCCGGCTGGTCACCGCGGCGCTGGGGGTCATGGGCGAGTCGAACTTCTACCCGGTCGGCTACGGCGTGGTCGATGATCGGCTGGTCAGTGCCCTCGAGCGCGCCCTGCCACAGCTGACCGACCTGGCGCAGCGCGCGCTGGTGCTGTCCTGCCTGGCCGCTGCCCGCTACTACGACGACAACCCGCAGCGCCGCGCGGCACTGTCCGATGAGGCCCTGGGCCTGGCCCGGGCCGCCGCCGACGACGTCTGCCTGGCCCACGTGCTGCGGCTGCGGGCCATGGCGTTGCGCACCCCCGACTACCCCGAGCAGTGCCTGGCCGCGGCCACCGAGTTACTGGCCCTGCCCGGCCTACCGCAGCGGCTGGTAGCCGGGGCCCGCCAGCTGCGGGCCGACTCGCTGGTGCTGCTGGGCCGTGTCCCGGAGGCGGTCACCGAGCTCGACCTGGTCGCCCCCCTGGCCGAGGAGCTGCGATCAGAGCCGCTCCGGGCCCAGCTGGGCTGGGCGCGGGCCGCGCTGCTGCTGCTCACCGGGCGCTGGTCCGAGGCCGACGCGCTGAGCCAAGCCACCTTCGACCTGCACGCTCCGACGGGGCGGTACACCGCCCTGGGCACCAGGATCGGCCAGCGCTGGGAGGCGGCCTTCCTCAACGGCAGCGGCGCGGATCTGGTAGACGAGCTCCGTGCCGCGGCCGAAGCCACCGGAATCTCCGGGTTGCGCAACATCCTGGCGATGGCGCTGACCGAAGCAGGCCGCCCCGACGACGCCCGCGCCGTGCTACGCCACCTAGCGCCCCGCCCCAAGGACTACACGTGGCTCTACACCCAATGCTGGGCGCTGCTCGCCGTATCACGACTCGGTGACACCGACCTCCTGACCCGGTTGCGCGACCAGCTGCTGCCCTACCGCCGGCTGGCCTGCGCCGCGCCGAACGTCGTGATCAGCGGGTCGGTGGCCTACTTCACCGCCGAGGCCGCACTGGCCCTGGGCGACCCCGACGCCGCGCTGGCCGACCTCGCCATCGCCGTCGAGACCGACGAGGCGATGGGCGCGCTGCCCTGGCTGGCCCGCGCCCGCGACGCCATCGCCCGCGCCCAACGGCGGGCGTGTCGCGCCTAACATCCCCGGCAGCAGGGTGCCGGTCTGATATCTGGTCACGCATGACGCCACCCACGTCGCTCGATGACGATCTGCTCGCCCGGGCGCGGGAACTCCGCGCAGCGGGACGGTCCCCCAAGGGCAGCCGGATCACGCCGCTAGCTGGCTAGGACCGGCAAAGTCGGTAAGATCGAGTCAAGTTTGGTGCTCGCGGGTCGGATCCGATGGGCGTAGCGTAGATGGCGCTCGCTCCACAGCGCGACGACAGCGCATCTGACCTGCACA
>JBOHFT010000037.1:0-30007 GCA_050699815.1 Pseudonocardiaceae bacterium | reverse complement strand
GCTCAGCCCCACTCATCAATCATTCCCCCCAGAAGATCCCCCGGAAATGGGGTACCTTAGCAGAATCAAAATCTGCTAGGATAATGGGGTGTCGTTACGACCGTTTGAGCCCAAGCTCAGCCACTGCGTGACGAGATCGAACAGCGCGGTTTGCGGCGGCCAGGTCGAGGGCGATCGCTCAGTGCCGATGGCGTGCGGGTCCAGCTCGATGCCTCCGTCGATTCTCGTCACGCCCAGGTTGCAGAGCCTGATGCCGTTGAGGTGGGGTCTTGCAGGTGGTGGGAATCGTCCGGCGGGTGTTGCCGGTCGGCGGGTCCTGACCGATGCCTGCCCCGAGAAGGTCGAACAATGTGATCGCGGCCCCTGGCCGAAGGCGGTTATGCACCCGTCGGTGACGTGCGGATCGAGCACGATGCTGGTCTCAAGCGTTGTCACGCGCAGAGTGTAGCTCTTACGTCACCGCGTGGGGTGGTGCTGTACGCGGCCAGTATCGTCCGACGGCTGGCATCGGCCGGTTGGCTCTGACAGGTGCTCACCGATCAGTCCTCCGCGCGCCGTACCGCAGCGAACCCTAGTGTGCGCCTGGTGGCTGGCGCCGACTCCGTCGGGGCTAGCGTGGCCGCGACGATCTGCAGACTGCCGAACAGACCGCCGCGTCACTGCAGTTCGCAGAAGACCAGTCGACCACGCTCAATATCGTTCTAGATGCCTTCCGGGTCATCGGCGCGATCTACGCTTACCACACCACCGACGACAAGACCGAGCGCAAACAGTACACCATGATCACCCCCGGTATCGCCAAGCAGGTAGATATGATCACCAGTAACGCGTTCGGGCTTGTCGAGCTGATACACCAGCGGCTCGCTGTGGGATCGGCAAGCGAACAGGGCTCAGCCGGGGCAAGCAGTGCATAGTCCAGGGTCACCACCGACTCCGCCTCGTGTGCGGCGCTCGTCGACCGCCCGTTTCTAGAGGGACCGGCGCCGGTTGCATTCGTGGTGGCGTTCGCGCGTGATCGGTAACGGCCGCGGGCGACCATGCCAGCGAGTGACGTGCCCATACCGTTCGAGCGGTCGCTGGGTCTCGGACCTTGAAAGCGAGAGGTAGGCAACCACCCGGGATTCGAATCCCTCCGCTTCTGCCACCGCTGACCAGCACAAACGTCGGGTTAATGTGACTGCTTCCTACCCGGCTTTCGTGCTTACGGTTGCATTTTGGTGACATTCGTGCGGCTACCTGGCTGGCGCAGTCGTGTCCGCCGCTCTAGTCACCGCCACCTCGGTGGTCCGACGAGGCATTCTCGGCTGGCTCCCACAGGAGCCCGCCGATGCGCTGGGCAACATCCTGACGGATAGTCGTTGTGAGGTGCTGGTACTGCGCGACTATCGCTGTGTGGGACCAGCACCTCACGCCCATCACGGTGCGCTCAGCAACGCCGAACAAGAGTAGCATCGTCGCGGCTGCGGGCCGCGCGTCCATGCAGCCGACGATTACCCGCAGGTCACAAGTAGGTAACAAAATGATGGTCAGCTCGGGCACTGTTTCCCACTCACAAGCGCGCCAGCGCCCGGACCGCAACTGACAGGGTTGCCAGGTCCAGGTTTCCCGCATCGGAGACCTCATCGAGCGCTGTCCTGGCCCGGGACAGCCGCGAGGAGTTCTCCTGCTCCCACCGCGCAATCGTCGTCGCTGGATCGACCCCGATGCCACCAGTGTGCAGGGCGCTCACAGTGATCTCCCGCAGCGCCGCGCAGAGATCGTCACGCAGTGCCAGGCGGGCGAGCGCGTGCCAGCGGTCACCGCGCTGCAGCTCACCGACCGAGAGCAGCAGCCGGTCGATGCCCAAATGGGCCGACAGCGCGTAATACAGCTTCGCAACCTGCTCGGCGTCCTGGCCAGCCAGCTCGGCCACCTCGGCGATGTCGAGCAGCCCGAAGGTGGCCAGCCCCGCGGCCACCCGAAGCGCCAGCTCATCGGGCACCCGCCGGGCGGTGAGCCGGCCGGCGGCGGCCGTGATGTTGTCCGTTTCGGCGCTGGCCAGCCAGGCCGGCACCCGTGACGCCAGCGCCTGCACGATCGGGCGGAGCCTGGTGATCTCGGCACTGACCGCCAGCGGTTGCGGCCGGTTGAGCAGCAGCCACCGGCTGGCCCGGTCCAGCAGCCTGCGCAGCTCCAGCATCATGGTGTCGGCCGCCGAGACCGGCGTGGCGTTGCCCAGGTTGGCGATCGCCTGCCAGGCCGTCGGCAGGTCGAATACCGCGGCAGCCACCGCGAAGGCCCGTACCGCGTCGGACGCCGGGGCCGACAGCTCCTCGGCCAGCCGGAAGGCATAGGTCATCCCGCCGCGGTCGACGACCTCGTTGACCAGCAGCGTGGTGGTGATCTCGCGGCGCAGCGGGTGGTGGCCGATAGCCGCGGCGAACCGGTCACGCAGCGCGGTGGGGAAGTACTCCGGGAGCCACGCGCGGAACACCTCGGCGTCGGGTAGGTCACCGGCCAGCAACTCGCCGGTCAGGGCGAGCTTGACGTGCGCCATCAGGGTGCACAGCTCCGGCGAGGTCAGCCCCTCACCGGCGGATTCCCGGGCCTCCCACTGCGCCAGGGTCGGCAGGGCCGCCAACCTCCGATCCAGCCCGTGTCGCTGCTCCAGGTACCTCACCAGCCGGGCATGCACCGACACCATCGGCGCAGCGTGGGCCCGGCTGACCCCCAGCTGGGTGTTCTGGTCGGCGTTATGCGCCAGCACCAGCGCCGCGACCTCGTCGGTCATCTCGATCAGCAGCACGCGGCGGTCCGCGGTGCTCAGCGCGCCACCGGTGACGAGCCGGTCCAGCAGGATCTTGATGTTGACCTCGTGGTCGGAGCAGTCCACCCCCGCCGAATTGTCGATGGCGTCGGTGTTGAGCAAGCCACCGGCCCGGGCGAACTCGATCCGGCCGCGCTGGGTCAGCCCCAGGTTGCCGCCTTCAGCGACCACCCGCACGCGCAGTTGCGCGCCGTCCACGCGGACTGCGTCGTTAGCCTTGTCGGCGACGTCGGCGTGGCTCTCGGTGGTGGCCTTGATGTAGGTGCCGATCCCGCCGTTGAACAACAGCTGTGCCGGGCAGAGCAGGATCGCCTGGATCAGTTCCGGCGGGGACAGCCCGGTAATGCCCGCAGAAATGCCTAACGCCCGGCGCATCGGCGCGCTGATCGGGATCCGCTTAGCGCTGCGGGGCCACACCCCACCGCCGGCGCTGATCAGCGAACGGTCGTAGTCGTCCCACGATGAGCGCGGCAGCTCGAACAGCCGGCGCCGCTGCGCGTAGGAGCTGGCCGGGTCCGGATCCGGGTCGACGAAGACATGCCGGTGATCGAACGCCGCCAGCAGCCTGATGTGCTCGGAGCACAGCATCCCGTTGCCGAACACGTCACCGGACATGTCCCCGATCCCGACCACGGTGACGTCCTCGGTCCGGGTGTCGATGCCGAGTTCACGGAAGTGCCGCTGGACGCTTGCCCACACGCCCCGGGCGGTGATGCCTATCGCCTTGTGGTCATAGCCCGCCGAGCCACCGGAGGCGAACGCGTCGCCGAGCCAGAACCGGTAGGACGCGGCGACCTCGTTGGCGATGTCGGAGAACGTTGCGGTGCCTTTGTCGGCCGCGACGACCAGGTAGCTGTCGTCGCCGTCGTGGCACACCACCTGATCGGGATGCCGGGTCGCGCCCGCCACGAGGTTGTCGGTGACGTCGAGCAGCCCGGAGATGAACATCCGGTAGCAGGCGACGCCCTCAGCCTGGGCCGCGTCCCGGTCCACCCCGGGATCCCCGGTGGGCGCGGGCGGGCGCTTGACCACGAAGGCGCCCTTGGCTCCGACCGGCACGATCACGGCGTTCTTCACCGCCTGCGCCGTGGCCAGCCCGAGCACCTCGGTCCGGAAGTCCTCCCGGCGGTCCGACCAGCGCAGCCCACCCCGGGCGACCGGACCGAAGCGCAGGTGCACCGCCTCCACCCGCGGGGAGCACACGAAGATCTCGAACGCCGGCCGCGGCTCGGGCAGCTCCGGCACCGCCGTCGGGTCGAGCTTCAGCGCCAGGTAGGGCCTGGGGTTACCGGCAGCGTCCCGGACGTAGTGGTTGGTGCGCAGCGTGGCGCACACCAGGGTGAGCAGGCTGCGCAGGATGCGGTCGGCATCCCGCCCGGCCACCTCGTCGATCATGGTGGTGATCCGGGCGACCAGATCGTGCTGCCTGGTAGCTGGATCCAGCGCCGGGTCGAAGCGGGCCTCGAACAAGGCGATCAGGGCCGCGGCGATGCCGCTGTGCGCGACCAGCACCTCCCCGGCATAGTGCTGGCTGTAGGGGCTGCGGGCCTGCAGCAGGTAGCGGACGTAGCCACGCAGCACCGCCGCCTGCCGCCAGTCCAGCCCGGCGCGCAGCACCAGGGCGTTGACGCGGTCCACCTCGCAGGCACCCCGCCAGGAGGCCACGAACGCGTCGCAGAATCGCCGCTGCACATCCGCGGTGTCCTGGCCGGCCAGCTGCGCCAGCTGGGCGGCATCCAGGCGCAGCCCGAAGCCGTAGATCCAGCAGTGCACACCGTCGCCGCGGATCACCTGGTAGGGCCGCTCGTCGAGGACCTCGACGTCCATCTGCTGCAGCACCGGCAGCACCTGGGACAAGGTGATCCGCTGCCCCGCGAGGTAGAGCGTGAACCGCCGCTCCCCCGGCTCGGCGACGTCCGGGACGTCGAAGCACACGTCCAGACCGTCCGGCGCGGTGAGCGTCTCCAGCCGGCCGATGTCGGCCAGGGCGGTGACGGCGTCGAAGTCCTCCTTGTATGCCTGCGGCAGAGCCGCCAGATAGCGCTGCGCGAGCTCGACGGTCACTGCGCCGCTCGTCGGGGCAGCGTCGAGTAGCCGATCGTCCCAGGTGCGGACGGCGTCCTCGAGCCGTTCGGTGATCGCCTCGACGTCCGGTGCCGCGGGCGGGCTGGGATCGCCAGGGTCGGTGTGCACGGTGAAGTGCACTCGCGCGTGCACCGACTCACCGATCCGGGCGCTGTACTCCAGGCCGGTGCCGCGCAGATCCTGCAGCAGCACGTCCTGCATGGCCAGCCGCGCGGTGGTGGTGTAGCGGTCCCGCGGCAGGTAGATCAGGCAGGAGAAGAACCGGCCGTAGGGATCGCGCCGGCAGAACAGTCGCAACGTCGCGCGCTGCGCCAAGGACAGCACCCCGGTCACGGTCTGGTACAGCGAGTCCGGGTCAGTGGCGAACAGCTCGGCCCGCGGGTAGGTCTGGAGCACCTCCAGCATCCGCTGCCCCGAGTACGAATCGAGCCCGACACCGGCCCGGTGGATCACCTTACGGACCCGGCGGCCGATCACCGGGATGCCCAGCACGTCCTCGTGCAGCGCGGTGGTGGTGAGCACCCCCAGAAAGCGGTGCTCACCGGTGACCGCACCGCGCTCGTCGAAGGTCTTGACCCCGATGTAGTGCGGATACACCGGGCGGTGCACGGTGGCGGGCGCGCTGGCCTGGGTGAGCACCAGCAGATCCTGGCCCAGCGGGTCGATGTCCGGTCCAGTGCTGACGCCTCTGGCGGCAACGCTGTCCTTACGCAGCACACCGAGCCCGGACGCGAGCACCGCCCGCAGCCTGGGCGCGGTACCGCTCACCGGGCCGTCGGCCGGCTGCCACACCAGCTCGTAGCGCCGGTAGCCGAGAAAAGTGACATGTCCATCAGCCAGCCAGCGCAGCAGTGCGATCCCGTCGGCCACCTCCTCGGCGGGCAAGGGGGGCGGCGCGGTATCCAGCTCGTCGGCCAGGGCGTACGCAGCGCCGATCATCCGCTGGGTGTCCTCAACCACCTCGCGCACATCGGTGAGCACGGCGAGCAGCCGCTGCTCCACCTGCCGAGCCCGCTCGGGATCGGTGATGCGGTCGATGTTCACGTACATCCAGGACTCGGCCAGGGCACCGGCCGGCACCGCGGCTGGATCAGAGCCGGCTAGCACCTCGCGCAGGGTTCCGGTGAGATCCCGGCGGACCATGACGATCGGATGCACCAGACGCCGCACCGAGACGTCGGCGCGGGCCAGTTCAGCGACCACCGAGTCCACCAAATAGGGCATGTCGTCGGTGACGATCTGCACCACAGTGTCGCGGGAGTCCCAGCCGTTGTCGGCGAGGGTGGGGTTGAGCAGCCGGACCAGTGCCCGACCGGGAACCCGGTCGGCTGCCAGCGCGAGATGCGACCGGACCGCTGCGGCCAGCTCAGCGGTCCCGGCGGTGCTCAGTTCCTCAGCGGGAACAAGCCGGTAGTACCGCGTGGCGAGTTCGGTCAGGTCGCAGCGCAACGCCGAGCCAGCCTCGGCTCCGGGACGGGGGGTGCGGGCGCTGGCGGTCATCGTTGCTGGCTCCCACGCTCGGCAGCACCCGTCTGAGCGCCGCCGTCGACCACCCTAGTCGCCAGCGGCCGATTGACGACCCGTCTTCGGAGGGATCCACTGCGGCTCAGCGGTGAGATCCGGCAACCGCAGCAGGGGGTTGGTGAGCGCCTCGGAGGGATCGTCTTGCCGTCGATCAATCGGCGGAGCTAGCTGCAGACCGGACGCCCGGCGCATGCCTAGGCCGCGATAACGAGGTGCTTCACCGCTGTGCCCGGTATCAGCGGCGGTGGCACCACCGTCGTCCCGCGGCCTCGCGGGGCCGCGACCGTCCGCGGGGACGGCACGGCCTTGCTGGTACGCGGCGAGTGCCTCAGCCAGCAGATCACCGAGACCCATCTGCCCGGACTCCCCTTCGCCCTCGGGGGCCGCACCGTCAGGTTCCCATTCCAGCACCCTCGGCGCCGGGGCCGGCGGCGGTCCCGACGCCGGGAACTCCCGCCGGGTCGGTGGGGAGTCCTCGGTATCCTCCGACGGGACGGCACCGGTGCCCTCGTGCTCCCGGGTGACCGGCGGTGCGTCCCCGATCCGGCGCACCTCACCAACGGGCGTCCCCGCGGAGGGCTCCTCGACGGGTTCCTCCGCGCGGCGACGGCCAGATCGTCCTGCCGACAACGCAGACGCGGGCAGCAGGTCACTCACGCACAAGGCGCCAGCACCTTTGCGGTGCCGTGCGCCGGACTGCCAGGTATCGAGTCCTTTCGGCGACTCGGTGGGCAGCCGACTGGTGGTTTCCCGCAGCCCGGTCACCGGATCCTCGACCACCGGGGCCGCTGCCGCGGAACTAACCGGTTCAGGCAACTCCGGGACCTCCATCTCCGGGGCGTCCACCTCCGGGGCGTCCACCTCCGGGACCTCCGCCTCCGCTGTCTTCGCCTCGGGGATCTCCCTCTCCGGGAGGATCTCCGCCGCTGCGGTCTCCGTGTTCACCAGACCGTTGTCCGAGTCAGATCCGACATGCCCGGTCCCGGTGCTGGTGAGGAGCGCGGCAACGTGGCCGACCAAGCCTTCGACCTCGCGTCGTGCCGACCCCCAGTGCTGGAGCAGCGTGGAACGCCCGGCTTCGACGCCGCGGCAATGACGGCCCTCAGCTGCACGGGCGGCGCGCACACAGTGCAAGGCGTCGGCGAACTCGCCGCGCGCCTCGTGCACGTGGGACAGGCCCTCAAGACATTCCGCGAGGACCGCGTCCACCTCATGGCGCTGGGCCCCCTCAACCGCATCGGCGAGCAGGGTCAGCGCCGGCTCGTGGCGGCCTTCGGCGAGGTGCACCCGGGTGGCCAGCGCCAATCGCAGCCTGCCGACCGCACCGGCCGCGGCAGCGCGCACCGGACGGCGCAGCAGCGGCCGCGCCTCCCTGATCGCGACGTCACCCTCGCCACGGTCGAGCAGGGCGATCACCATCTCAAGCATCAGCCGCGCGCTGACCCCACCGCTGTCGTGCTCAGGATCGGACAGACCGGTCAGCAGCTCGCGGCCAGCTCTCGCCTGCGCCTCGGCCTCCGCGGTAGCGCCGTCGCGACGGTGGCGTGCCGCGTCCACAGCCCGGGCCGTGGCCCGCAAGAGCAGCGCCGTGTCGCGGTCAAGGCTCGGGTCCTCGCGATAGAGCTCGTCGGCCTCATCGAGCGCGGACGTGACGAGGTCGCTGCGGCCGAGCGCGACCGACGCCTCGGCTGCGGCGACGAGTGCGGTGCCCCTCAGGGCCGGGGCGATGTCGTCGCTTGCAACCAGCACAGCACACACCGCCTCCAGCGCCGTAGCGGGTTCACCGAGCGCGGCCGCACAGTGCGCCAGCTCCACGTACAGCTCGTGCCGCAGCCCCGCAGGGGTGTCCGCTGCTCCGATCGCCGGGAACAGCCGATGAGCCGCTTGCCCGTGCCGCCCGAGGCGGTTGAGCGCGAAAACCGCGAGGTGGTCTGCCCGCCGGACGGCCATCTGGTCATCCTGCGCTGCGGTCACCGCCCGATCGGCCAGCAGCAGGGCCAGCTCGGGCGCCCGCCAGCGCAACAGCATCGCCGATTCCACCAGCGATGCCGCCTCACCGCTGCTGACCGACACGCCGGCTCGGACCTCGTCGCGTGCCGTGCTGCTCACCTCCCACCCCCATCGCCGTTCCCGATCATCGGCCGCCCCATACCCGGTCAATCCCGGGTCAATCTGCGGTAGGTCACGCGGTGTGGTCGTGCCGCCTCTGCACCAAGCCGTTCAACCTTCTGTTGCTCGTATGCCTCGAAGTTGCCCTCGAACCAGAACCAGGAGGCGGAATTCTCCTCCGTGCCCTCCCAGCTGAGAATGTGGGTCACCACCCGGTCCAGGAACCACCGGTCGTGGGAGATCACCACCGCGCACCCGGGGAACTGCTCCAGCGCGTTCTCCAGCGAGCTCAGCGTCTCGACGTCGAGGTCGTTGGTGGGTTCGTCGAGCAGGATCAGGTTGCCGCCCTGCTTGAGGGTCAGCGCCAGGTTAAGCCGGTTACGTTCGCCGCCGGAGAGTACCCCAGCCGGCTTCTGCTGGTCGGGGCCCTTGAATCCGAAGGCGCTGACGTAGGCCCGGGACGGCATCTCCGTGTTACCGACCTGGATGTAGTCAAGGCCGTCAGAGACCACCTCGAAGACCGTCTTGTTCGGGTCGATCCCCGCACGCTCCTGGTCGACGTAGGACAGCTGCACCGTCTCGCCGATCTTGACGGTGCCGGAGTCGGGCTCCTCCAAGCCCACGATGGTCTTGAACAGGGTGGTCTTACCGACCCCGTTGGGGCCGATCACCCCCACGATGCCGTTGCGGGGCAGTGTGAAGGACAGATCCTTGATCAGCAGACGGCCGTCGAACCCCTTGTCCAGGTGCGACACCTCCACCACCACGCTGCCCAGCCTCGGCCCCACCGGGATCTGGATCTCCTCGAAGTCCAGCTTGCGGCTGCGCTCGGCCTCGACTGCCATCTCCTCATAACGCTGCAGCCGGGCTCGGGATTTGGCTTGCCGGGCTTTTGCTCCCGATCGCACCCAGGCGAGCTCGTCGCGCAGGCGCTTCTGCAGCTTCTGGTCCTTGCGGCCCTGCACGGCCAGGCGGTCGGCCTTCTTCTCCAGGTAGGTGGAGTAGTTGCCCTCGTAGGGGTAGGCCCGGCCGCGGTCGAGCTCCAAGATCCACTGAGCGACGTTGTCCAGGAAGTAGCGGTCGTGGGTGACAGCCAGCACGGCACCCGGGTAGCTCGCCAGGAACTGCTCCAGCCACAGCACGCTTTCGGCGTCCAGGTGGTTGGTGGGCTCATCAAGCAGCAGCAGATCAGGTTTGGACAGCAGCAGCCTGCACAACGCGACCCGGCGGCGCTCTCCTCCGGACAGATGCGTCACCGGCTCGTCGGGCGGCGGGCACCGCAGGGCGTCCATGGCCTGCTCAAGCTGCGAGTCAAGATCCCACGCGTCGGCGTGGTCGAGATCCTCCTGCAGCCGCCCCATCTCCTCCATGAGCCCGTCGGAGTAGTCGGTCGCCATCATCTCGGCGATCTCGTTGAACCGGTCGAGCTTGGTCTTGATCTCCCCCAGACCCTCCTGGACGTTGCCCAGGACAGACTCGTCCTCGTTCAGCGTGGGCTCCTGCTGCAGGATGCCCACCGTCGCGCCGGGGGCCAGGAAAGCCTCCCCGTTGTTCGGCTGGTCCAGCCCAGCCATGATCTTCAGCACGCTGGACTTGCCGGCTCCGTTGGGCCCGACCACGCCGATCTTCGCGCCGGGATAGAACGCGAGGGTGACGCCGTCGAGGATGACCTTGTCGCCGTGCGCCTTGCGCACCTGCTTCATGGTGTAAATGAACTCCGCCACGGCCGCGATCGTAGAGGTGGCCGCCGGGGCCGGGCAGCGCGGCCGACCGCCGCCCGGCCCCGTGCGCGGCTCAGGCGGGAACGGGCACCAGCGGCCGGGCCGCTTCGGCCAGTTCGGACAGGCTCACCTCATCCATGGGGTCCGCCCTGTCATGCAGATACGCTCGATCCAGCAGGTCCCTCCCGGGTGAAAGCTCGGCATTGTCGTCTCCGGCACTGCTGTCGTCTCCGGCACTGGGCGGCTGCTCCCGGCGCTGCTTACGCACGGTGACAGCGCAGCGAGCCAGGTCCGGGCCGATTGCGCTGGCCTCGAGCTCGACGACCGATCGGCGCTCGCCCTGCTCGGTGGTCCACTCCCGGGTGCGCAGCTTGCCGCTGACGATCACCGGGTCCCCCTTCACCAGGGAGGCGGCGTTCTCGGCGAGCCTGCGCCAGCAGCTCACCGACAGATAGAGGCTGGCCCCGTCCACCCACGACTCGGACGTCTTGTCGAACCGACGCTCGTTACAGGCGACCCGGAAATTGAGCACGAGCCTCTCATCTGGGCCAACCCGTCGCGGTCGCATGTCACTGGCCAGCGTTCCCACTACGGTCACCGGTGTCTCTCTCATCTCGCATACCCTCCTGCGCACCTTCTCCGCCGTCTGCGGCGGGGAACCGACCCCCTCGGCCGGTAGTGCCCAGGCTGCGCGGCCCGGAGCAGCTCCGGTAGCCAGCCATGATCGACATGGGGATACCGGGGTCACTGTGCACAACTGCGCCCGCGTGGGGCGGACGGTCCCAGGGATTGTCGGGGGTCAGTGCTACCACGTGGCGACGCCCAATCCGGCGGTCTGCCGCGGCTTCCCCAGGCGCCATTCGGAGCCGAATCGCGGTTTCAGCCCTCACAAGACCGCCATTCGGCTCCGAATGGCGGTACAGTATGGGTCACGACCTATTGTCGCGGGCGGCATGGCGCTCGGCCAGGCGGGCCAGCAGCGCGTTGTGCGCGGCCAGCTCGGCGTCGCCGTCTGAGTCGGCCTTCCGGTCGAACCGGCGGGCCTCGCGGGCGTCGGTGCGGGCCCATTGCAGCAGTAGTGCTGCCAGTACCATCACCATCGGGATCTCGCCTAAGGCCCAGGCCATTGCCCCGGCGGTGTGCTGGTCGGCGAGCAGGTCGGGGACGAAGGGCAGGGCCAGTGACTGGTAGAAGCCGCCGGCGAGCACGGTGGCGGAGTTCATCAGGGAGATCCCGAAGAACGCGTGGAAGGGCATGGCGGCCAGCAGCAGGCCGAGTTTGCCGAGGAAGGGCAGGCGGCGGGGGGCTGGGTCGATGCCGATGATGACCCAGTAATACGCATACCCCATCAGCAGGAAGTGGGTGTTCATCAGCAGGTGCGCCCAGTGTGACGGCGCGGCGGCGTCGTAGAGGCCGGTGAAGTACATGACGTAAAACGAGGCGATGTACATGCCCAGGGCCATCAGCGGGTGCGTGGACATCCGCACCACCCAGGAGTGAGTGAACGCCACCAGCCACTCCCGCGGTCCCGGCGGGTGGCCCGCCCCCGCAGCGGGCAGCGCGCGCAGCGCCAGCGTGACCGGGCCGCCGAGCACGAGCAGGATCGGGGCCAGCATCGACAGCAGCATGTGCACGCCCATGTGCACGCTGAACATGGCCATCGAGTACCGGCCGATCCCCGATGAGGTGGCGATCAGGATGACCGCGCAGCCACCCAGCCAGGCCACCGTGCGCCCGGCCGGCCAGGCGTCGCCGCGCAGCTGCAGCCGCCGCACCCCGGCGAGGTAGGCACCGGCCAGCACCAGCGCGGCGACCCCGAGCACCAGATCCAGGCGCCAGTCCAGCAGCAGCCGCTCCAGGGTGGGCGGGTAGGCCAGGTCGTAGCCCAGCAGCACCTCGGTACGGCTGAGCCGCGCGCCGATCCCGCCAGGCGGTGCGGTCTGGCTCAGCGCCACCGCCAGCCCGATCGTCGCGAACATGATCAGAATTTCGACGCCACCCAGCCGCAGGATGGCCGCGCGATCGCCGCGCTCAGCCACCGCCGCCACCGCGCCCTGACGGTGCAGCCAGCCGACCACACCCAGCGCCAGCAGCGCGGCCACCTTGAGCGCTACCAACAGCCCGTAGCTGGTGAGCAACTGGTCGGGGGCGACGCGGACCAGCGCGTTGATCACTCCGGAGGCGGCCATCGCAATCCAGCAGACCAGTGCAAGCCGGGAGAATCGGGCGCAGGCGAGCCCGGCGTGGTCCCCCCGGCGGGCCAGGTGCGTCAGCAGAGCGATCAGGCCACCGACCCACAAGGCAGCCGCAACCAGGTGATAGAGCAGGCTGCTGGTCGCGATGTCGTGGGCGCCGCCGGCCGAGGAGTGCCCGGTCAGCGCCACCGGCATCAACCCGACGACAGACAACACGAACAGCCACACCACCGAGCCCCAGCGCAGGGCGTTCCAGCAGAGCCCGGCCAGCACCAGGGCGATCCCCGCGGTGAGCGCCCAGGCCCCGGGCTGGGACAGCCCGGACACCAGCGCGGCCAGCACCCGCGGGTCCAGCACGTCGGTCACCGAGCGGCCCACCGCGTTCGCGGCCAGCAGGGGGACCATCAGCGCCGCCGTCAGCGCCCAGACAAGAGCAGCCGCCCGCGCCGTGCGCACCGCCGCGTAGCCGCCGGTATCGACGTATCCTGAGGCTTGCGGCGGCACCAGAAACGCCGCCAACAGCAGCGACCCGACCGTGACCACGGCGGCGCATTCCGACAGCACCCGCATGACAGGCAGCCCGGCCCGGGTGAGCAGCCCAGGATCAGGCAACCCCAGCCCGACGAGCCCGTCACCACCCAGCACAAGGACCAACCCAGCGCCGACAGCCGTGGCCAGCGCCACGCCGACCGCAACCACCACACCGAACCGGGGCCGCACCCCGGCAGCGTGGCGCGGCGATGCCTCGACGCTCACACGCGCCACCCTATGCGAGCACTGCCCGCGGCCTGCCGCTCCCCCGACCCCCTCGCCCCATTCAGCGGGCTCAACGGGGTTATCGGGCGGTCATTTACCCCGCCGAGCCCGCTGAATGCGATCCGGCGGCTGCGCCTCGCTACCCTGTTCACGGGCGCGCACCGGCGTCCCGGCCCCCGTAGCTCAGATGGATAGAGCAAGCGACTTCTAATCGCTAGGCCGCAGGTTCGAGTCCTGCCGGGGGCGCTAGCTGCACAAACAGGTACTAGAGTCCAAGCCCACCGCCCGTAGAGCTAGATCAACTTCACTCAAGGCAAGACGGCGATCTTCCAAGAACCAAGGGCTCGCATGCCAAGGTCGCGCATCCGGACGGACGCGCGGCAGTGGTGCCGATGCATGGTGGCCGAGACATCCGCGGGGCACACTGGGCTCGATTCATCGTTGCGCATCCTGACCCGGCCCGCGCGGGAGCTCTCCCGGCCTCGACCGACGAAGAGCGACCACATGATGGTGACTACCGTCGCGGAGGGGTGGACATGATCTGGGTGGCAAGTCGCTCGGTGATGCCCAGCCGCGGAACGTTCTCCCCGGCCCGCTCCGCGATCTGCCGCGGATTGAGCCCCATGCCGTGGTAGAGCCGGACGATCTTCTCCTGCTCAGCAGTCCAGGGCCGCCAGGGTGCTGGCCTCGGTTCCGGGACCTGGGCGCGGCGCCGGGCCTCGGCTGGCGCGGCGGGTGCAGTGGGACGCACCCGGTAGCCCAGTCCCAGGGCAGTGTCCTTCTTCGCGAATTCCCCGGCCTCGCCGCGCCGCCTGATCTCATCCGCATCGGCGACGATGAAACTGTCAGAGCTCTTATTGACCCCGACCGCCGTGATCGCCAACCCGCGGTAGTGCACGGCCTGGCACTTGGCCTTCGCGCAGTACCGGTACCCGAGCTGGGCCCGTTCTTCGAGCAGCTCGTCACCGCACTCGATACACGTCACTGCGTCGACCACCTCCAGGCAGTCCAACGCCTGGACCGGGCCAGCTCTTCCGCGCTCAATTCTGACTGTCAGGCGGCGGCTGCTGCGGCGGTGGCCGCCAATTCGAGGGCGAGGTCGAGCACCTCGCGGACGTCGCCGACCAAATGCACGGTGAGCTCCTCGCGCACCGACTCTGGCACGTCATCCAGGTCTGGCTCGTTGCGCCGGGGCAGCAGCACGGTGGTGATCCCGGCCCGGTGCGCGGCGAGCAGCTTCTGCTTCACGCCGCCGATCGGCAGCACCCGCCCGGTCAGTGACACCTCACCGGTCATCGCCACGTCGGCGCGCACCAGTCGTCCGGACAGCAATGAGGCCAGCGCGGTGGTCATCGTGATCCCGGCGCTTGGTCCGTCCTTGGGCACCGCCCCGGCTGGCACGTGCAGGTGCACCCCACGCTCGGCCAGGTCGCCGACCGGCAACTCCAGCTCCGCGCCGTGCGAGCGGAGGTAGGACAGCGCGATCTGAGCAGATTCCTTCATCACGTCACCGAGTTGCCCGGTGAGCGTGACGTCCGTCGATCCGGTTTCCTTGTCGGCCAGCGAGGCCTCCACGAACAGCACGTCGCCGCCGGCGCCGGTCACCGCGAGCCCGGTCGCCACACCCGGCACGGCCGTGCGCTCCGCAGACTCCGGAGTGTGCTTCGGCCGACCAAGGTAGTCCCGCAGGTCGCCTGGTCCGATGTGGACCGGAACCCCGTTGCGGCCCAGCGCCAACCGGGTGGTCACCTTGCGCAGGATCCGGGCGATCGAACGCTCCAGCTGCCGCACCCCGGCCTCGTGGGTGTACTCGCCGGCGAGCCGACGCAGCACGGCGTCCTCAATGCGCACTTCCCCCGGGCTCAGCCCGGCCCGGTCGAGCTGGCGGCGCAGCAGATGGCCGCGGGCGATCGCGACCTTCTCGTCCTCGGTGTACCCGTCGAGGGTGACCAGTTCCATCCGGTCGAGCAGTGGCGCGGGAATCGAGTCGAGCACGTTCGCCGTCGCCAGGAACACCACGTCGGACAGGTCCAGCTCGACCTCGAGGTAGTGATCGCGGAACGTGTGGTTCTGTGCCGGGTCGAGCACTTCGAGCAGCGCAGCGGTCGGGTCGCCCCGGAAGTCCGAACCGAGCTTGTCCACCTCGTCCAGCAAAACCACCGGGTTCATCGTGCCCGCCTCGGAGATGGCCCGCACGATCCGGCCCGGCAGCGCACCGACATAGGTCCGGCGGTGCCCCCTGATCTCCGCCTCGTCCCGCACACCACCCAGGGCGACGCGGACAAACCTGCGGCCCATCGCCCGGGCCACCGACTCACCCAGCGAGGTCTTGCCGACCCCAGGCGGGCCAACCAGCGCGAGCACCGCCCCGCTGCGCCTGCCACCCACGACGCCCAGGCCGCGGTCGGCCCGCCTGCGCCGCACGGCCAGGTACTCGATGATGCGGTCCTTGACCTCGTGCAGCCCGAAGTGGTCGGCGTCGAGGACCTCACGAGCGCCGGTGATGTCGAAGTTGTCCTCGGTGCGGGAGCTCCACGGCATCTCCAGCACGGTGTCCAGCCAGGTACGGATCCAGCCGACCTCGGGCGAGGCTTCAGCAGTCCGCTCCAACTTGTCGACCTCGGTCAGCGCCGCCTTGCGCACCTGCTCTGGCAGCTCCGCGGCCTCCACCCTGGCCCGGTAGTCCTCCTGCTCGGAGACGGGCTTGCCGTCCAGCTCAGCCAGCTCCTTGCGGATCGCGGCGAGCTGCTGGCGCAGCAGGAACTCCCGCTGCTGGCGCTCCACGCCCTCCTTGACGTCCTTGTTGATCGTCTCTGCGACGTCGAGCTCGGCGACGTGCTCCTGACTCCAGGCGACGAGCTTCTCCAGCCGCTGGGCCACATCCGGGGTCTCCAACAGCCAGAGCTTCTGCTCCTTGGTGAGGTAGGAGGCATACCCGGCGACGTCGGCCAGCGCGCCGGGCTCATCGATCTGGCGCATCGAATCGATCATCTGCCAGGCGCCGCGGCGCTGCAGGATCGTGGTCACCAGGCCCCGATACTCCCGGGCCAGCTCCCGAGCCCGGTCGTCAGCCCCGGTCTCATCCAGGACGGTGGCCTCCACCCATAACGCGGCACCCGGACCCGTCGTGCCGGTTCCGATCCGGACCCGCGACGTTCCCCGCACCACCGCGGCCTGCTCTCCACCGGGCAGCCGGCCGATCTGCTCCACCACACCCCACGCGCCGACCGAGGCGTACTTGCCATCAAGCCGGGGCACGAGTAGCACCTGCGGCTGACCCCCCGAGTCCGGCTCGGTCGCGGCACCAGCAGCTTCGATGGCCGCTCGGACCTCGGCGTCGGCCAGCCGCACCGGAACCACCATTCCTGGCAACACCACGACGTCGTCGAGCGGCAGAACCGGCAGCTTCACAGTCTCAGTCATGATCGTCACACCTCTGCAAGAAGATTGAGTCAACTCGGCTCAACTACGAGAGGCGTCTCGGTATTCCTCTATCGCGCGGCCGTTCGTATCGGCCACCACGCGGAGCTGGTGCGCCGCGAAGGCTGGATCGGCTGCGCGCAGCCGACCGGTAGCTGTCATGATCACACGCCCTCAGGCGGCCATGGCGGGCTTGAGCAGGACCTTGGTCCAGCCGTCGTCGCGGTTGTCGAAGTGCTCGTATGCCTCCGGTGCCTGGCTCAGCGGCAGCTCGTGGGACACGATCCACGACGGCGTGGCCCGGTCCATGTGGATGAGGTCACGGAGCTGGCGATTGTATGCCTTCACGTTGGCCTGACCGTTGCCGATCTTCTGCCCCTTGAACCAGGCCAGGCCCTGGTCGAACGCGCTGGTCTCCCAGGATCCGGTGCTCGGTGACCACATCCTGCGTGCCTGCCTGATCCGCCGCACGCTGGCGATCGGGCTCGGCGCCGGCTTCCGCGTCGTCGGCTCGCGGTACTCACCCGGCACCCACCGGCTGCGCGACTTCGCGATGCGCAACCGGCTACCGCACCGCTTCGTCGACCTCGAAAACGACCCGACCGCGGAGAAACTGCTGTACCAGCTCGGCGTCGGGCCCGAGGACACGCCAGTGGTCGTCTGGCGGGACCGGGTGTTGCGCAACCCCAGTAATGCCGAACTCGCCCGGATGGTCGGGCTGGCCGCCCCACCGGGCCGTGAGTCGACCTACGACCTGCTGGTCGTCGGCGCGGGCCCGGCTGGGCTGGCCGCGGCCGTCTACGGCGCCGGATTCCCGGCCGACTCTCCGGGGCAGAGCTGGCCGACCGGGCGGCGATCCAGGCCCGGAAGTTCGGGGCCCGCATCAGCGTGCCCGCAGCCGCCCAGGCGCTATGCCGCGACGACGGGCACTACCGGGTCCGGCTCGGTGACGGATCCGCGGTATCCGCCCGCACGATCGTGCTCGCCACCGAGGCCCAGTACCGCAAGCTGCCGGTACCGCGGCTCGAGGAGTTCGAGCGGGCGCTGCTGCTGCTCGAGACCAGCGCACCAGGGGTATTCGCAGTCGGCGACGTACGCAGCGGGTCAATCAAGCGGGTCGCCTCGGCGGTAGGCGAAGGATCCATGGCCGTCCGCCTCGTGCACGAACACCTCGCCACCCAAGGATACTGACGCCGCAATGCACCCCGGCATGCCCGCTGGCAGGGAGGATCATGACCGAGTTCGACGTTATTGTGATGGGAGCGGGGCCGGCCGGCGAGGTGGCCGCTGGCCGGCTGGCTGAGGCGGGTCTGGAGGTGGCCGTCGTCGAGGAGCATCTCGTCGGCGGCGAGTGCTCGTTCTACGCGTGCATGCCCTCCAAAGCCCTGCTGCGCCCGGCGGAGGCGCTGGCCGAGGCGCGCCGGACGCACGGAGCACGTGAGGCGGCGACCGGCCAGCTCGACACCGGCTCGGCGCTGCGCTACCGCAACCGGATCGTCAACGATCTCGATGACTCCCAGCAGACGCCGTGGCTTGACGCGCGCGGCATCCGGCTGGTCCGCGGTCGGGCGAGGCTCGACGGCGAGCGCACCGTGCGCGTCGGCGACGAGACGCTGACGGCTCGGCGTGCGGTCATCGTTGCGACGGGCAGCGACGCGGCCATACCCCCGGTCGATGGGCTCAGCGAGGCCAGGCCGTGGACGAACCGTGAGGCGACGACGGCCAGGCAGGTGCCCGGCCGGCTGTTCGTGCTCGGTGGTGGCGTCGTCGGCTGCGAGCTCGCGCAGGCGTGGCAGACGCTGGGCGCGAAGGTCACCCTGGTCGAGCCAGGTCCGCGGCTGCTCAGCCGTGAAGAGCCGTTCGCCGCCGAGGAGGTCGAGGCGGGGCTGCGCGCGCGGGGCGTCGACGTGAGGGTCGAGCAGTCCGTGGCCCGCGTCGAGCGGAACGGCAGCGGGGCGGTCGGGGTGCACTTGGACGGGGGCGAGGTTGTCACCGCCGACGAGCTACTTGTCGCCGCGGGCCGCACGCCGCGCACGACGGACATCGGCCTGGAGACCGTCGGCCTCGAGCCGGGCACGCCGATCCGCACCGACGTGCACCTGTGCGCCGAGGGCGCACAGCCCTGGCTCTACGCGATCGGCGACTGCAACGGCCGCGCCCTACTCACCCACCAGGGCAAGTACCAGGGCCGCATCGCCGCCGACCATCTCCTCGGGCGGTTCAACACCTCGATCGTCTACGGCGGGCCGCTCTCGCCGCGGGTCGTCTTCACCGAGCCGCAGGTCGCCGCCGTCGGCCACACGCTGGCGAGCGCGCACCAGGCGGGTATCGACGCGCGCGCGGTCGACGCCGACGTCAACGCGACCGCGGGCAGCGCGTTCGTCGGCGGCGGAGTGCCTGGCAAGGCGCGCATCGTCGTCGACGAGAACCGCCGCGTGCTCGTCGGCGCGACGTTCACCGGCGCCGAGGTCTCCGACTTCGTCCACGCAGCGACGATCGCGATCGTCGGCGACGTTGCCATCGACCGGCTATGGCACGCTGTCCCGTCGTTCCCGACGCGCAGCGAGGTCTGGCTCAAGCTCCTCGAGGAGTACGGGCTGTGAGCCCCGTCGCCTCCCCGCCGGCCGACGAGCTCGGCGTTGTAGTGGTCGGCGTAGTCGTGCGCGTCGCGGCGAACACGGCCCGCACCCGGTAGTCGGTGTACTCGCCGGTGCCGACCAGGTAGGCGATGTCGGGGCGGCTCATCGCGGTGCTCCCGACGCTGGCCGGGGCTGGCCCGGGCAGCCAGCCAGGACGCGGGCCATGGCGCGTCTCACCGCGCATGGTCGAGCTGGGCCGACAGGCAACGACCGCGGCGGGGTTGGCGATCGACTGGCGTGAGGCCGACGCCGAGGCCCTCCCTCGGCGAGGGCCTGGAGACCGGCTTCTGGCACTTTCCTACGTCCCCACCGTCAGGCGGCGTCGACGTCGACCAGCCGCAATCCCTCAACTCGGTCGAAGTGCCGGCGATTGCGTGTCGCCAGCGGCAGATCGTGCCGCAGGCAGATCCCCGCCTGCAGGCAGTCGGCGAACCCGATGCCGGAACCGGCCTTGCGCAGCGTGGCGGCGACCTCTCCCGCCCGCAGGGCAGACGCAAGGTCCAAGACTACCGTGCGAGACCGGAACAGCCGCAGGATCTGGTCTCGCCGGGCCAGGAAGTCTGCACCCACTCGCAACTCGAAACCGGTGACGGAGGTCAGCCGAAGGCGTCGCTCGACGATCAGCTCTCGGGTCAGCCGCGCACCCGCCCCTCGACCGCGGAGAAAATCGATCACGAGATCCGTGTCGGCGACTACGAGGCTCGCCACGTCGCCCTCGCCTCAATGCGGTTCCGCAATTCCGATTCGTCCCGCTCGCCGAGCGTGCCCTCAAGGTCAAGAAGCAGCGCAATCTCGTCCTCACCGAGGTCCCCAAGGTAGAAGTCGAGAGCCTCCTGGACGAGCTGGGAGAAGCCTCGCAGGCCACGACGCTGGGCGAGGGCACTCAGAGCCCGATGCTGACCATCAGTGATCTCGACAGTGGTCCGCATGCATGCATGCTAGCACGTGCGCGTACCGCCATATCGCTCTGGGTCAGGCCCCGGCTGAGCAGATCTCAGCCAACCGCCATCCCCGGACTTTGGCCAGTAGCTCCTGCTTGCCCGCAGCCACGGCACCCTCGCCGCCCGGTTCAGAGGAGCCGTGCCCATCGGCCGGGGTCAGGTAGGTCCGCGGTGGCGCCGAGCATCGCCGCGCTCATCGCGCTGCTACTCGACTACTCGACGAGGCGGCTCTCCGAAACGATACGGGCCGGGATCACGCGGACAAGGAGGCTGCCGGGCCCTCCGTTCAGCTCGGCGAGGCGGTCGGTTTCATCCACACCCAGGTAGCGGGCCCCGATCCGCCCGGCCCATTCCCGCAGCGCCACCGGGTCGCGGCTCAGTTTGGCCTTGCCTTCGATGATCACATACGCGTACGGAAGCTGGTCGTCGTCCACGCAGATCGACAGCCGCGGGTCGGCGATCAGGTTCTGGCCCTTGACTGATCGCTCCTCGGTGCCGAACACCAGGTCGTCGCCGTCGAGGTCAAACCACACCGGCGCAACGTGCGGGCGACCGTCGGGGCGGACCGTGGCGAGCGTGGCGATGCGGGGGGTGTCGAGGAGGAACCGCCGACGTTCTTGTTCGCTCATCGCTGACATGACTCATCGCCTCCGAAGGCTCACCGCCATGGCCGTCTTGGTCCGCGGCCCGGCTTGGTCAGGGGAGCTTGGCCGCGAGGACGTCGAGCATCTTAATGTCGGGCGCCTGGGCGAAGAGGTCGGCGTTCTCCTGGAGCAGCTTGGGGATCTGGCCGTTGAGGTGGGCCTGGCGACCGGCGTCGTCAGGGAAGGCGTCGAAGATGCCGAAGGTCGTCGGCCCGAACTGGACTGCGAACCAGGCGGTCGTGGCCGACTCGCCCTGCACGATCGGGAGCCCTGCCCTGAGGAAGTCGGCCACGTCCTGCTCCCTGCCGGGCTTGGCCTCAAGCGTGGCCAGCAACGCCTTCGTGGTGGTCATCGTGGACATTCTCCTTCTGCGGTCGGTGGGCGCTACGGCTGCAGCGAGCCTACCGTTTCGGCGCGGCCGATCACCAGCTAGCGCGGTAGCGCAAGAGCACGCGCTCAGGTGGACGGGTTGCCCTGGCTCCGGCGTCCAGCAGCTGGCGGATGTCCGCGGGCAGCGCCTCACGTACCGGGCCAGCCAGGCCCGCCGGTGGTCGCCTCCCCGAGAACCTCGAGTACCGCCCGCGCGCCGTAGGCGGCGTCGAGCTCGCGGACTATGGCGCGATCGGCCACCCGCTGCACGAACCCCTGCCCGCCGAACAGCTCGACGGGGCCGGCGTCGCCCATCGTGCCCGTCCGAAGCAGGTGCTCACCGATCTCCTGCGGGAGCTGACCGGCGAGGTTGGTCACGGTCCCCTCAGAGAGGCGCTCGCCCAGCGTCTCCAGCGTCGCGCGAATCAATCGTTCTGCGTCACCCCGGTTCTGTAGCCGGGCCCGATGCTGTACCTGTCCGATGAACTTGTCACGTCGCATATAAGCGGCATACCCGTTCTCCGGGCGCCGTACACAGCGGACCGGGCTGATCGGGCTCGCGCCGGTGCGCTCACCCCGTCGCGATACCGTCGGTTGGCCCGTTCGCCCGTCCCCAGGAGCCGCCCGATGATCGAACTCCTGCTCGCCGTCCTGGTGCTCGCCGTGATCGCCGGCGTGATCGTCCTCGTACTGCGGTCCCGATCGTCCGCGAAATCCTCCGCCCCCCGCCGGGTGGACCCGCTGGCGAACCAGCCGGACATCTACGACCCGCACAAGATCGGCGTGGGCGACGTCATCACCTACGCCGGGATCGACCACGTCGTGCGCGGCACCATCGTCCTCCACGAGGGCGGCACCACTTGGCGGGAACACCTGCTGGACGGCTCCACCGGGCGCCGCTGGCTCACCGTCGAGGACGACGAGGGCGAGCTGGAGATGACGCTGTGGATGCGGCGCGAGGGCACCGGCCTGAGCCCGGACGGTGCCGTGACCCTCGATGACCGGGTGCACCGGCAGATCGAGCGCGGCAGGGCGTCCTACACGGCGGAGGGCACCACCGGCACCCCGCCGAGCGGGTCGGTCGACTACGCCGACTACGCGACGTCCGACGGCACCGGCATGATCGCGTTCGAGCGCTGGGCGCCGACGCAGTCCTGGGAGGTCTCGACCGGCCGGTCGGTCACCCGGGGCGAGCTGACCGTCTACCACTCGGCGCCCGACGCCCCGTGAGAGCGCGGTCCCTGGCCACGCCGCTGCTCGCGGCCGTCCTGGTGCTCGCCGGCTGCGGCACCGACAACGGCGTCCGGGACTTCGTCGGGAACACCTACCCGCTGCAGAGCAGGAGCGGTGACACCGCCACCTACTTCTCCAGGGATCCCGTGGGGCTCACGACATCAAGGATCGTCGGTGCGGCGAACCCGGCGGCACGCCAGGCCGACGGCGGCTCGGAGTACCTGCGCTACGGCGACGACATCGTCAGCGTCAGCGCGGCACCCGGTGGCAGCACCGTCCGCGTCGAGGATCTCGACAGCCGCTACCGCAACGGCTTCTTCGGGTTCCTCGGCCCAGGCTTTCGCCCCGGCTCACCCGCCGCCGGATCCGGCAGCGGCGGTCCGGGAGACGTGAAATGATCCCCCGCCAGCCCCACGACCTGGAGGACAAGCACGTGAACACAACGGCCCACGCGCTGGAGTTCGGGGCGGTCTCGGGCGATCTGCTCAGCCAGGGAGTGCTCGCGGCCGTGCTGTACTTCGTCGTCGGCTTCGGGGTGCTGGGCATGGGCTTTCTCGCCCTCGACCTCGTCACCCCAGGAAACCTGCGCACGCAGGTGTACACCGACCGCAACCCCAACGCCGCGATCCTGCTCGGCACGAACCACGTGGCACTGGCGATCATCGTCGTCACCGCGATCACGACGAGCGCCGACAGCCTCGGGCAGGGCCTGGTCGACTCCGCCGTCTACGGGCTGCTGGGGGTGCTGCTGCAGGCCGTCGCGCTGCGGCTGCTCGACGTACTCGTCCCCGGCCACCTGCGCAACCTGGTGACCGAACCCCGGATGAGCGGCGCGGCCTGGGCGGTCGGGATCACCCTGCTGGCGATCGGCGCCGTGAACGCCGCGGCGCTGGCCTGACGCTATGGACGAGTCGGCGGTCGAGGATGGCCCTCGGGGGGCGGTGCGGGTGCGCAGCCGCCGTCTGCTGCTCGCCGCCGTGGCGGCGTGCGCGGCCTGCGGGCTGGTCTACGAACTCGTCCTGCTGACGCTGTCGGCCAGCCTCACCGGTGGCGGCATCACGCAGACCTCGCTCATCGTGGCCGGCTACGTCGCGGCGCTGGGGGTCGGCGCGCTGCTCGCCAAGCCCTTCCTCGCCCAGGCCGCCACCGTGTTCGTCGCAGTCGAGATCCTGCTCGGCATCACCGGTGGCCTCAGCGCGGTGACGCTGTATGTGACGTTCTCCTTCTACGGCACGAGCACCTCGGTGCTGGTGGCGGCGACCGCAATCCTGGGGATCCTGGTCGGGGCCGAGGTGCCGCTGCTGATGACGTTGCTGCAGTCCGGCCGCAGCGGGGTGGACGCGCGCGGGGTGGACGCGCAGAGTGCGGGCAAGGTGCTGGCCAACCTCAACGCCGCCGACTACGCCGGTGCCCTGGCGGGCGGGCTCGCCTGGCCGTTCGTGCTGTTGCCGCTGGCCGGGCAGGTGCGGGGCGCCGCCCTGACCGGCATGGTGAACCTGGTCGCCGCGGCGGTCGCCGCCGCTTTCCTGCTGCGCGCGCAGCTGAGCCGGGCGGCACGGCACGGGGCGACCGCGGCGCTGCTGGCCGCCGCCGCCGTGCTCGGGGTGTTGCTCGTGCGGTCCGCCGACATCGAGGTGACGGCGCGGCAGCGGCTCTACGCGGATCCGGTGGTGGCCGCCGAGCAGTCGGACTACCAGCAGATCGTGGTGACCGAACGCGACGGCGACGTGCGCCTGTACCTGGACGGGGACCTGCAGTTCTCCAGCCTCGACGAGCACCGCTACACCGAGACGCTGGTCCACCCCGCACTCGCGCGCGATCCTCGGCGGGTCCTCATCCTCGGCGGGGGTGACGGCCTGGCCGCGCGCGACGTGCTGCGCCACCCGTCGGTGCGCGAGGTGGTCGAGGTGGAGCTGGACCCTGCGGTCATCGAGCTGGCCGACACCCGCCTGGCCGACCTCAACGACGGCTCCCTGCGCGACCTTCGGGTGCACGTGGTGGTCGGCGACGCGTTCCGCTGGCTGCGCGAGCGGCCGACGCAGGGTTTCGACGCGGTCCTCGTGGACCTGCCCGACCCGGACACCCCCGTGCTCGGCCGACTGTACTCCACCGAGTTCTACGGCCTGGTAGCCGCGGTGCTGAACCCCGGTGGTCTCGTGGTGGTGCAGTCCGGCAGCCCGTACTCCACGCCCACGGCCTACTGGCGGACCGTGTCGACGGTGGCCTCGGCCGGGCTGGCCGTCACGCCCTACCACGTGCACGTGCCGAGCTTCGGCGACTGGGGCTTCGTGCTGGCCCAGTCCGGCCGGCTGCCGCCCGAGCTGAGGATCTCCCCCAGCGCCCCCGAGCTGCGATTCCTCGATGACGCGGTGCTGGCGGCCGCCGCGGTGTTCCCCCGCGACCGCAGCCCGCAGCAGCTGGCCCCCTCGACGCTCGACCAGCCGCGGATCGTGCAGGACATGCGGCAGGGCTACGCAGGGTAGTGCGGAAAGGGTACAATATGACAGTTGCGATCAAGATCAAGGACTTGACCGGGCCCGGCCACACCGACCGCTTCGGGATCGGTGGCACCGACCTGGGCGTGACCGTCGCGGCCCCCGATGGGCGGCTGGTGTCGGTGTTCGGCGACACGTTCGCCGACGCCGGCGTCGGCGGCCCCGGCTGGCGGTCACCGGTCGTGCTGTTCGGCGATCCCGCGACCGCCCGCACCGGCATCGTGTGGACCGGGGCGGCCGGCCCCGGCGACTACGCCCACCAGGTGCTGGCCTACGAGCATGGCTCGGTCATCGACGGCCGCACGGTCACCACGGTCCTGCCCACCGACATCATCACCATCGGCGACGAGATGTACCTGCACACGATGGTGTGCGAGGGCCTGGGCAACGTCCACTGGACCGAGCTGCACCGCTCGACCGACAACGGCCAGACCTGGCGGCACACCGGTGTCACCTGGCCGGGCGGCCACCACGGCGGCCTGTTCCAGATGCTCACCTGCGAACACGGCGACGACGGCTATGTGTACGTGTTCTCCACCGGATTCCAGCGCGACAAGGGCCTGATACTGCAACGCGTCCCGGCCGGCCGGTTCGCCGACCCGGCCGCCTGGCAAGGCTGGGGATACCGCGACGGCCAGTGGGCCTGGGGCAACCCCCCGACCGTCGCCCTCACCGGCGAGTTCGGCGAACTGTGTCTGCGCCGCGTCCAGGGCCGCTGGCTGCTGGCGTTGTTCGACGCGGGCGGCTACCGCATCGACGTCCTGAGCGTCGGCTCACCGACGGCGAACCTGCACGAGGCACCGCGAGAGACTCTGGTGCACGGCACCTCCTGGGACACCGAGAACCACGCCCAGGGGCGGGTGGCTCAGCTCTACGGCGGCTACCTCGTACCCGGCTCGACACTCGATGACCTGCACCTCGTCATCAGCCAGTGGAACACCGAAACCAACTGGCCATACCGGGCCATGCAATTCCACGCCAGCATCGCCGGCTGAACCACGAGAACGCGGTCGCTGATGGCGGCAGGAGCATCAGGCCCGAATCCCGACGTGGTCGTGATCGGCGGCGGCATCGCCGGCGTGTCGATCGCCTACGAGCTCGCGGCGCACCGCCGGGTCACAGTGCTCGAGGCGGAAGCCAGCCTCGCCAGCCATTCCACCGGCCGGTCGGCGGCGATGTACGTGCCTGGCCACGGCACCCCGACAGTGCGAGCGCTGATCAGCGCCAGCGGCCCACGGTTTGCGGCCCTGCCGGCGGAGCTGGGTGGGCCACCGCTGCTCAGCCCGCGCCCGGTGATCTGGGCGGCGTTCGACGACGTGGGCGAGCACGCACTGCGCGCCGGGCTCGCCGAACTGGCCGGGGAGCCCGGCGCTCCGGTCGAGCTCCCCGCGGACGAGGCAGTCGCGCGCTGCGGCATGCTGCGACCGGACCGGCTGCGCTACGCAGTGCTCATTGAGGCTGCCTGCGATGTCGACGTGATGGCCCTGCACCAGGCCTACGTTCGTGGGCTGCGCGCCCGAGGGGGGACTGTGCTCGCCTCAGCGCCGGTCACCGGGCTGACGGCGACCTCGGGCGGCTGGCGGGTGCACTGCGGCGACGGGCAGGTGCTCGACACCGCCGACGTGGTCGACGCGGCGGGGGCGTGGGCCGACGTCGTTGCTGGCCTGGCGGGGGTCCGCCCGATCGGGCTACAGCCGTTCCGGCGGACGATCGTCGTGGCGCGGGTGTCTGATCCGAGCCGGATTCGGCCGCCTGGCGCCACGGCGCTGCCCACGGTTGTCGAGGCGGCCGAGCGCTGCTACTTCAAAGTGGAGGGCGAGCACTTGCTGCTCTCGCCGGGGGACGAGACCGCGGTGGATCCGGGTGACGCCCGCCCGGATCCAGAGGACGTCGCCCAGGCGCTGGAACGGGTTGAGGAGCTCACCGCGCTGGGGCTGCGCTCAGTGCAGTCGGCCTGGGCCGGGCTGCGCTCTTTCGTGGCCGATCGGGCTCCCGTCGTCGGCAGCCGACCGGAACACCCCGGCTTCCATTTCTTCGCCGGACAGGGTGGCTCCGGTATTGAGGCCGCGCCTGCGCTGGCGGCGTTCGGAGCGTCGGTGATCACTGGTGACCCGCCGCCGCCGGACGTCGCAGTCGACCCGGCCACGTTGACCCCGCTCCGGCTTGGGCAACCGTAGCCCCACGTTCACCTCGCCGCTGCAGAGCTGCGCCAGCTCGGCCTGCCACCCCGCGGGAATGGTTGCCGCCGGAACCGGAGCGCGACCGTGCTGAGCGGGCCGCGCAGGCCCGTGTACGGGGCGCCCGAACTGGGTAACCCTCAGGCACGCGGCGGCACGAGAGTGTGCCGCCCCACACTGAAGGAGCGCCCGATGTCAGCCTGGGTACCCATGCCTTGTCCGGTAGAGGGCTGTGGATACATAGCCCAATTCCAACTGAAAAAGACCAAGGAAGCCGAGCCCTACGAACGAGCCGATATAATCTATGGCCTCAGCGACGAGCATCCCGATCACCCAGGTCAACCTGGGTCAATAGTCACCACTGATTAATTACGCGGCATCCGCACCGTGACCCGGCGTGCAGCGGTGCCCGCACGCCGGGTCAGGGTGAACAGCCACCGTTCGATGTCGGCCAGCACGAGATGTGATGCGTAAGAGGTCATGCTGGCTTGAGCGGGTCGTGACCGAGTGCCATCAGGCGGCGGCGCCAACCAGTTGGTCCGGCGAGGTTCTCCCGATCGCCCCGGCGCTCGGCGTGCACTCGGTCGACCACTCTGCGCATCACATGGAGATCGCCGGAGTTGAGGTCGGTCCGCCGCTTGCCGAGGATGTGCAACACCTGCTGGCCAGTCGAGCTGTATGCCTGATCCGGGAGGCTCTCGGCATCCGGGCTCGCCGAGCGGGTGCGTAACCATTGCGCAAGCTCCCTCGACGACATGTTCACCATCCGGTGGAACTCGTTCCACAGCTCATCCTCGTTCAGCGTGATCTCCGCCATCGTTCAGCCTTCCTCCCGACGCCCGGCAGGTCCCATCAGGCCACGGAGCCAGCGCCCCCGCTGTCTGATGCCATGCCGGTCTCGGCATACCCAGAAACCGGCGAGCGCAACCAGATGCCCACCCGGCGGGAGCCAGTCGACTATGCTTCCACCGTGGAGCGGGCCGCAGGGATTGTCATCGCGGACCGTGATCGGCTCGACGCCACCTCGTCGGCCATCCGAGGGTCTCCTGCGCCGGCGTCGCGGTCCGACGTGCTGGGTTCCTCGGCGGGATACTCGATCAGGGCCACGACTCGGCTGGCCATGAAGCGAGCAGTGCGCACCGGCCTGCCGCTACGAGTGACTTCGGTGACCTCGACAACGCCCCGGCCGTGGGTGGTTTCAACCCGCCGGCCAGCCCGGGTGGCCTCGACCTCGTAGCTGCGAGTGACACCGCCGACGTCGATCACGATCTCGATCCGGTCGCCCTTCATGACTTTGTCCTTCGTGCCGCCACAGCGATGCGGAAAAGAGGTTACCCCTGGGATATGGAAAAGAGGTTACCCCTGGTCCCGCCCACGCAGCGCCGACCAGGACCGGTGAATGACGGCCCGCGGCGACACAACTAACCTGATCTCGATGAGCAGAGCAGCACGGCGGATCGTCTCGCTGTTGCCGTCGGCAACAGAGATCGTGTGCGCACTCGGGTTGGAAGGGTCACTGGTCGGCGTCACGCACGAATGCGACTACCCGCCAGCAGTCGTCGGCAAGCCGCAGTTGACCGCGAGCCGCATCTCGCACCAGACGATGACGAGCGCCGAGGTCGACCACGCCGTCCGCTCGCAGCTCGACGGGCACGGCTCGATCTACGATCTCGACGAAGCCCAGCTCCGCGCGCTGCAGCCGGATCTGATCCTGACGCAGGAGCTGTGCGACGTCTGTGCCGTCAGCTACCGGACGGTCGAGCAGGCCGCGCGGAAGTTCTCCGCGCACGTCAATATCGTCTCACTGGAGCCGAACACCATCGCCGACATTCTCGCCAACATCCGCACCGTCGGCCAGCTGACCGGCACCGACGCGCGGGCCGAAGCACTGGTCGCCGAGTTGGCAACGCGGCTCGACGCGCTGACGCGTGCCCTCGTCGACGTCGAGCGCCGCCCGCGAACACTGGTCCTGGAATGGCTGGAGCCACCGTTCGCGCCGGGCCACTGGGTCCCCGAGCAGATCGCGCTGGCCGGCGGTGATCACACGTTCGGCAGCGCAGGTGCGCCGTCGCGCACGACGACCGCCGACGAGATCCGCGGCTACGCGCCGGAGGTGATCGTGCTGGCCCCCTGCGGTTACTACGCACAAGACACCCTGCGCGAGTTGCCGCGAGCGCGGCTGCCGCAAGGCTGGCACGAGCTGCCGGCGGTCCGGGAGGGCAACGTGTGGGCGGTTGACGCAACCTCGTATTTCAGCCGACCGGGCCCCCGTGTCGTCGACGGCGCGGAAATCCTCGCGCACATCGTCCACCCGCAGCACTTCGGCGCGCCGGATGAACACCTGGCCGTACGCGTATCGCCAGAGTTGATGAGCAGCCCAATCCAGCGCGGTAACGTCACTTCCTGAGCGTAGCGACGACGACCCTTCTCAGGGTTACCCCGCAGCCACTCGCACCGCGTCTGCCAGCTCGACGGCCTCCGGCGACGTCAGGATCACGGCAGAGGACATGGTGGCGTCCAGAGTGATCACGACCTTTCGCACCACCCCGCAATGCACAAGGACGGTCTCCCGCCACAAGATGATGGTGCGGTTGCGGTCGTCGGAGCCGCATCCGACAAGCGCGTGACGATGCCTGCGGTCGGGGTTCACCGGTCAGCCCAGCGGACAGGCAGCGTTTCCATCACGGTCTCCTCGTCGTTGGCGTGGAATGGCCAGACCGGCGACTCCAAGACGGGTCATCGCCGGTCCGGCCATAACCCTCACGGCCCCTGACTCGCCTTCCCCGGATCGATGATCCCTCCCATAGCTATTGGGGGTGGTCGAGGAGTATCCGCTGGGTGGTGTCGGCGAGGGGGACGGTGGCGGTGAGCCGGTAGCCGCTGTCGTGGGGTC
>JBOHFT010000036.1:0-30781 GCA_050699815.1 Pseudonocardiaceae bacterium | reverse complement strand
GTGCTATAGCACTGTTTGCCACTCACGGGGCTAGCTGGGGTCAGTCGAGGGCGCGGCGGCGAAAGCCGATCATACCGAGGGTGCCGAAGACCACCAGCGAGCCGAGCAGGGCGAGCAGGCAGATCCCGGCTGGGATGTGCGGGATCTGCGGCGTCAGTGCGGCCCGGGTGCCTTCGCTGACATAGGTGATGGGGTTGGCGGCGGTCAGCACCTGGAACCAGCGCAGGTGCGCCAGCGACGGCCACGGGTACTGGGTGGCGCTGGTGAACATCAGCGGGGTGAAGATCAGCGAGAACGCGATATTGATCTTAGCTGGCGGTACGAGCGTGCCGATCGTCAGGCCGATGCATGCCCCGACCAGACTGCCGAGCAGCACCACGGCGATCAGCAGCCCCAGCCCGGCGGCCCGGTACGGGACCGAGCCGAGCACGCCGATGCCGATCGGGAACATCACCGCCGAGGCGACCAGGGCCCGCACCGTAGCGAAGGCCACCTTCTCCGCCGCCACCGCCCACAGGGGAAGCGGGGCCAGCAGCCGGTCCTCGATCTCCTTGGTCCAGCCGAAGTCGGCCATCAGCGGGAACGCGACCGCCTGGATCGCGGTGATGGCCGCGGTCAGCGCGATCAGGCCGGGGAACAGCAGGCCGGCGTAGTCACTGCTGGTGTAGCCGAGGGTGGTCAGCAGCTTGCCGAACACGAACAGGAAGAACACCGGCTGCAGCAGCACCTGGGCCGCAAACTCCACCAGCTCCCGGCCGGTGACCACGATGTCGCGGCGCAGCAGCGCGCCGAACGAGCGCAGCATCAGTGCCCACGACGGCTCCCGCACCACCTCGGCGGCGCGGTCGGTGCGCACCTCAGCGATGGTGGCCGTCACCGTAGTGTCCTCCCGGTCAGGTCGATGAACACGTCCTCCAGGCTGGCCTCGACGATCTCCACCCCGGTCAGCCGGCCCCCGACCTCCGTCACCGCGGCGACGACCGGGGCGACCATTCCCGCCGCGCCCATGGAGAGGGACAGCCCGATGGTGTGCACGGCCCCCTGGGTGCTGGCCTGCTCACACCGCGCCACCCCGGCCAGCGTGCCCAGCCGGTCGAGCAGTCCCGCCGACTTGCCCGCACCGGCCAGCTCGACCCTGACCTGCAGCGTGGCGCCGGTGGGCAGCCTACGGATCAGGGCGGCCGGGGTGTCCAGCGCGAGCAGCCGACCGGAATCGACGATGCCGACCCGGTCGGCCAGCGCCGCCGCCTCGTCCATGTCGTGCGTGGTCAGCACGATCGTCACGCCCGCCGCGCGCAGTTCCCGGATGCGATCCCAGACGAACAGCCGGGCGGCCGGGTCCAGCCCAGTGGTGGGCTCGTCCAAAAACAGCACACTCGGGTCGTGCATCAGTGCCCGGGCGATCATCATCCGCTGGTACTGCCCGCCGGAGAAGAACTCCGGCTTGTCGTTGGCCCGGTCGGTCAGCGAGAACTGCTCCAGCAGCACCCCGGCCCGGTGCTTGCGGACCCGCGGCGGCACGCCGTGGTAGGCGGCGTGGAAGAGCAGGTTCTGCCGGGCCGACAGCGACCGGTCCAGGTTGTTGCGCTGCGGGACCACGCCGATCAGGCTGTGCACGGTCCGCGGCATGGCCACCACGTCCACGCCCGCGATCAGCGCCTGCCCGCCGGTGGGCCGGACCCGGGTGGTCAGCACCCCGATCGTGGTGGACTTGCCGGCCCCGTTCGGCCCGAGCAGCCCGAAGACCTCCCCGCCCGCCACCGTGAAACTCAGCCGGTCGACCGCGTCGGTCTGCGCCTTCGGGTAGCGCTTGACCAGCTCCCGGACCTCCACGGCGGTCCCGTCCGTTACCACGTGACGGGTTGGTCGGGGTGCTGCGCGACGAAGGTTCTGATCATGTCCACCAGGCGCAGGGCATCGTGGCGGTGGGGGTGCCGGGTGGGCGGTGGCCTGGGTGGTCATCGGGGTTGTCACCTCTCCTGCTCGAGATCGGTCAGGGTGCGGGCCGGTAGGGACAATTCGACGAGGTACTCGGTGCCGCCCTGCCCGTGCTCGCCGTAACGGGGGGTCGGCGAGCACGGGCAGGGCTTCTTCGCAGTGACCGGCCCTGGCCAGCGCCGTCGGCCGGGGTGATCACCCGCACGAAGCACTGCCGGGGGATGGGTCATGACGACCATCGTCACCCGGGTGCGCAAGCACAGCGCAAGCCGATTGCGCGGATCGTGAACTAGACACCACCGACGTCCCGCCTGAGCGGAAACGTCGGTGACGTCGAGTTCACGGGCCGGGGCCGCCCGGCGCCGCTAAAGGTAGACGGCGGCGGTGAGGGTGAGGACGAGGGCGGCGCCGAGGACCTGGAGGACGCGGTCGCCGAGGGCGATCTCCTCGGGCTCGCCGCCGTTGCCGCCGTCGACGTCCACCGCGTAGCGCAGCACGGCGACGACGAAGGGCACCAGGGAGATGATCGGCCAGCGCGAGTCGTTGGCCTGGCTGAGCTGGAAGGCCCACAGACCGTAGGTCATGATCAGCACGGTGGCCGACAGCGTCCACACGAAGCGCAGGTACGAGGCCGTGTAGCGCTCCAGCGACCGGCGGATCTTCGCGCCGGTGCGCTCGGCGAGGCGGATCTCGGCGTAGCGCTTCCCGGCCACCATGAACAGCGACCCGAATGCCGCGACGAGCAGGAACCACTGGGACAGCTCGATCCCAGCGGCGGCACCGCCCGCAATCGCCCGCAGCAGGAAGCCCGACGCGACGATGGCGATGTCCACCACGGGCTGGTGCTTGAGCCACAGGCAGTAGGAGATCTGCACCGCGATGTAGACCGCGGTGACGATGGCGAGGTCGGCCGACGCCAGGAAGGACACCCCGAGCGCGGCCACGAACAGCAGCACCGCGACGGCCAGCGCCAGCTGCGGGGCCACCACCCCGGCGGCGATCGGCCGGTTGCGCTTGGTCGGGTGTGCCCGGTCGGCCTCGACGTCCTGAACATCGTTGACCAGGTACACCCCGGATGCGGCGAGCGAGAACGCGATGAAGGCGATCCCGACTGCGATGAGCACGTCCAGCTGGAGGAGGTAACCGCCGGCGAACGGGGCAGCCAGCACCAGGACGTTCTTCAGCCACTGCCGGGGCCGCATGGTGCGGACCAGCCCGGCGATCGGGCTGGTCCGCCCGACGAGGCTGTCCTGCTGGGTCGTGGCGGTCATCGCCATCCTCTCCTGGGCCCCGAGGTCACCCGCGAGCCCCCAGATAACGAGCGCAGGCGCCGTCGCACGCCGACGCCGATGGTCGCACCCAGCACGGAACCCACGACAACGTCGGTCGGGTAGTGCACGCCCAGCACCAGCCTGCTCACCAGCATCGGGGGCACCAGCACCGCGGTGAGCGGGCGGCGCAGCAGGGCACCGTAGAGCACTGCCGCGGCGGTGGTGGAGGCCGCGTGCGAGGACGGGAAGGACAGCCGGCTCGGGGTCCCCACCAGGACCGCAACCGCCGGGTCGGTCGGGCGGTGCCGACGCACCACCCGCTTGACGGCGATCGACGCCCCGTGTGCCGCCGCCACCGCGGCTACCGAGGTCAGCCAATCCCGGCGGCGCCGCCGGTCGACCAGTGCGCCCAGTGCGCCCAGCGCCAGCCAGCCCAGGGCGTGCTCGCCGAAATGCGACAGCCCACGGGCGGCGGTGACCACCGGGGGTGCCACGATCCTGCGCTGCACCGCGGCGAGCAGGGCCACCTCATGGTGATCAGCGCGAGACGGCATCACGCGTCGAACACCCGCTTCCAGCCGGTCCGGCCGGTCAGCTCCGGGGCGGCATCACGGTAGCTCGTGCGCAGCCGGGGGAACTCCCGGGCCAGCTCCCGGTGCAGCGCCACCGAGCGGGCGAGCATCAAGCGGAACGCCTGGGGGTCCCGCTTGCGGTAGGTCACACCGCGGCCGTCCGCCGTGGACACCGTCACCCCGTCCATCCCGGAGAGCACAAACCACCGGGCGTCCTGGCGGGCCAGGGACAGCTGCGGGCGGTGATGGGCCCGGGCATCGACCGGGCGCAGCTGATGCGCCAGACGTCTGAGCAGGGTCGCCCCGATAGTGACGAGGTTGGTGGGCGGTTTCAGCATGCGCTGCACCTCCAGCTGGCCGCCGGCCGGCAACGGCAGTTCCTTGGAGTCCAGCACCTGCCCGTCGGCGAAGTCCGCGCAGCGGGCCCGGACCTCGCCCAGTGCCGTGGGCAGCTTGTCGAACAGCGCCTGCGGCCCGGCCAGGAAGTCCCGGATCGCCATCTCCTGCAGCGCGAGTGTGGAGTACTCCATCGCCAGCGCGTGCTTGAGGGCGTGTTTAAGGCTGTCGGCCAGCATCGCCGTCGGACGGTCCTCGGTGCTGTGCAGCGCCGCACCGACCAGCCGGTTGCGCAGGTGGAAGTAAGCCTGCCAGTCGGTGGCGTCGTCTTTGTCGGCAAACGACATGTGCCAGATCGCCACGCCGGGGACGGTCGCGGTGGGATAGCCCGCGTCGCGGGCCCGCAGCCCGTACTCGACGTCGTCCCACTTGATGAACAACGGCAGCGGCAGCCCGATGTCCTCGGCGACGGTGCGCGGGATCAGGCACATCCACCAGGCGTTGTAGTCGACGTCGGTGCGCCGGTGCATCCACGCGGTCTGGCGCAGCGGGTGCTGGGCGAAGTCATGGTCGTACTCGGTGCCCGGAGCTTTGTCCCACCGCATCCGTTTCCGGTCGAGGATCTCGCCCCAGGCGTGCAGCCGGGAGCGGGCCTGGGCTTGCAGCATCTGCCCGCCGACCAGCATCGGGCGGCGCGCGAAGCGGGAGAACGCCACCGCGCGCAGGATCGAGTCGGGCTCTAAGACGATGTCGTCGTCCATGTAGAGGATCTGCTCGCAGTCGCTGTTCTCCAGCGCCTCGTACATGACCCGGGCGTAGCCACCGGAGCCGCCGATGTTGGGCTGGTCGATGATCCGCAGCCGGTCCCCGAGCGCGGCCTGCGCCGCAGCGAAACCGTCCTGGTCGCGAACCTTGCTGACGCCCTGGTCGGGGATCACCACCATGGTCACGACCGAGCGGACCAGGTCGTCTTCGCCGATCGCGCGCAGGGTGGCCACACAGTCGGTGGGGCGGTTGAAGGTGGGCATCCCGATGGTCACCGCGGCCCGGCCCGGCGCCTCGACCGGCGCGTGCCAGCCGCCGGAGTGCACGATCAGCTCCGAGTCCTCGGTGCTGATGTCGAACCAGTACCACCCGCCGTCCTCGAACGGGGTCAGGTCCAGCTCGATATCGAGCTCACGGCGGCCCACGGTGCCGTTGACCAGTTCACCGTGGGTGTGGATCTGGGTGGCGTCGGGTTTGGACCGGTAGACGTCGACCCGGCCGGCCCCCTCGACGTCCAGGCGCAGGTGCACGGTGGCAAGCGTGCTCCAGCGCCGCCAGTAACTCGCCGGGAAGGCGTTGAAGTACGCCGCGAAGGACACCTCGGTCTGCTCGGGCACCCGCACGCTGGTCCGGGACAGCGCACCCACCCGCCGCGCGCCGGGGTCGGCCAGGGTGGCGTCGAGCTGGTTGCGCCCGGTGGCCGGCTGCTCATCGATATAGAGCGCCCGGACGGCCATCGGGTCGGCCCGGCGGGGCAGGATCACGCGCTGCAGCAGCGTCGACGGCAGCTCGGCGGGCGTGCTGGTACGCGATCGGGCCGGGCCAACGAGGACGTTATTCGGCGCGGTGATGCTCGGCATGAACTCCCCAGTTCTTCCGGGACTATCTCGTCGGCCCCGCCGAGGGTAGCCCTGGCCAGTGACCACTGGCCGTGGGGGACCCCGCACGTGAGCTCGCGCACCGTGCCACGGCAGCGCCCGGCCAGCCCGCGCCCCACTCCGCGGCCAGCCAGCACGGCGACCCAGGTCCGCGGCAGTCAAGCGCTATACGTGAATCGGCCCGCTCCCGCGGGTCGCAAAAATACTGTAGAGCTCGGAATCTTTTAGCCAGGAATCCTGGTGCACCTCGATTGAGTAACCTTCGCGGCGGAGGATTCCCGAGCACACCGAAAGCCTGTCGCCGATGTCATGGACCTCCATTATCACCGCCTTGATCCGGGGCCAGTCGTGCGAATCTATCCCACGGAGGACATCAAGCTCAGCCCTTTCAACGTCTATTTTGAGCAGGGCGACCGAGCTGACCTCAAGAGTTGCGATCATATTCGATAGCGGCTGAACTTCCACAACCTCACCACTCGCGTCATGGAGACCCGCGCAGGACACCTCCGCGTCCTCCCGCTCCATGCCGAGATTGACGAGGTACCGCACAGAGGTGGCGTTGTCCGCAGCAGAGTCCGCATAGAGCCCGGAGTTGCTGGGCGCGTTCGGGTAGTAGGTGAAGGACGAGCGTCTCGCTGACTCGGCGATTGCCACCGGATGGGCATGAGCGCGCGGGGCGTGCATCCCGAGGTTGAACTTGAGGCACTCGTACAGAACGGGCGCCGGCTCGAAGGCGTGGACCGTGACGTCAGGTTGTGATTCCGCGAAGTACAGCGCAGCCAACCCGGTGTGCGCACCTACGTCCAGGACCAGGTCACCGGGCTGCAGTACACTTATCGCACTCTCGTAGGAAGCATTTTCGTACAGCTCTCGCCACACGAATACCGTGTCGGACTTCTTCGGGCTCCACCAAGCGCGGCCATCCGGTAGCACGACCCGCTGGATCGACGAATGCACGGCGCCTTCCTTCCGGGCGAAAAGTCCTTTTTATCCTGAAAAAATAACTTTGTCACGCGCCCGCCCGGTCTGTCAACTGGGCCAAGGGGCGCCGGGTGTCCACTATGTGTCACTGACTGATCACCGGGTGCCACAGGGCGGCCGGGGCGGTGAGCCAGCCGCAACGGCGGCTGGCCGAATTCGGTAACAACGGCATGCCCAGGCGCGATGAGTCCGGTGAGAGTTGGCCCGAGAGGACACTTGTTCGAGAGGACTTCGAGAGGACACCGTTGGAGCCGCCCTATCGCATCACCGCGAGCGTGAGATGATCTTCTTTATCACGTTCGTCACGCTGATCCGGCGACAGCGTGCGGGGCCAGAAAGACGCCTGGGGTCCCCGGCCCGCGTGGCGGGCAACACGCTGCGCCTGCCGATCGGAACGGACGTGCAGCGAGGTGACCACGTAGAGCATCGCCCGCCCCACGACGAGCCGCGAATGCTGGCTGTGATCGACGTCATCCATCCGCACATGCCGGGCGCAGGTGCAGCCGGCGATCACATCGAAGTCACCTGCGCGCCGAGCAGGCAGGTGGTGACCCCGAAGGTCACGGCACCGGCCCTGCATCCCGCGATGTCCGCCGCCCTCGCGCTGGTGGAAGACGGGCGGATGTCCGAGGCCGTCCTCGAGGCGCTGCGATTGGTCGAAGAGCAGGCCCGGTTTCTGACGGCAAGAGACGATTCCGGTCTCGCTGTTGCCGCCACGGCGGACGAGGCTTTGGAGTACCTGGCGGTGGCGAGCATGCTGATGCGCCGCCTGGACGGTGCCGAGGACAGGTCAGGCTGATCCCGCGCTGATCAGTTTCAGGTAGGCGTCCTCGGGTGACGCACCGCGCGGTGTCAGCTCCTGGATCGGCATGAAGTGCGCCGCGGCGGCAGACGCGATCCGCCAGTCCGCCAGGCCGGTGACCGACAGCCCACCGCCGGGTTCGGCGAGCACTGCCGCACCCATGCCGGTGAGCACCCTGGTCAGTCCGCCACGGCGGGGTGTGCGGACGAACACGTCGCGCCGGAACCGCTCGGTCAGCCCCCGCACGGAGGTCTCCGTGATCAGCTCGCCACGCTTGATGATGATCAGCTGGTCGGCGATCGGCGCCAGCTCCCGCAGGTCGTGGCTGGCCACCAGAACCGTCCGGCCCGCAGCGGCCAGCGACCGCATCAGATCACGGGCCCACCGGATGCCGTCGGAGTCCAGGCCGGTCATCGGCTCGTCGAACAACAGGACACCGGGGTCGCCGAGCAGCGCGCAGGCGATCCCGAGCCGCTGCCGCATGCCGAGGGGCAAGCCGCCGATCCGCTTCCCGGCCATCGCCCTAAGCCCCACCTCGTTGAGCACCTCGGCCACCCGGCGCAGGTCGATGCCGTTGCTGCGGGCCAGCAACCGCAGGTGCTCCGCCGCGCTGTGTCCGCCGTACCGCACGCCCGCGTCGAGCAGCGCCCCCACGCGGTGCATCGGCCGGTCGCTGGTGGCGTGGCGCTGCCCGTTCACGAGTGCGGTGCCCGACGTCGGGTCCTCCAGGCCGAGGATGATCCGCATCGTGGTCGACTTCCCCGCGCCGACCGGGCCGACAAGGCCGGTCACCGCGCCCGGGCGGGCGGTGAACGACAGCCGGTTCACCGCGCGCTTGTCTCCGTAGTCCTTGGTCAGTTCGCGTACCTCGATCATGCCGACAATGCTGCCGCGTCCGGGGCGTGCGCGCATCGGAGCAGGGTCCGGAGCTCGGGATCGGACCCAGGTCTGAGGCACTGATCCGGGGAGTGCGACTACTGTGGCCGATATGTCCGAACCTGCTGGGGTCGATTCCGGCGGGCTGCCGCCGCGGTGCCGACAGCGCCCGTCGCAGCTCGTCGTGATCGACCTGCTGGTGACGGTGTGGATCACCGTGCTCACCGGCTACGGGACCCTCGACACCGCGCGCGGGCTCGCCACCGGGACGGTCGTCGTGGTGTGGCTGGTGGCACTTGCGGTCAGCGTCCCGCTGATGGTCCGCAGGCGCAGGCCCATCCCGGTGCTCGGCGTCGTGCTCGCCTCGGCGATCGTCGCCGTGCTGCTGGGCATGCCGGTGACGGCAACTGTGCTGGCCGTCGCGTTCGCGCTCTACCCGGTCGCGCTGGCGGTGGGACTGCGGCACTCGGCCGCCGCGCTCGGCGCGGCGCTGCTGGGTGTCACGCTGGCAGCAGTGCTCACCGCGGCCGTGCTGGAACCCGGCGGCTTCCTCGTCATCGCCCGGAACCCGGAGCTCACCACCGATCTGCTTTCCTCGCTGAGTTTCTCGTGGTTCGCCATCGGCGCAGGCTGGACGCTCGGCCGCAACGCCAGGGCGCGCCGCGAGCACGCCGACCAGATCGCCGAGCACCGCGCGCAGAAGGCCGTCTCCGAGGAGCGGCTGCGGATCGCCAGGGAGATGCACGACGTGGTGGGGCACAGCATGAGCGTGATCGTGATGAAGGCCGCCGTGGCGAACCACGTATACGACACGCGCCCGCAGGAGAGCCGGGCAGCGCTGCGCGTCATCGAGTCCGTCAGCCGCGCCGCGCTCGCCGACATCCAGCACGTGCTCGGCTCATTGCGGTCGGCGGGGGAGGCCGACCTGGCGCCCAGCCCAGGCCTCGACGAGCTGCCGAAACTGATCGAGAACGCCCGGCTCGCCGACGTCGCGGTCGAGCTCGAGGCCGGGACCATCCCAGCACTGCCCGCAGCGGTCCAGCTCTCCGCGTACCGCATCGTGCAGGAGGCGCTGACCAACGTCATCAAACATGCGGTAGCACCAGCCCGGTGCACCGTCCGCATCACCGCCGAGCCCGACGAACTGCACCTGGCAGTGATCGACGACGGCAGACCGTCCCGCCCGGTCGGCCAGCCCGGCCAGGGCTTGATCGGCATGCGCGAGCGAGCCGCCCTGCACCAGGGAACCCTGGTGGCGAGCCGACAACCCAACGGCGGGTTCGCCGTGCACGCCCGCCTGCCCTACCAGGCCCCGCCGCCGGCATGACCGCCGACGCACGTGGTCCCGCGGAGGCGGCGTCATGACTGACGCACCGGTCCGGGTCCTGCTCGCCGACGATCAGGCGCTGCTGCGGGGCAGCCTGCGGGTACTCCTTGAGACCGAGCCGGACCTGGTCGTCGTCGGCGAGGCGGGTACCGGCGCGGAGGCAGTCGAGCAGGTCCAGGCCCAGCGCCCCGACGTGGTGCTGATGGATGTGCGCATGCCGGGCATGGACGGTATCGAGGCCACCAGGGCAATCACCGCACACCAGCACGCCCCGAGGATCCTGGTGCTCACCACGTTTGATCTGGACGACTACGTGTACGCCGCGCTGCGGGCCGGAGCCAGCGGCTTCCTGCTCAAGGACACCCCCCCGGCCCGGTTGCTGGACGCCGTGCGGGTGGTGGCCTCCGGCGAGGCGCTGCTCGCACCCACCGTCACCCGGCGGCTGATCGCCGAGTTCGTGCGGCACCCGCAGCCGGCCCGGCGTCCGGCCCGCACCCTGGCCGGCGTCACCGACCGGGAGCGCGAGGTGCTCACCCTCATCGCCCGCGGGCTGTGCAACAGCGAGATCGAACGCCATCTGCACCTGAGCCGGGGGACCGTCAAGACCCACATCGGCCGGCTGCTCGCCAAGCTCGACGCTAGGGACCGGGCGCAACTCGTGATCGTGGGATACGAGACCGGTCTGGTCGCAGCCACCCCGGCGTAGCGCCGAGCACGTAGAGCACTGCCACCAGCACCAGGGTCAGCAGCGTCGAGCGTGCCCACCAGCGCGACGGTGACCGCGCCGAGGTCGTCGGCGGCCACGTACCGCCGGACCGCGTTTCGCGAGAGGATCCCAGCTTCCAGGACTGCCCGGGTTGCGCCAGCCGCGCGGGCGTGCTTTTCGAGGGTCCGCAGGATCTCGGCGCCATAGCCCCGGCCGCGTGCCTCGGGAGCGACGTACATCCGTTTGATCTCGGCGGTCAGCTCGGCGGGCACGGCGGTGTCACGGCCGGTGTCCGGGCCGCCGTAGATGCTGGCCAGTTCACCGTCGAGTTGGTCAGCTAGTTTGCGGGCGCCGGGGGATGAACCGAGCTGCCCGCCGTGATCACCGCCGGGACCTACCACGACAGCCCCCGGGGCGCGGTCACCGCGGTGGACCTGCACACCTACATGCGCTCCACCCCGGCCACCCCGGCAGCCAGCCCGGAGTTCCCCGCCCAGCTGGTCCGCAGCAACCACGTGATCTATGCCCGCCGGGTGCTGGAGGCCGCCGCCCGGTACATCGTCGCGGTCGCCGGCTCCCGCATCCAGGAAGCCACCGAGCACTCCCGGGAGTACCCAGACCTGGGTGCCGGCGCCATCCAGGCCACCCTGGCCGCCACCCAGCAGCGCCTGGCGGACCTCGCCGAGAGACTCCGCCACTCCCAGGGATCCCCGGGATCGCTGATCACCGCCGTGCTCGGCGGCCCGGTCCATGACCCACCGGTCCCGGAGCCCGCCGGGATCCGGCCCGGGCCACCCGCCCCGCCGCTGACCACCCGGGCGGTCATCGAGGCCGAACGCGAAGTCCTTGCCGCCTGCCTGACCCACCCCACCCTCCGGGCTGAGCTGCTCGGCTGGCTGACCCCCCGGCGACTTCCGTCAACCCGAGCATGCCGCCACCTGGGCCGCCTTCGGCGCCCTGGCCGAGGCCGGCACCCCCATCGACTACGTCACCCTCGCCTGGGAGTGCGAACGGGAAAACCTGACCTACGTCAGCAAAGGCCTCCCGGCCGACCAGCTGGCCACCATGGCCCAGCACACCCCCGGCCTGCCGGGTCCCGCGGTGGCGACCGTCGCCCACGCCTCTCTGCTCCGGCACACCGAAGCTGCCCGCCATCAGGTCCAGGCCATCCTCGCCGAGGACCGCGACGCCCTCACCGTGGTCTCCGCCGCCGACGCGTACCGGGAAGCCGGGGACCATGCCCGCCGGCTCACCGGCACCACCACCGCGGTCAGCCGGGCCAGCGCCGCGCTCGACTCGCCCGGCACCCCACCCGCGATACCACCACCCTCGCCAGCCCCACCACCTGAGGAACCACTGCGGCGAGACCACCAGCGGAGTTGGTGAGTTCGGCACCGTCCAGGTCCGGCCCCAAGAGGTGAGGGCCGCCGGGTCCTCCGGATTCGGGTAGCAGTATTAGCCAGCACCCGGGACACACCCATCCGAGCTAGCCTCGTCACACGACATTCCCGGGTGACGGAGGATTGTCACGCGGCGGTGGTGTGCAGCCGCTCGCGCAGCTCAGCGACACCGGCACTGGTGTGCAGGGGTTCCAGCGCGGTGTCCAGGACCCGCAGCCGGTCATAGGCGCGGGGGGAGTGCAGTGCGGTGACCGCGTCGATGGCTTGGTGGCCGAGGGTGACCGCGGTGTCGACGTCCCCGGCCAGCGCGTGGGCGCCGACGAGATCCGCGAGGTAGAGCGCCCGCGATCGGGCGTAGCCGGGGCCGAAGCCGTCCACGGCGCGACATAGCAGCGGCACCGCCCGCCCAGCGGCACGCGGGTCGCGGCCGGTCAGGGCCAGCGTGTACTGGGCGTGCCCCTGGTAGGCGGCGAGTTGTGGTTCATCAATGAGATGTGTGACCCACGTCTCCTGGTTGGCCGAGTCGGTGGCGGCGAGGTGGTCCAGTGCCCGCCCCAGGGCGCGGTCACAGCCCACCGCGTCGCCCTGGGCGGCGTGCGCCTTGGCCTGGATGTTTGCCAGGCAGCTGTTGGTGGATGCGGTGACGGGATATGAGCTGACGGCGGCGGTGTTGTAGCCGAGGTGGACCAGGCGCACCGCCTCATCGGGGCGGCCCAGGTGCACCGCCTGCAGCGCCATGTCATACAGCACGAACACCGTGTGGTCAGTGCCCAGTGGATGGTCGGCGTCGCGGGCGACCTGGAGTGCGATCATCCACAGTCGCCGGGCGGCGTCGTGCTGGTTGACGTCGAAGCTCATGTAGCCCGTCTGCGTCGCGAGGCGCGCGGTGGCAAGGTACAGCCGGGGCCGCACCTCGGGGCTCATCTGGGCACCCAGCAGGGGCAGTGCCGAGCGCAGGTGCGCGACGGCTGCGGCCTGGGACAGCTCGCTGCCCCGGGCGAAGTCCTGGTCAATGAAGGTGGCGGTGGCCTGCTCGATGGCCTCGACATCGGCCGCCCCCACGTGGCGAGTGCCGGTGGGCTCGGCATCGGGCAGCAGGGCGGTCAGCCGGTCGATGTCCAGCCCGGCGAGCCCGGACACGAGGGTGAGCCCGGCGACGTGTTCCACGAAGTTTCTGCGGTCCACCCCACTGCCCTTCCGCCCGGCGGTCGTCCCTGCGCCCACAGTAACCCCGTGAGTGAATCCCAGCCTCCCCGCGGGCAGGCCGATACGGTTGGCGACTCTGATCGCGGTGCCGAGGTCGTGCAGGGATCGTTTGCCGTTCTCGATGGCGGAGATCCGGCATTGCTCGAACCCGAGATACTCCCCGAGCGACTCCTGACTCCAGTGTGTGTGGGCGCGGATCGCCAGGAATACCGGGCCGAAGTCCAGGCCCTCGAGCGCGGTGAGCAGGACCGCCTGGTCATAGAAGCCCGGGGGCAGGATCAGCCGGGGCCCTGTGCGCTGGCACGGGTCGCATCTCTCGCCCGCGTCGCGGCCCCGGCGCAGCCGCGCCCCGCAGTCCGGGCACAGTGGTGCCGCCCCCGGGTTCACCATGGGATCACCCTAGCAGCGGCACCCCATATCACACGCCGATGACGACCCGTCACCGCCGCGCACCATATCCGGGCGTGCCTGGGATCGCTCCCGTACTGCCGCTGTGATGGAGGTCAGGCCCGTGGCGCGACCAGGCAATGCCCGACCGCGCCACAGGTGACCACCAAGAGGACGGTCGCGTGCGGACAGGGGGTGGCGGGAATGACGCGGGCAGGCATCTATGGGGAGCGGCTGCGGTGGGCCGCGTCCGGGGCGGTAGGCCGGGGCTGGCCGGTGGCGCCCGGCAGGGTGGCTGAGCCGCGGCCGGCCCTGGCGGGCGCTGATCTCAGCACACCGCGCGGGACCACCGCCTTCCCCGCACCAGATCAGGGGGTGTAGCGCTGTGGAGCATGCGCGATTTGTCATCGTCCGGATCAGTGCCTGCGGGGAGGTCTCCCTGCGTGACGGTGACTCCGGCGGCGACGCTGTCAGCCTGACGGCCCGTGACGCCACCGCCCTGATGGACGCGATCAGCGCCGCGTTCGCGCGGACCGGTCCGCACCAGCCCGGCCGGTGGCCAGCCGGGCTGAGGCCCGCCCACTGCCTGGCCTGCTATGGCTCCCTGGCAGCTGGTCAGCTACCCACCAGCCCCGGGGGAACCTGCGGGGCCGCCGGCACCAGCCCACCCGCCCCCCGCGACCCACCGAGGACCGTCTGCTGCGACGTCACCAGCACCCGCCTTCCGCCGCCCGGCCAGGACGTTGTGCATGACCTGCGTGACCGGTATCCCCACCCAGATACCCGGCCCGGGGGCACCGCCCCCCTCGATCGCCGGCCGGGCGCTGGTGGAGTCACTGACCCCCCGCTGCGGCTCCCGGCGTCCGGCCGGCCACCAACCCCGGAGGGACGCGATGAGTGATGAGCGGGCCGGGCCGACCGGCGCTGGGTGGTCTCAGCGGGAGGGTGTGCGGGAGATCCTGGCTGGGTGGGATATCGCGGCCCTGTACCGGGTGATCCAGGATGAGGGCGGGCTCAGCCAGCGCCAGATCGCGGCCCGCACCGGGCAGCAGCAGTCTGAGGTGGCTGAGATCCTCTCCGGCCGACAGGTGGAGAATCACCGGGTGCTGCGGCGCATCGCCACGGGTTTTGCCGTCCCGCCGGAGAGGATGGGCCTGTCCTGGTGGGGCCCCGAGGGCACCTATCACGGGCCGCAGGGTGGTTACCCTGAGGGGAGCACGGTCGCGGGCAGCCCGGAGGGGATGAGTGCGGACATGCTGCGCCGGCACCTGGTTGCGCTGGGCATGGTGGTCCTGACAGACCAGCCGCTGAGCTACCGGGAACTGCGCCGGGAGCTGCCCAGCACCCCGCCGGGGCCGGTGCCACTGCCCTCGCGGATCTGCGGGGTCCACGTAGCGAAGGTGCACGAGCTGCGCCAGCAGCTCACCAGCCTCAGCCGCGCCCACGGCTCCGACCCGGACATGAGCACCGCGGCGGTGCGCTGGGCGCGGCGGCGGCTGGGCGTGCCGGGTGCCGGGCCGGTCACCCAGGCGCTGCGGGTGGCGGTCGCGGAGCTGCAGATCCACGCCGGGTGGGCCGGGTTCGACGCCGGTCTCTACGCCCACGCTACCCACCACTGGACGCAGGCACTCCAGCTGGCCACCCAGGCCGGTGACGCCTACCTGCAGGCCCTGGCCCTGAGCTATGCCGGGCTGGCCACCGTGGAACACGGCCACCCCAGCGATGGGCTGAAATTGCTGCAGTGCGCGCAGGCCACAGCGTGGGATATCCCCCCAGGCGACGAGCGCGCGGTAGCGCCCGGGGTGAGCACGCGGGCGGCCGTGGAAGCCTGCGCGCTCGCCGACTCAGCCACCGCACTGGAGCGTCTCGGCGACCAGGCGGGCGCCGACCAGGCACTGGCCCAGTCGCGGCAGCTGTGGACACCGGGCCGTACCGACGCCAGCGGTGATCTGGACAAGGTGGGCACGCGCCTGGCGCTCTCCCGCGGGCAGCTGGACACCGCGGAGCAGTTCGCGACGGCCTCGGTGCGGCGCTGGGAGAGCGCCACCAACCAGCGCGCCAGCACGATGGCCGGCATCCTGCTGGCCACCGTCCACGTCCGGGCCGGTGAGCACGACGGCCTGCAGCTGGCCCACAGTGCCCTGACCAGAGTGAGCACGCTCAGCTCGGTCCGGGCCCGCCAGCAGTACCTCACCCCGCTGGCCCTCGCACTGGAAGCCCGCACAGGGGACGACGCCCAGCACCTGGCCCGGATGACCCGCCAGGTCATTACCACCCGGCTATGACCCGCCACGTCCCACCCGCCAGCCACTGGTGGGGCTTTCTCACTGACGACGGGCATGTCCGCGCCGAGGTCGCCGAGGTTGCCCGGCGGTTGCTGGCGTGGTGTGAGCGGTGGGCGCCGGTGCGGTATGCAACGGTCTTCAGTGGGGCGTCGATGCTGGTGTGGTCGGTATGATCACCGGTGTGTGCCGGTGGGTGGTGGTCAGCGCGGGCCGTCACCTGGTGGTCGATGCCGGTGCCGATTTCGGGGATCGGTGGCCGATGCTGGCTGGTCATGTTCCCGCCACGGCCTGCCATCCCGGGATTGCTGGCCTGCCTCCCCCTCCGTCCGCGGTGTGTGGTGGGCAGGATTGGGCGACCAGGGATCTGCGGCGGTGGCTGAATGCGCATCTGCATTGCCTGCATCTGCGGTATGAGACGGTGACTGTGCATGCGGTCACCGTGACCCGGGCTGGCTGGGCGGTCGCGTTGCTGGGCGGTCATGGTGCTGGCAAGAGCCTGGTGGGCCTGGCGCTTGCCGCGCGTGGCTGGCAGGTCGCCGCGGGAGATCTCACCCTCGTGCAGCTCCGTGGCCCGGGGGCACCGGTGGTTGCCGGGGGCACCAGCGCGTACCTGGTCCGTGCCGATGCTCTCGCCTGCTTCTTCCCTGACCTGCCGCTGTCATCCCCCACCGGTGACAAGATTGACTGCAGTGGGTGCTTACCTGTCACGGGGACCTACCCGCTGCCGCTGCGCGACGCCGTGCTGGTGAACGTCGGTGGATCCGGCTGCGCGGAAGAGGGTCTGGATACCCATACCTGCGCCACGGTGTGGTATCGGGCTACCGGCCACGCGCTGGACCGGATCCTGGCCGGTGTGGCACACGCCGAGCCGTTGCGGCTGCTGGAATCCGCTGATCTGGTCCGGCGCAGACTGCGGCTGGCCTGCACGCTGGCCAGGTGGTTGCCGGTCAGGCAGCTGCGGGGTGACCCGCAGGCCCTCGCCGCCGCGATCACCGGGCGGGCGGAGCGTGCCGGGTGAGGCCCAGGGTGAGCCTGCCGTGGGAGCGGATTGTGTGCATCGCCTGGGATTTCGGCGGCACGCTGGCCGCCCCGGGTCCGTCCCCGGACGGCGCTGTCGTCGCCGATGTCCTGGCGGGCGTGTTCGGGGCTGCTGCGCCGCGGGGTTTCGCGACGGTGTTCGACGAGTTCGCGGCCCGGGCGCGCCACCATGCCCGGCGGACGGGCCGGCAGCCGTCGTGGACCGGGGTCCTCCGGGACGCCGCCGCCGTGGTGGGGTTGAGTGTGCCCGACGGTCACGCCGTCGAGGATGCGGTGTTCGACTACGTTCCCGACGCCACCGTTGACCCGCGGGCCGTGGCCGGTGTGTGGCGGCTGCACGAGCTGGGGTTTCGGTGTGTGCTGGCGTGTAACACTCAGCGCCCGGGCCCGCGCAGGCACCGCACGCTGGTGGATGCGGGTATCGCCGGCTGCTTTAGCGCTGTGCTGTGTTCCAGCACTCTGGGGATCCGCAAGCCGCACCCGGATTTCTACGCAGCGGTGTGGCGCGCCGCGGGGTGCGCTCCTGATCAGGTGGTATTTGTCGGCGACACTCCCGGTAAGGATGTCGCTGGTCCACGGCAGGCGGGCGCCCACGCGGTCCTCGTCGCTGGCACCCCGGCCGATGCCGGGGGAGAGGTCGTGGTCGTGGGTCATGTCGCGGAGCTGGCCGGGCTCGTCGAGGCGCACCGTGGGCGGTGATGCGGTGCCGGCTGGAGCCCGGGTGTTCTTCAGCGACGGCGCTGCTGTGGTGGGCGACTGGGCGGCGGCACCGCCGGGGCATGCCGCGGCGGCGATCAGCATCATCAGCCCGGGCACCGAGCTGCGGAACCTCGCCGCCAGCCGGGACCGGCCACACAGCCCGGCGGGGTACATGTGCCTCACCCAGCCCGTGACGCTGCCGGGCAGGCGCACAGCGGTGCGCGTGCTGGCGCCGGTGCCACACGGTGCCCCCGCGCCAGCCGGCCACCCGCGGGCGCTCACCGTGCCTGCGGGCATCGACGTCGCCCTGGCCGCGGTGGCGCGGTTTCAGCTCATCGCCGCGCTCGGATTGGCACAGCTGAGCGCCGGGCCGGCTGGGCGGGAACCGCCGGTGGTGGCAGGCGCGGGTCCGGTGGGCTTGGCCGCCGTGCTGGAGTTGCGCCGGCGGGGAGCGGGGCACGTGCTGGTCGTCACCGGCCACCCGGACCCCGCCGCGGGGATGCTTCCCGGCGTGACGGTGCGGTCCCCCGCACGGGGACTGCCCGCCAGGCTGCTGATCGACACCACCGGGCGGGTGGTGCGGGCGGCAGGGATGGTCGCCGATGGGGGAACCCTGGGACTACTGGGAACCCCCGCAGATACCGGGCAGATCAACGCGGGGTGGGTGCACCGGGCGGGAGTCACGCTAGTGGGGATGCACGAACTCGCCGGGTTCGACCGCGACCACTACCAGCGCACCTACGATCAGGTGCTCGCCTGGCTCGATCACACGATCGATCCCGCGCTGGTGCGGTCATGGTGCCGCAGCTGGCCAGGGACCCAGGCCGCCAGCGTGTACGCGGCGCTGGCAGAGCCGGGCCGGCGGCCCCGGGAGCCGATCCTGCTGCTGGACTGGGAACGGCGGTGAAGCGCGCGCAGCACTATGCTGTCCCACCGCTGGGGCTGTACAGCATCGGGATCCGCCCGATCAGCGTGCCCGATCTGCTTGATGCCGCCGCGGCGCGTGACGTGCCGTTCGTGCACCTGCGCGGCGGGCCGCGCGGCTATCACCTTGCCGGCCAGCCCCACGACCGGCTGCGCTGCTGGGCCCAGCACGCAGCCCACACCGTGCCCGTGACCGTGGTGACCACCGACGTCGACCTTGCCCACCTGGCTGAGGACGGTACCCGGGCGACCGCGATCACCGAGCTTGAGGGCCTCGCCGCCGCCGCTGGGCTGCTGGCCCGCGGCGGCCCAACCGCGCTGCGGGTGCTGGCCCGCACCCCAGTGCCCCCGAGCGAGGTCGTTCCCGGCCTGATTCCGTTGACCGCAGCTCCGGTCGTGATCGAGCTGCACCACCCGGACTGGTTCGCCGAACCCGCGCTATCCCTCATCCTCGAGCTGGCCGGACACACCCCGGGCCTGGGGCTGCTGGCCGACAGCGGTCAGATCCACCTCGCCCACACCACCCTCCCGGCGCTGGAGGAGACCACGATGCGGCGCGTCGTCGAGCACGCCGGGGTGGTGCACCTGGCTGATTCCGGAGCGGGCCTGGATGCAGCCGGGCATCGCCTGCTGGCAGCAGCCGTGCGTGCCGCAGCCCGGCACGGGTGGGCCGGGCAGGTGGCGTTCGAGTGGACCGGCCACGACCGCAGCCCACAGTCATGCCTGGCCCGCTACGACAGCGCAGCGTCCTGGTGGCGCCAGCGGTGGGAGGGCCAGTGACCACCACCGGCCACCCGTGGGTGGTGATCAGTGACTACCCGTCGTGGCCCAGCCCCTACTTCGCCCAGCTCGCTGGGCATGCCCCACCGGAGCTGGGCCTGTGTTTCCGCCCCGGCCTGGCCACGGTGCTGGCCCAGGACGCCACAGCGGGGGTGGTGAACCTGCATCGCCTCAAGCGCCTCTACCGGGACCCGGTCACCGGTCACCGCACCCGCGGGGCCGCGCGCGCCCTCACCGGCCAGCTGGACCGGCTGTCCCACCGGGGGTGGAAGGTGGTGTGGACAGTGCACAACCTGCTGCCCATCGACGGGGGAACCCCCAGCCTCCTCGATCAGCAGGTGGCCGGGGAGGTGCTGTCCCGCGCGGCTGCCGTCATCACCCACACCCGGGCCGACGCCACGGCCCTGCGCCGGCGCACCACCGCACCGGTCGTCGCGGCCGGCTGGGCCGGCCTGCCAGCCCCGGCCGGCCCTCCGGAACCGGTCCTGGCCAGGTTAGCCAGTGACATGCGCCGATCGGTCAGCGTGCTGTGCCTGGGCAACATCACTGACTACAAGAACCTGCCGGAGCTGGCCCGCCGGTGGCACGAGCACCCCACCCCGGCCCGGTTATTCCTCGCCGGCCCCGCCCGGGACCACCACCTGCTCGCCGGGATCCTGCGCTGGGCCAGCGACCGGGTCCGGGTGCACCCCCACCGGGTGGCCCCTGGCCAGGCCGGGCACCTGTACGCGGCGGCCACGGCGGCGCTGTGCCCCTACCGCGTTGACGGTCCTTACCGCTTTTTCACCGAGGTGCTGCATCCCAGCTCAGTGGGCACTGCCCGATGCTTCGGTGTGCCCATCATCGCCCCCGAGCTCCCAGCGATCGTGGAGATGACCACCGGGCATACCCGCCTGCTGTACCCACCCGAGGACGGTCCTGGTCCCGTCCTCGACGAACTCCACCAGCGGGCCTGCGGGACCTGGCCGCACCCAGGTTCCCGTCCTGGCCCCAGCCGCGCTGATCAGGGATGGCCGCAGATCATCCGCACCTACTGGCAGCTCGCCCAGCACCTGAATGGCTAAGCATCGAGGCCAAACCCGGCTAGCCTGCAAGGCTGGTAGTGGCCTGGTGCTCGCCCACCCGCGCGGAGGTCTTTTCTGATGTCCACTGTCAACCAGCACCCGACCGGGGACATCGACCGGCTCACCGGCGTGCTGCGCACCCACTACGACCTGCACGCCCAGGAGATCACGCGACTGCGAATCGGGCAGGGCACCCTCAACTACCGGGTGACCACCGCGGAGCAGACGGTGTTCGTCAAGCACTATCCGCCCGGCACCGATCTCGACGCCGAACGCGCGGGTATCGCGATGTCATGCCTTGCCGGGCGAGCCGGCGTCCCCGTCGCGTCGCCCCGGGCCAGCGCCGGGGGCGCGGTGCTGGCCGATCAGGACGGTGTCGCGGTGTCGGTCTGGGACTTCGTACCCGGCGCCACCATCACGGGGGGATTCACCCGCGCCCAGCTGATCGCCACCGGGATGGCCCTGGGCCGCGTGCACCGGGCCTTCGCCCAGCAGCCGGCGCGCTCCGAGGTCAGCGAGACCGGCGAGTGGCTGGCCTTTGACCCTGGCCCCGCCCTCGCCACTGTGGACACCCTGCTGGGCACCGTGGCCCAGCGGCGCCGTGGTGGGCTGGCTGAGGAGTTCGACGCGGCCGCCGAACGTAGCCTGATCCAGCGGCGTGACCAGCTCCCGCGAGTGGCCGGGCTGCTGGCCGGGCTGCCGGAACTGTCCAGCCAGGTGCTGCACGGCGACTACAGTGCGGTCAACCTGCTCTTCGACGGTGACCGGCTCACCGCGGTGCTCGATTTCTGCCCACCCGAAGCGTTCCTGGTTGCCTGGGAGCTGGGCCGGATCGCCTTCGACCCCCGCACCGTGGTCCTCGATCCCGGCTGGCTGGACTCAGCCCAGGTCCTCGTTGCCGCCTACCTCACCGAGAACCCCCCTGTCTGGCCCGCGGACATCGCGTGCTGCGGCCGCGTCGCCCTGATCCAGCTGATCCGCAGCCTCTACGGCGTCACGCAGCACTACCAGGGCCACGGGCTGCTGCAGGACGACCTCGACCGCTTCTGGTTACTCCGCCACCAGGCCGCGACCACCCTGCTGGCGCACCTCAGCACCGCCGAGGCCGCCCTGGGTGAGCTGAGCGCCCAGACCCGCCCTCCCACCGTGGCTGGCCTGGGCGCCAGCGGAGACCCCCGATGACCACTCCCCGGCCCGCGCCTGGCACGGCCACCCCGCACACACCCTGGAGCGCCGGATCCGGGGTAGCGGGCTGGACCACGATCGCTGGCGCGGTGACCACCCAGCAGATCACCGACGCCGCGCACCGCGTGGCCGCGGCCCACGACCTGATCGCGGTACCCCACCCCGGTGCGCTGCGGCTGCTCGATGGCCACGGCAGCGAAGAGGTGCAGGTGCGCTGGAACCTCACCCAGCATCCAGCACCAGGCGTGCTCGCGTACCACCCCGCACCTGCTCGTGAGCAGCACCAGCAGATGCTCATCAGCTGGACCGGGACCCGGCCTGGCGAAGCGGCTGGCCGCGATCTTGTGGCGGCGCTGAGCAGGCACACCGCGTCCTACACACCCAGCGAGATCCACGCGATCATCGACTCGATGCCGCTGGTGGCCCACTACGCCCAGCCCGATCCGGTGCTCGGGCAGTGGGCGGTGATCTTCCGTGATCACTACCTGGAGCACTCGGCCGGATTCGTCCTGGGCCTGCACCGGGCGGGCGTGCCCGCCCGGTGGATGATGACCTGGGCCAAGGGAGACCAGACGCACAACCGGGACCGGGTCCACGCCACCTTCACCGGCTACGGGTTCACCAGTGGCATCCTGGACAACAGCGCGATTGACGGTCCCCTCGCTGGGGGTCAGCCTGATCCCGCCACCACGCAGGCCCTGGCCCAGGTCGGGGAATTCATCGACCGGGCCCACGCGGCAGGCCGGCGGGTCGTGGTGATCGACGACGGTGGGCTGCTGGCCCGCGGTTACGGATCACCGCACAGCCCGCACCGGGTCGATGCGGCGCTCGAGCTGACCGTCAGCGGCCTCAAACGCATCCACGCCGCCGGCAAACTGGGCATTCCTGTGATCAACATGGCCCGCTCGGCGGTTAAGACCCATCTCGGCTACGCCGAGATCGCCGACTCGTGCCTGCGGCGGCTGCGGATACTGCTCCCGGACCGCAAGATCATCGGCCGGGCAGTGCTGTTGTTCGGGTACGGAACCCTGGGCTCCCGGCTGGCGGGGCTGCTGCGTGGCCTGGGTTGCCAGGTCACCGTGGTAGATACCGACATCCTGGCGTTGATCGACGCCGCCGAGCATGGTTACCCCACCCACCGCCGCGCTGCGGATGCCCTCCAGGCCACCCGGCCGTTCCTGGTGATCGGGACCACCGGCGAACCAGTCCTGACCGAGCTGGAGTACTCCCTGCTCCCGGACGGGGTGTTCCTGGCACCATTCGCCACCCGTGACTTCAGCACCCTGGCCACCCCACTGCCCGATTTCGCCCGGCAAGTGCACAGCACGCAGATCCCCGGGCTCGGCAGCTCCCACCAGCTACCCACCGGGAACACCGCAGTCCTGCTCGGCGACGGGCGATCCGTGAACCTGTTCCACGCCGACTCCATCCCCAACCAGGGCTACGACGCCTACCGGGCCGGCACGCTCATCACCACCCGGGCCCTGTGCGCCCAGGCCGGCCAGCTGCCGCCCGGTGTGCACACCAGCTTCGCCGACGAACAGATCGCCGCCGCTGGCCTGTTCGAGGCCTACTACGACCGCTACCTCGCGCCGGCCACCGCTGCACCGCCACCAGCCGCGGCACAGTCCCGGACGGCAAGCCGCCCCTCCCAGCAGGCCACCACCATCCGGGCCTGTGTTGTGGGATACGGCGTCGCAGGCCGGCTGCACGCCCAGCTGCTGGCCGAGCAGGGCATCCAGATCAGCGCGATCGACCCGAAACACCAGGACCTGCCCAAGACCCACCGCGACTTCGGCCGCAGCGTCACCGGCCTCTCCCGCACACGGGCCGCCGAGATCGACCTATGGACCGTGTGCTGCCCCACCGCCGATCACCTGCCCGTCCTGCGGGCGATCCTGGAACGCAACCCCCACGCCCGGGTCCTGGTCGAAAAACCCGCCTGCCAAGGACACGAGGTCGGGCAGTTCGTGGCGCTGCTAGCCACCCACCGCAACGCCCGCGTCCTGGTCAACGACCAGTACCGCCACAGCCAGGCCCTCCCCCAGCTGATGCGCGCACTGGCCGACCACGAACCCACGGCCGCACTCGACCTGATCGGCATCACCTTCACCAAGGACCGCACCCACGACATCGCCCAGGGCAGATTCATCGACCGCACCTACGGTGTCCTGGGCTACGAATGGCTGCACATGCTCGCGGTCCTGCGTCAACTGGTGCCCAGCGACGCGATCGAGCGCTACCTGGCCTCCGACCCCTGCCACAGCGAAATCTGGGCCACCTACGACCCCCGCCTGTTCGTCTCAGCCCTCACCGAGCGCACCACCCTGCCCGCACCAGCACCTCACCCCGGTCACCCCACCCGGCTGGAACTGTCCTCATCCATCCTCGGGTCCTGCCACCCGCTGGGCACCGCACCCCGCCACACCCCGTCGTGGCGACACAGCATCCGGGCCACCGACGACCGGCAACGCCACGTCACCCTGCACGCCGGCGCGACACGGCTCACCCTGCACATGGAACCCGTCACCACCGTCGGCGGATGGCAACTCGACCGCAACCAGCATCGGCTCACCGTCGAAACCAACGGCCTGCTCATCCGCGACGAGGTGATCGCCGACTACCCGCTACGCACCTCCCTCCACGACACGACAGCGAAATTGCTCGGCCCCGGCCCACTCCCACCACCAGATCTCACACCCCTCCGGCGCGTCGCCGCGATCGCCGAACTACTGCGCACACAACAACCCACACCGAGGGTTCAACCCTGAGCAGGCCCGGCTGACCTCCCACTGGCCTGACTGCCCGCGAGCCGCGCCAGACGGGGTGGCGGGCCACCGACGATCCGGGCACGCGGTGTAACCAACAGTCGACGACATCCCGCTGCTGACCCGAGTCGCCGCAACGTTGATGCTGCTCTACGCCCAGCCGCTGACCAGAATCCTGCGCCTGACCACCGACGATGTCCTCCACCAGGACAACGAGGTCAGCATCCGGCTCGGCGACCCGCCCACACCGATTCCCCCACCGTTCGCGGAGCTACTCCGCACCCACATCGACCACCGGCTCAACCTGACCACCGCCACCAACCCCGACGCCCGCTGGCTGTTCCCCGGCCGGCGCGGCGGCCAGCCCATGACCCCCGAAGCCCTCGAAAGGCGCCTACGCCAGCACCAGATCCCCGGCCTTCGTGGCCGGACGGCAGCGATCCGGCAGCTCGTCCTGCAAACACCAGCGCCTGTCGTCACCAAGATGCTCGGCTACAACCCCGACCACACCGCCCGGCTGGCCGCTGAGACCGGCGGAACCTGGACCCGCTACGCCGCCGGTGACCACACCCCCCAGTGACACGGGCCACCAAACCGACACCAAATACGCGACACCTGATTACACGAGGTCACCAGTGCGTCACCCCATTTATCGCCTGGGCGTGGCCGGCGACGGCGCAGTCCGTTCGCGTAGGTCTGCCCAAACGTGCGACACCACTGCCGGATCGTCTCGTGGGAAACCACAATCCCGCGCTCCATCATCATCTCTTCGACCTCACGGAAACTGAGCGGGAAGCGGTGATACAGCCACACACAGTGACTGATGATCTCCACCGGGAACCGAAACCCCTTGTACGACGGCACACCAGCGGCCATCAACCCAGCCCCCCTCCCCACCGAGACGATCCGGGCGTGGTGTCGCACGTTTGGGCAGACCTACGCGAACGGGACTGCGCCGTCGCCGGCCACGCCCAGGCGATAAATGGCATCTGGACGAGGTGTTCATCAAGATCGGTGGTAAGAACCACTACTTGTGGCGGGCGGTCGACCAGGACGGTGTCGTATTGGACATCCTAGTCACCTCCCGGCGTGACGCCACGGCCGCCACCAGGTTCTTTCGGAAGCTGCTGAGGGGGTTGCGGTCCGTGCCGCGGGTGCTGGTCACTGACAAGCTGGTCAGTTACGGGGTGGCCCACCGCCGGTTGATACGCGGTGTGGAGCACCGTCGATCGAAGTACCTGAATAACCGGGCCGAGAATTCTCACCAACCGACCCGGCAGCGGGAACGGGCGATGAAACGATTCCGCTCACCCGGTGGCGCGCAGCGGTTCCTCTCCGCGTTCAGCGAGATATCACCCCACTTCCGACCCCATCGCCACCGGCTCACCGCAGCCCAGTACCGCCACGAGATGACCACCCGATTCACCACCTGGAACCAGATCACCAGACTGGCCCCGGCAGCCGCCTGACCACAGCGCCACAACCACCCCATCCCGACCCAAAGCTGCCCCGGACACCCTCATCAGCAAACAACTTGACAATGCCCCGCACACCCATAAAGATCAAGTAAGTTCGGTTTAGAGAATACGGTGCGTGGCTGTATCACCGGTTCCCGCTCAGCCCAAATCAAGGGCGATCCGTAAGGCGAGTGAGATCTGCTCCATCTCCGAAGGCGTCGCGATACCGACAACCTCGGAAATTCGCGAGCGGACGACACGCTCGATGGTGGTGACAACGGCCCAGCCAAAGTCGCCGACGTGTGGAGCCAAGAGGCTCTCAGGGTCATGATCGACAATGTGCACGCCGAGGACTAGCTCTCGGTCTTCTGCCTCGTTGAGGGTGTCAGCCGAGACAATCAGGCGAAACCGGCTGATGCCAGGTCGAGGGATGACGGACTCGTAACTTCGAATCTCTCCTCTGCGCACCGCAGCAGGGTACAGACCTCCTACGACGCCTCAGCCAGGGCACGCTCTGTCTCCTCAAGGCTCGCCTCGGCGTACCCGGCAGTCGATGTAGGCGAGGTACTCAGCGATACGACAGCGTCCCGTAAGGCCAGTTCACGTAGCTGCGCAGCGGCGGCCGCAGAGACGGTGCCTCCGGTACGTGTAGCGCAGCGCCGTAGCCAGGCACGCGTTGGCGCGTCGACCTCAAGCTGTAGCTGCTCGGACATGGGCTCAGCGTACGGCACAGCGGTTACGAGACGAAGAGGTCCCACCCGGCCAGTAGTGTTGATCTATGCGTCACTCATGGAGAGCGAAACATTCCGTGGGAGGCAGGTACGGTGGGCGACCCTGATCAGTGCCAGCGGGTTGGGCCGCAGGCCGCAGTGGCTGCGGCGATGGCGTCGAAGGGGACCGACCAAAACCGTGGGAGATCAACTGTTCGGCGCCTGGTGGTGATGCTCTACGCCAGGAGCTCGACGGGTCCGTTGTGGTGGGTGAAGCCGGGATGCCAGCGGGCGAAGTCGGTGGCTAGGTCGTTGTTGAGGACTCGGGTGCGGACCTGCAGGAACAGGTGGGCGCCTTGCGGGGACCAGCGCATCTGTTGTTTTTTGACCATGCGTTTGGACACCACTTGGTTGACGGTGGACTCGACGAAGGCGGTGGAGATGGTCTCACCGCAGCGGCGGCGCTCGCCGTAGTTGGGGATCCGGTCGGCGTTGGCTCGGATGTAGGTGTCGAACTCGGTGACGGCCTTGAGAAGCTTGACCTGTCCGGGGTCGGGGTGCTCGGTGTCGAGGTCGATCACCAGGTCTCCGATGGTCTGGAGGGCTCGGAACACGTTGCCGTGCCAGAGGAACCACTTCAGGCTCTCCAGCTGGCTACCGACCTCGGCCGCGAGGTCGCGTGGTGGTGACGGCGGGAGGTCGGGGTCTGGTGGTGGGCAGCGCAGGCTCTTGGCCATGTTGGCCATGACAGTGATTCGCATCGTGATGTGGAACCAGTCCAAATAGTGCTCGGAGTGGGGGTTGAGGTAGAGCGGGAGGTCCCGGATGTCCTCGCCGCCGTCGGTGAGGAACACCACGGACTGGTTGGCTTGCATGCCCTGGCCGCGCAGCACCTCGAAGAGGCGTCGTTTCGGCTTGGTGTCGATCTTCTGCACGAACGCGAAGCACTTCGCGGGACCGTCGGTGGGCATGCTCTTGCCCGCGATGACCTCGAACCAGCCGTCACGGCGGGAGGTCTGCGCGCTGGAGTGGACGTATCCGCCGTCCAGTCCCACGACCAGCGGCAGGTCCGGTCGGGGCAGCTGCTCCCAGTCCCGCTGGCAGCCCTCGGCGAACATGGACCGCTCGGGACCGAGTTCCCCCTCCAGCCGCCTGGCCACCGCGGTGACCTGGTCCCGGACCGCGCTGCCGTGCAGGGTCCGCCCCAGGGGCAGCACCTCACCGAGTAGGCGCCCGGCCAGGTCGAACGACATCACCGCGGCGAACCGGGCCTGCAGATAGATCAGCTCCGGGGTACTGCGCTGGGCCAGAATCTCGGCCAGCGGACTGAAGGTGGCCCGCTCCTCAGCGTCATCGGCTCGACACGGACACGCGATGAAGCGCGGGCTGTCCAGGTGCAGCGTCCCGAACAGTGTCCGAATGGTGATCGTTCGGGTGTCCTTGCGACGGTGGGATCGCCCGCACCGCGCGCAGCGGCTCCGCTCAACCACCGCCGCCGTGACCTGCGCGGAGACCACCGCTTCCTGGATCGAGCCGAGCAGCGTATGGGCCTCGGTCAGGCTCAGGCCCACGGAGGCGTCGGTGAGCTGGTCGCGCTCCAGGACGAAGACCTCACTGAACCGCTCCGCTGTCTCGTCCTTGGTGGGGACGGCGTCGACTTCGACCCGAACAGTGATCTTCAAGGAGTGCCCTTCGTGAGCAGGGTGGTCAGGATGTGGTTGAGCCCGGCCCGGTCGAAACGGTCGATCCCGCTCCAATACAGCAAGCTGGGCAACTCCTCGAGGGCCTCGCCCAGCACCTCACGCACCGTGCTCGTCGGCGGTGCCTCCAGCAGGAGCCCGGTGAGCTCGGCCATCCGCAGGGTGGTGTCGAACAGGCCGTGTTCTTGGCGCAGGGCCAAGAACACATCTGGTCCGCCACAGTCTTCCGGGGGCGCGGTCCGGGCCCCGCCACCGCACCACGGGTAACGACGCCGGGGCCGCAGTTGAGTGATGGCCTCAACGCGCAGGTCGTGACGCCAGCACTGCAGCGGGGAGAAGAAGTCATACGCGTAGGTGAACCGCTCCCGCTCCCGCAAACCAAGATCAGCGAGGCGGACCGTGGACGGGTCGGCCAACCACAGCTCCCCGGAGCCGAACTCCCGACCGTGCACGGTGAAGCGGTACAGGTGCTCGCCGCTCCACGCGAACGAGAGACCGACCAAAACCGTGGGAGATCAACTGTTCGGGCGCCCGGTGATCCTTCGGCGCCGCCAGGTCTGGGTCTCCGCGTCCGCCAGAGTCGGTGGTACGTGGGCTATGAAGACTTTCTGGTAGGCTGCTGGTCATGCGGAAACAGCGGCGGGAGGGACCGGCCCGATCGGCCGGGAGCCCTGACCAGCCGGCGGTGCGGCACGTGCGGATCACGTTGCCCACGGCGGCGGTGCTGCGGCAGATGCTGGAGAACCCGGCCGCCGACCATTACGGGTTTGCCCTGGCCGGGGCGACCAGCTTCCCCTCCGGAACGATCTACCCGATCCTGGCCCGGCTGGAAACCGCCGGCTGGCTGGCCAGCTTCTGGGAGGTAGGGGACCCCGTGGAGCTGGAACGGCCGCGGCGGCGGATGTACCGGCTGACCGGCGCCGGCGCACACGCCGCCCGTGAGGCGCTGACCACCACCCAACGTCTTCTCGGCGCGCTCCCGCCAGCCGCCCAACCCCAGGCGGGAACGGCATGAACCGCCGACGGTATACGTGGCTCACTGGCGCCGGCGGCGCCGTCAGTGCCGCCGCCGACGCCGGCGGCGGCGTCGGCGGCGTCAGTGCTCAAAGTCGAGGTCGCCGTCGAGGTCGACGGACCCGGTCATCGGGCCGCTCTGGCGGAGTGGGGGGGCTGCGGGTCTGTCGTGGCGGCACCCTGCGAGGCCTGCTGCGCGCCTGCACCTCGGTGGATCGCCTGGTCGACTACCTGCTGGACCGGGCGGTTGAAAAGCTTCCGGCGGCGGCCAGTGCTCGGTTCGCTGAGGAGTGGCGAGACCATCGCCAGCACTATTCAGGCTGGCGGCTGGTGTGGTGGGCACTGTGTGTGCGGGCTACGGCAATGCGTACCGTCGCCGCGCTCGGGTCCGCTCAGCTTCCTCGCGACAGTTAACCGCCCTTCTTTCCGCAACAGTGAACAGCCCTTACTTTTAGATCCCCTATGAAGAGTTACGGTAGAGGAGGTGGCCCGGTGGCCCCGACCTGGCTGTCCGGCGTGAAAGCGGTCGCGCAGTCGGTGGCCGGCGTTCTGCCCGCACTCCTGCTTGTGCTCTTCGCTGGAGTTCTCTCGCTGCTGGGGCTGGCCTGCGACCAAGGCCGGCGCGCCTACGCCCTCGCCTGCGCCGACCGGTTCATCGATCTCGCCACGGTGCTGGTGGGCTGGCCGCAGGGGCCGTCACGCGGTGTCACCGGCGGGTGCGGCGGCCGGCGCCGGAGGTGACATAATCACTCTTACCGGATCGCACGCACCCCATGGACCTGCACAAACACGGCGTTTGTTTCATTATCACCCGGTAGGCACCCGAAACGCCCGATTATGCGGCCAGCCCCGCATGCTCATGCGGTCACTCAGGGTCAAAGCACGGCGAGGGCTGGCGTGGTCTGGTGAGCGCTGAGGCGAAGGTGGCTTTGGCCGTGGCGCGGGTAGCGGGGCTGGCGGGAGGGCGGACCGCTCGGCCGTGTTGGGGTGTCGTGAAGGTTGCTGTCACCAAGTGTCAACCGTGACGTTTTTGCTGGTCAGCGGTCCAAATGGTGATCTTCGTGGAGTCCTTAGAGCGCATCACAACAGTCAGCAGTTACCGCGCTGAGCTGCGCAGATGCTGTCAATGTGCTAATCCTCACCCGCAGCGGCCACGGCCCATTCCAGGCTGTTGTCGACAACCGCAGCCGATAGCGCGGATCTCCACACCAGCGGATGCGGCCTCTGATCAGGCGAATGGGAGGTGGAGCCGGCGGCCGGACAGGCAAGAGCATCTCGGCGGAGCAGCGCTCGTCACCTGGTGGAAGATTCAACCACTGGGGTGTCAGTAGTCGTAGTTGGGTGTTTCGATCACGCGCACGAGGTTGGGCCGTACCCAGATGAGCCGGTGATCGGTCTCGAAGCGGACGTATATCCGGTCGAAGTCCCGGCCGATGACCTGGCCTTTCTGGTGCAGCCGGTCCCCGTGGTTCTTGTCCACTGTGATCTGTTCGACCCGGCTCTGTAGGGGAATGAGGGTGCCGTTGGCGTCGCGCAGGGGGTTGGAGGCCAGCGGTGGCGGCATGGTGGGTGTCACCTCGGGGTGTGGGTAGCCGGCCAGCCACCGGGAGCCACAGCGGGGAGACGCTCAACGTGGTGGGACATCGTGCCTCGGGTGATGGGGACCGCGACGCGCTGGATGGGTAGCTGGAGTCGCTGGCGTAGTGCCAGCG
>JBOHFT010000035.1:0-31734 GCA_050699815.1 Pseudonocardiaceae bacterium | reverse complement strand
GCGCCACCGCTGCTTTGGCCTGCTCGGCAGGGGATCGCAGCACCTCAGCAAGCTCCTCGGTCTCGCCACCCCGGCCGAAGAACACCCGATGCTGCTCGATGCCAAACGGGCGCAGCCCCGGGAACGGGGACTGATCGTCGGGCCACCCGAGACCCCCGGCGGCATCCACCCGGCGCAACACCGCCACCAGCGCCGCCCGCCCCGCAACAGGATCGACGGTGAGATCGGCGTACTGCGCGCACGGCAGCAGCGGGTGACCCACCCCCGGCTCAGCGCGCACCGGCAGCACCCGGCTGCCCCGCGACAGCGCAATGCTGACCTCAGCCGTGCACCACGTCGAGGTCACCGCGGCCTTAGTGACCACACAGACCACCGCATCAGCCCAGCGCAGCCGCTCATGCAGCCGCGTGTCCCACTGCTCACCCACCACAATGCCCGTGCCCGGATCCCGGTCCAGGAACACCTCATGGCCCTCGGCAGCCAGCCACTGGTGCAGCTGACCAGCACACTGCCGGTCCGCACTGGCATGGCTGACGAAGACCCTGGCCACTGCCCCTCCCCACTCGCGCCACGGCACCCTACCGGCCGTGAGTGGCGTTGAGTGCTCTGGCTCGCAACGCCACTCACGGGCCGAACGCCGTCAGACACTGGGTCAGTCTTTCCGGTTGCTCCGGCATCTCGCCGCTGACCTTCCTGCGTCCCTACGCTTCTCGGTCGTTTTGATGTAACGATCTGGGACCTGCAACTCTGATGAGCGCCGCGAGTTCGTCCGCCGGTTAGCGCAGGGGCCCGGTGGCGAGCAGGCCGCCATCCACTCGTACTGTCTCGCCGGTGATCCATGAGGCGGCGTCGGACACGAGGAACGTGACGAGCGCGGCGACGTCGGCGGGCGTGCCGAGCCGGCCCATCGGGTATGCCTTTGCGACCTCGCCCTCGCCGTGGGCATACAGGGCGGTCGCGAATTTCGTCTTCACCACCGCGGGGGCCACCGCATTCACCCGGATCGCCGGGCCCAGCTCCCAGGCCAGCTCCTCGGTGAGCCGGATCAGTGCCGCCTTCGACATCCCATAGGCCCCGATCGTCCCGGTGGAGCGCAGCCCGGTGACCGAGGCCACATTCACCACCGCGCCGCCGTGCTCGCCCATCCACGCCCGGTGTGCCTGCTGCACGAAGCCCAGCGCAGCCACCACGTTGACGTCGAATATCTTGCGCACCGCGCCGAGGTCGGCGTCGATCAACGGCCCGTACACCGGGTTGATCCCGACGTTGTTCACCAGCACGTCCAGCGACCCGAAGTGCTCGACGACGCAGTCCACGGCCTGCGCGCGGGCCGCTGGATCCCCGGCGTTGCCGGGCAGCGCAAGCACCCGTTCCGGGCCGCCCTCGACGGTGCCCGCCAGCTCATCAGCCGCGGCGCGCAGCTCGCCGGCCTTACGTGCGGTGATCGCCACAGTGGCACCGCGGGCGAGCAGCGCGGCGGCGATGGCGTGCCCGATGCCCCGGCTGGCGCCGGTCACCAGAGCGGCGCGACCGGTGAGATCGGCAGTGGCATCAGTCATGTTGGCACCCTAATCCGGGTGCGGGCGCCGGTAGTATGGGTTCGTGGTCGCGACAAGCTGATGTGCTGCCGGCCCCGTCCGCCACGGCGTGTGGGGCAGTGACCCTATACCGGGGACCCCTGCTGGCGACCACCTTGGGAGTTACCGCATCGTGATCACAGTCACTGACCTCGAGCTGCGTGCCGGGTCCCGCATCCTGCTGTCCGGGGCCACCCTGCGGGTGCAGCCCGGGGACCGGATCGGCCTGGTCGGCCGCAACGGCGCAGGCAAGACCAGCACGCTGCGGGTGCTGGTCGGCGAAAGCCAGCCCTACGGGGGCCAGGTCCGCCGCGCCGGGGAGCTGGGCTACCTGCCGCAGGATCCCCGCGAGGGCGACCTGTCGGTAACGGCCAGGGACCGGGTGCTGTCGGCCCGCGGGCTCGATCAGCTGCTGCACGAGATGGAGAAGTCGCAGTCGGAGATGGCGGAGCTGGCCGACGGCGACGAGCAGGGCCGGGCGGTGCGCCGGTACAGCCACCTTGAGGACCGGTTCTCCGCGCTGGGTGGCTACGCCGCCGAGAGCGAGGCGGCGCGGATCTGCGCCAGCCTCGGGTTGCCCGACCGGGTGCTGGCCCAGCCGCTGCGCACGCTGTCGGGCGGGCAGCGGCGCCGGGTCGAGCTGGCCCGGATCCTGTTCGGTGCCTCGGACGGCTCGGGTGGCCGCTCAGCCACCACGCTGCTGCTCGACGAGCCGACCAACCACCTCGACGCCGATTCGGTCACCTGGCTGCGCGACTTCCTCACCGCCCACGACGGCGGCCTCGTCGTGATCAGCCACGACACCGATCTGCTCGCCGCCGTGGTCAACAAGGTCTGGTTCCTCGACGCGATACGCGGTGAGGTCGACGTCTACAACCTGGGCTGGCAGCGCTACCTGGACGCGCGGGCCGCCGACGAGAAGCGGCGCCGCCGGGAACGAGCCAACGCGGAGAAGAAGGCCACTTCCCTGATGGCGCAGGCCGACCGGATGCGGGCCAAGGCCACCAAGGCCGTCGCCGCGCAGAACATGCAGAAGCGGGCCGCCAGGCTACTGGCCGGTGCGGAGACCGAGCAACGGGCCGAGCGGGTGGCCAAGATCCGCTTCCCGCAGCCCGCCGACTGCGGGCGGACCCCGCTGACGGCGAGCGGATTGACCAAGTCCTACGGCTCGCTGGAGGTGTTCAGCGGGGTGGATCTCGCGGTCGACCGGGGCAGCCGGGTGGTGATCCTCGGTCTCAACGGCGCCGGGAAGACCACCCTGCTGCGGCTGCTCGGCGGGAGGGAGACCCCCGACGCCGGGCAGGTCGAGGCCGGGCACGGCCTGCGGGTGGGGTACTTCGCCCAGGAGCACGACACGCTGGATCTCGATGCCACGGTGTGGGACAACCTCCGGCACGCCGCGCCGGATGCCCCCGAGCAGCAGTTGCGCACCCTGCTCGGCGCGTTCCTATTCCGTGGCGAGCAACTGGACCAGCTGGCAGGCACCCTGTCCGGTGGTGAGAAGACCCGGCTGGCGCTGGCGGCGCTGGTGTCGTCGGCGGCCAATGTGCTGCTGCTCGACGAGCCGACCAACAACCTCGACCCGGTGTCGCGGGAGCGGGTGCTCGACGCGCTGCACCACTATGCCGGTGCAGTGGTGCTGGTCACACACGACCCCGGGGCAGTGCAGGCGCTGGAACCTGAGCGGGTGATCCTGCTGCCCGACGGCACCGAGGACCACTGGAGCACGGACTACCTTGACCTGGTGCAACTCGCCTGATCAGTACCGCCCTGTTACGGAACGTACCCAGGCGGCTGCTGACAGATCGCATCGCCGGGCGGGCATCCGGCCCGGATACGTTACCGTTCACAGATCCACCCGAAGATCTTCTGGCGGAGATCGCTAACCTGGTCGATCATTGCCGCAAGGGCCGTGACCGGCTCTTCCAGTGCCGGAAGGAAAGGCGTTTCGTGGTGGCCGACCTCAAGAAGGGCAGCCGGATCACCGGCATCGCCCGGGACAAGCTTGCATCGGACCTGAAGAAGAAGTACGAGAAGGGCGCCAGCATCCGGGCGCTCGCCGAGGCGACCGGGCGATCGTACGGCTTCGTGCACCGGGTGCTCTCGGAGTCCGGTGTGACGCTGCGTGGCCGTGGCGGTGCTACCCGGACGAAGAAGAAGTAGCCGCGGGTACTCGACTGCCTCCCGGGGATCACACCCAGAGGGTCCCCGAGGGGCAGGCCGACGCGGAGATCGTTCGCTACCAAGAGGTCTTCGCCCGGCTGCGCGGCCTGGGTAGCTCACCGGGCCGCGCTCGGACGGCCCGCCGCGGCGGGCCGTCCGTTGTGCTGCTCTCTCGCTGGAGAGCCCCTTGCTGACACCCGCTGGTGGGTACGGATTGGCGTAACACGGCGGGCGTCAGAGCACCTGACTGGGTAGTGTGTCGAGGGATCGCTCCCCCAGCCAGCAGGAAAGTGGGTCTCGTGGCCGCACCGGCAGTGATCTCCCCCGCACCGCCGACAGTGCTGCGCAGCCGGGCAGAAGCCGAGTTCTATGTGGCTTCCGTCTGCTTTAAGCACGGGCCGCCGAAGCTGCTCGGCGCCGAGCTCGAGTGGGTGGTGCAGCACTCCGGCAACCCGCACCGCCCACTGGAGGCCCGCCACCTCGCTGACGCACTCGGCGTGCACGTCCCGAATTCCCTCGTCCCCGACAGCTCCCAGATCCCACTTCCCTACGGCTCACCCGTCACGGTCGAACCCGGTGGCCAGCTCGAGATCTCCAGCCCGCCCTGTGCCTCGCTGACCGAGCTCATCGCCACCGTGGAAGGCGACACCGCCGCACTGACCGACCTACTCGATCCCGCTGGCCTGGTCCTCACCGGTGTGGGCTCCGATCCGCATCGCCCGTCGCGTCGGCTGATCGATATCCCCCGTTACGCCGCGATGGAGACCGCCTTCGACCGGATCGGCCCGATGGGCCGGGCCATGATGTGCTCCACCGCCTCGGTGCAGGTGTGCCTGGACGCCGGCACCGCCACCGAGATGCCGCAACGATGGGCCGCGCTCCACGAGCTCGGGCCGGTGCTGATCGCCGCGTTCGCGAATTCGCCCTGGCTGGGTGGTCGGCGCACGGGCTGGGCATCCTCCCGGATGCAGGCCTGGTTCGCGCTGGACCCGGTCCGCACCAGGCCCAGCCCGACGCGCTGCGACATCGACGAGGACTGGGACCCGGCGCAGGATTGGGCCCGCCGGGCACTGGACACCCCGCTGCTGTGCCAGCGCCGCTCCGGCGGACGCTGGGAGGTGCCCAACGGGATCACCTTCGCCGACTGGCTGTCCGGGGCATTGCCCGGTTGCCCCAGCACCGCCGACCTCGACTACCACCTGACCACGCTGTTTCCTCCCGTCCGGCCGCACGGGCACCTTGAGGTCCGCTACCTGGACACCCAGCCGGCGGGGCAGTGGCTCGTGCCGGTGGCGGTGGTGGCTGCCCTGCTGGCCGACCCGGCCGTCACCGCTGCCGCCCGGGATGCCTGCGCTCCGGCCGCCGGACGGTGGTGGGAAGCGGCCGAACGTGGCCTGCGCGACGACACGATCGCCGCTGCCGCGGTCGCGGTGTTCGAGCTCGCCTGCGACGCCCTGCCGGCCCTGGACGCCCCAGCCGGCGTGCAGCTGCTCGTCGAGGGCATCACCGAACACCGGGTCCGCCACGGCCGCTGCCCGGCAGACGACCTCGCCGATGATCTGACCGGCCCGGGGGCGGGTCGCCGCAACGGCACCCGGCCCCGAGGACGCAACGGAGGACAGCCGCTGTGAGCACGCCGATCGTCGAGCTGGGCACTGCCGCCCTCCGCGACCACCTCGCAGCCGAGCTGGTGCGCACCCGCGCCCGCAGCGCGGCACTGACCGGCGCGGTGGACGACGGCGAGCTGATCCGCCAGCACTCCCCGATCATGTCCCCGCTGGTGTGGGACCTGGCCCACATCGGCAACCAGGAGGAACTCTGGCTGGTGCGGGATGTGGGTGGCCGCGATCCGGTCCGCGCGGACATCGATCACCTCTACGACGCGTTCACACACCCCAGGTCGGACCGGTCGGCCCTGCCGCTGCTGCCACCCCCCGAGGCCAGAGCTTACCTCGGCGAGGTCCGCCGCAAGGTGCTCGACGTGCTGGAACGCGCCCCGCTGGAGGGCCACCGGCTGGTGGCGCACGGGTTCGCCTTCGGGATGATCGTGCAACACGAGCAGCAGCACGGCGAGACCATGCTGGCCACCCACCAGCTTCGGATCGGCCCGGCCGCGCTGCATGCCCCCGCCCCCCGGCCGCAGCGGACCACCGGCCTGCCCGCCGAAGTGCTGATCCCCGCCGGGGAGTTCACCATGGGCACCTCCACAGATCCGTGGGCGCTGGACAACGAGCGGCCGGCCCATCGCGCACGCACTGGTGCGTACTGGCTGGATACCATACCGGTGACCAGCGGCGACTACCAGCGGTTTCTCGCCGACGGTGGCTATCACAACCCGCGGTGGTGGAGCCAGCAGGGCTGGGCACACCGGTGTGACGCGAGCCTGGTGGCCCCGCGGTTCTGGCGGCACGACGGTGAGTCGTGGTGGCGCACCCGGTTCGGCGTCACCGAGCCGGTCCCACCCGACGAACCCGTCGTGCACGTCAGCTTCTTCGAGGCGCAGGCCTATGCGGCGTGGGCCGGCAAGCGCCTGCCCACCGAGATCGAGTGGGAGAAGGCCGCCCGGTTCGACCCCGCCACCGGTCGTTCCCGCCGTTTTCCCTGGGGTGATGAGGACCCCACCCCGGCGCACGCCAACCTGGGGCAGCGGTACCTGCAGCCCGCGCCCGCGGGCAGCTACCCGGCCGGGGCATCGCCACTGGGCGTCCACCAGCTGATCGGTGACGTGTGGGAGTGGACGTCGTCGGGCTTCGCTGGCTACCCGGGCTTCGCGGCGTTCCCGTACCGGGAGTACTCCGAGGTGTTCCTGGGCGGGGACTACCGGATGCTGCGCGGTGGTTCCTTCGGCACCGACGCAACGGTCTGCCGGGGGACCTTCCGCAACTGGGACCATCCGGTGCGCAGGCAGATCTTCACTGGTTTCCGCTGCGCCCGGGATGCTCACCCGGGCGACCTGACCTGACTGTGTGCCGACACCTGGCCTACCTCGGGCCGCCGCTGGGCCTGGCGACGCTGCTGCTGGACCCGCCGCACTCGCTGCTGCGGCAGAGCTTCGCACCGGCCGACATGCGGGGCGGCGGCACAGTCAACGCCGATGGGTTCGGCGCAGGCTGGTATGCCGACGGCGTTACCACGCCCATCCGGTACCGGCGGGTGATTCCGATCTGGAACGACGACACGTTCGCCGCGCTGGCTCGCGACGTGCGCAGCGGCGCAGTACTCGCCGCGGTGCGCTCGGCGACGGTGGGGATGCCGGTGATGGAGACCGCCTGCGCCCCGTTCGGCACCGGCCGCTGGCTGTTCAGCCTCAACGGGAGGATCGTCGGCTGGCCGCACAGCGCCGCAACGCTGGCCGCCCGACTGCCGGTGACCGACCTGCTCACCCTGGAAGCACCCACCGACTCCGCGCTGCTGTGGGCACTGGTCCGGCACCGGCTGTCGAGCGGTGATCCACCCGGCCGCGCGCTGTGTGCGGTAGTCGCCGACGTGCTTGCCGCCGCCCCGGGCTCTCGGCTGAACATGCTGGTCACCAACGGCTCCATGCTCGCCGCGACCGCCGTGCACCACGCCCTGGCGGTGTGCGCAGGCGACGGCGCAGTGCTGGTCTGTTCCGAGCCCACCGACTCCTCCGCTGGCTGGGAACAGGTTCCCGACCACCATCTGCTCACCGCGACACCGTCCACCGTGGACGTCGTGCCGATCCCCGCGACCATTACCGAGGAGCCATGACCGCACCCGTGCTCGAGATCTACCTGTCCGACTCCGATGCCTCCGACGCGCTGCATCATGACGTGCGGGTCGGGCTGTCCGCTGATCCCAAGTGGCTGCCGCCCAAGTGGTTCTACGATGCCCGCGGCAGCGAGCTGTTCGAGCAGATCACCACGCTGCCCGAGTACTACCCGACCCGCACCGAGCGCGAGCTGCTGCGATGCAGTGTGCGGAAGATCGCCGGGTGGGCGCCCGTTGACACCCTCGTGGAGCTCGGTTCGGGCTCCTCGGAGAAGACCCGGCTGCTGCTCGATGCGCTCACCGCAGGCGGATCGCTGCAGCGCTTCGTGCCGCTGGACGTGTCGGAGTCCGCGTTGCGCGGCGCGATGTCGGCGGTGGCCCGGGAATACCCGGGGCTCGCGGTGCACGGCGCGGTCGGCGACTTCACCCAGCATCTGGAGTTGCTGCCGGCCGATCAGGGCGGGCGCAGGCTGGTCGCCTTCCTGGGCAGCACGATCGGCAATCTGCTGCCCGACGAGCGGGCCGGCTTTCTCACCGCACTGCGCGCGGCGCTGGATCCCGGTGAGCTGCTGCTGCTCGGTGTCGGGCTGGTCACCGACCCAGCGGTCATGGTGCCCGCCTACGACGACGCCGCCGGAGTGACCGCCGAGTTCAACCGCAACGTGCTGCACGTCCTCAACCGTGAGCTCGGCGCCGACTTCGACGTCGTGGCCTTCGACCACGTCGTGGTGTGGGATGCCGCCTACCAGTGGATCGAGATGCGGCTGCGGGCGTGCCGCGCGATGACCGTGCGGCTGCCCGCGGTGGGCATGACGGTGCATTTCACCCACGGCGAGCAGATGCGCACCGAGGTGTCGGGCAAGTTCCGGCGCGGCGGCCTGGCGGTGGAACTCGACGCCGCCGGGTTCGATCTCGCGCACTGGTGGACCGACCCCGACGACCGGTTCGCCCTGGCGCTCGCCACCGCCGCCTGATGGCGCTGCGCGCCCCGTGAGTGGCATTACGTGCTGTAACACTGTTTGCCACTCACGGGGCGCGCAGCGCCATGCCGCGCAGGACGTACTGCAGGATCCCGCCGTGCCGGTAGTACTCGGCCTCGCCGGGGGTGTCGATGCGCAGCACGGCGTCGAACTCCACCGGATCCGTCCCCGCACGAGTAGCGGTGACGTGCACGGTGCCCGGGATGGCACCGTCGTTGAGCGCGGTGACGCCGGAGATGTCGAAGGTCTCGGTGCCGTCCAGGCCCAGCGATGAGGCCGACTCGCCCGTCGGGAACTGCAGCGGAAGCACACCCATCCCGATCAGGTTGGAGCGGTGGATCCGCTCGAAGGACTCGACGAGCACCGCGCGCACCCCGAGCAGCCGGGTGCCCTTGGCCGCCCAGTCCCGTGAGGAGCCTGAGCCGTACTCCTTGCCACCCAGGACCACGAGCGGGATGCCGGCCTCGGCGTAGCGCTGCGCGGCGTCATAGATGGACACCGGCTCAGCACCGCCGGACTCCGCGGTGAAGTCGCGGGTGTAGCCGCCGCTGACGTTGTTCACGAGCTGGTTGCGCAGCCGGATGTTCGCGAACGTGCCGCGGATCATCACCTCGTGATTGCCCCGGCGGGATCCATAGGAGTTGAAGTCCCGGCGAACCACGCCGCGCCCGGACAGGTAGCGGCCGGCGGGGGAGTCCTCCTTGATCGACCCGGCGGGGGAGATGTGGTCGGTGGTCACCGAGTCGCCCAGCAGCGCCAGCACCCGGGCTCCGGAGATGTCGGCCACCGGCGGTGGTTGCGCCGCCATACCGTCGAAGTACGGGGGCTTGCGGACATAGGTGGACTCGGGGTCCCAGGTGAAGGTCTTGCCTTCTGGGGTCAAAAGTGACTGCCAGCGGGCATCCCCGGCGAAGACATCGGCGTAGTCCTTGGTGAACATCTCCTGGCTGATCGCGTACTCGATCACCTTCTGGATCTCCTCCGGGGAAGGCCAGATATCAGTCAGGTAGACCTGGTGACCGTCGCGGTCAAGGCCCAACGGCTCGCTGGAGAAGTCGACGTCCATCGTTCCCGCCAACGCGTAGGCGATCACCAACGGGGGTGAGGCGAGGTAGTTCATCGTCACGTCCGGGTTGATCCGGCCCTCGAAGTTGCGGTTGCCGGACAACACGCTGACCACCGCGAGGTCGGCGTCGTGGACGGCTTGCGAGACTTCCGCGAGCAGCGGGCCCGAGTTGCCGATGCAGGTGGTGCAGCCGTAGCCGACCAGGTGATAGCCCAGCTTCTCCAGGTACGGCCACAGACCGGCCTTCTCGTAGTAGTCGGTGACCACCTGGGAGCCGGGAGCCATCGACGTCTTCACCCATGGCTTGACCGTCAGGCCCCGGTCGACGGCGTTGCGGGCCAGCAGCGCCGCACCGATCATCACCGACGGGTTGGAGGTGTTGGTGCACGAGGTGATCGAGGCGATCACCACCGCACCGTGGTCGATCTCGTACTCAGCACCCTCAGGGGTGCGCACTGATGTGGGGGAGCTGGGACGGGCGTAGTCGACCAGTGCGTGGCGAAACGCGGTCTTGGCGCCGGAGAGCGCGATGCGGTCCTGCGGGCGCTTGGGCCCGGCGATGCAGGGCACCACGGTGGACAGGTCCAGCTCGAGGTACTCGGAGTAGGTGGCCTCCCGGCTCGGGTCATGCCAGAGGCCCTGTTCCTTGGCATATGCCTCGACCAGCGCGAGCTGCTCAGCGGGGCGGCCGGTGAATCTCAGGTAGCGGATGGTCTCCTCGTCGATCGGGAAGATCGCGCAGGTGGAGCCGAACTCCGGGCTCATGTTCCCGATGGTGGCGCGGTTGGCCAGTGGCACCGCCGCCACACCCTCGCCGTAGAACTCGATGAACTTCCCGACCACGCCGTGGTGGCGCAGCATCTCGGTCAGGGTGAGGACGACGTCGGTGGCGGTCGCCCCGGGCGGGATGGAGCCGGTGAGCTTGCAGCCGACCACCCGCGGGATGAGCATCGACACCGGCTGGCCGAGCATTGCCGCCTCGGCCTCAATGCCGCCCACGCCCCACCCCAGCACACCCAGCCCGTTGACCATCGTGGTGTGGCTGTCGGTGCCCACCACGGTGTCCGGGTAGGCCTGGCCGTTGCGGGTCATCACGACGCGGGCCAGGTGCTCGAGGTTGACCTGGTGCACGATCCCGGTTCCCGGCGGGACCACCCGGAACTCGTCGAAGGCGCCCTGGCCCCAGCGCAGGAACTGGTAGCGCTCCCGGTTGCGCTGATACTCCAGGTCGACATTGCGCTCGAAGGCGTCCGGACGGCCGGACACGTCGGCGATCACTGAATGGTCGATGACCAGCTCGGCCGGCGTCAGCGGGTTCACTGCCCGCGGGTCGCCGCCCAGAGCTGTGACCGCCTCGCGCATCGTGGCCAGATCGACCACGCAGGGCACCCCGGTGAAGTCCTGCATGATCACCCGGGCCGGGGTGAACTGAATCTCGGTGGATGACTCGGCGTGCGCGTCCCAGCGGGCGAGCGCCTCGATGTGCCCGGCCGTGACAAACGCGCCAGCGGCGGGTGATTCGAGCCGCAGCAGGTTCTCCAGCAGCACCTTCAGGCTGTAGGGCAGGGCCCGCCACCGGGTGCCGAGCCGCCGGTCCAGCTCGGCCAGCCGGAAGACTTGGTAGCTGGTGTCCCCGACCGACAGCGTGCCGCGGGTGCCGAAGCTGTCGGCGCTGGCTGCCGCATGGGTCACGGACTGCTCCTCTCGGGTCAGGCTGATGCCCTCAACCGTGACTTTACGTCTGGTCCGCTGCCGGTGGGATCAGCGGGCGAAACCGTAACAACTAGGGTAAAGCGCTCGAGCGATCGTGGTAACGCGGTCGCCGGGGGGCCTGGTACGAGCTGCCCTCGGGGTGCAGGCTGTACAGAACGCGGCTGATGGGGAGGTAGTAGCCATGCGGGTGCCCTTGACCGTTGCCGATTTCCTCGCCCGGGGCGAGAGTGCGTTCGCGGAGTCCGTCGCGGTCGTGGACGAACCCGCCCAGCCGGCCCCTCCCGTGTCGGCGTCGACCTACCGGGAGCTGGGCAGGCGGGTCCGCGCCTGGCAGGCCGGCCTGGACGCGCTCGGCGTGGGCGTGGGGGAGCGGGTGGCCGTGGTCAGCCACAACTCGGCTCGGCTGCTCGAGCTGTTGCATGCGGTCCCGGCCAGCGGCCGGATCTGCGTGCCGGTGAACTTCCGGCTGCGCCCCGACGAGGTGCGCTACATCATCGGGCACAGCGGCTCGTCGGTGCTGCTGGTCGACCCGGAGCTGGACGAGGCGCTCAAGGGGGTGGTGGCCGCGCACCGTTTCGTGCTCGGCAGCGAGACCGAGGAGCAGGTGATGCGCTTCGACACCGAGCCGCGCCCGTGGGCCGAGCCGGACGAGGACGCCACCGCGACGATCAACTACACCTCGGGCACCACCGCCCGGCCCAAGGGGGTGCAGCTGACCCACCGCAACACCTGGATCAACGCCGTCACCTTCGCACTGCACACCCGGGCCTGGGAGCGCGACGTCTACCTGCACACCGTGGCGCTGTTCCACGTCAACGGCTGGAACCTGCCGTACGGTCTGGCCGGGCTCGGAGTCAAGCAGGTGGTCCTGCGCAAGGTGGACGGCGCGGAGATCCTGCGGCGGGTCGACCAGCACGGCGTGACGCTGATGTGCGGTGCCCCCGCGGTGTGGAACGCGGTACTTGACGCCGCCACGGGCTGGGACGGCGAGATCCCCGGGCGGGGGCGAGTGCGGCTGGTCTGCGCGGGGGCGCCACCGCCCACCAAGACCATCCAGCGGATCGGCGAGGAACTCGGCTGGGAATTCCTGCAGATCTACGGGCTCACCGAAACCGCACCACTGCTCACCTTCAACCGCAGCAGGCCAGCCGATGACCACCTGCCCGCCGCCGACCGCGCCCGAAGGCTGTCCCGGGCCGGCCCCCCCGCCCTGGGTGTGCGGCTGCGCACCTCCGAGTCCGGGGAGGTGCTGGCCCGTTCCAACGTCGTGATGGCCGGCTACTGGGACGATCCGCAAGCCAGCAGCGACGCGCTGGTGGACGGCTGGTTCCACACCGGTGACGGCGGATCGGTGGACAACGAGGGCTGCCTGTCGATCACCGACCGGAAGAAGGATGTGATCATCACCGGCGGCGAGAACGTCTCCTCCATCGAAGTGGAGGACTGCGTGTTCAGCCACCCGGCGGTCGCCGAGGTGGCGGTGATCGGCGTGCCCTCCGAGCAGTGGGGTGAGACGGTCAAGGCGCTGGTCGTGGTGGCCGCCGGGGCGCAGGTCACCCCCGGCGAGATCATCCAGTACTGCAAGGAGCGGATGGCCGGCTACAAGGCGCCGACGTCGGTGGAGTTCCGCGAGGCGATACCGCGCACCGCCACCGGGAAGATCCAGAAGTTCAAGCTGCGCCAGGAGTACTGGCAGGGGCAGCAGCGCCAGGTGAACTGATCTCTCACGGCCTGCAACTCCAGCGGAACCCTCAGCTGCTGACAGCGACGGGCACTCAGCCTCCCCCAACCGGCGCGTGTAGTTCGCCGGTCACAACTCCTTGATCACGGTGTAGATCAGGTCGAGGGACTCCCGGAGTGGGAGCGCTGGGGCCTGCACGGACGTGAAGGCGTTCACATACTGGCGGATGGCGCCGTCGCGCTCGTGGACGGTCCAGCTGGTCCCCGTCCCCGTCCCCATCGACGGAGACGGCGCGCTCGGTGCAGCCGCGCGCCGAGCCGCCGACTCCGCACGGTCGGGCGCATGCCGGCCTCCTACAGGGGTCCGCGGGGAACAGACGCTGCCTGCGGGCGCTGTCCCGGGCAGCGGCGCGCGCAAATCACCCGATCGTAAGACGGTTCTCGTGCTCGCTCTGGATTGATTACACAGAGCAACAATTCTTCTTGCGTGTGACACATGTGGTGGATGTTGTCAAAGTTGTGGAAGAGTTGCTTGGTGCTTATGAGGCATAAGTGGCATAGTGCTATCCGCGTGCTTGCTTGATCAAGGTCGGGCGGACGTCAGCGAAGGTCGGCGCTGGAGGCGGGCGCTGGGGGAGGAGCGGGTGTGTGCGTCCGGACTCGGCGTCACGTCGTTGGCCGCGCGTTGGTGGCAGCAACGCTGGCGATGGTGGCCCTGGTGGGGCAGCCTGCCATCGGGCACGCCGTGCCACCGCCACCGCCCAGCCCCAGCGACGACGACATCAGGTCCGGCCAGGCGCGCGCCGACGCCACCGCGACCCGGGTCGGGCAGCTGGCCAACCAGGTCGCCCAGGCCGACGCCGCGCTGCTGGCCCTGCAGTCCGAGGTCGCGCTCAAGCGCGAGCAGACCAACAAGGCGCTGGTCGACCAGCAGGCCGCGGAGGCCGCCGCGGCCGCCGCGAAGGCCGCCGCGGACAGCACCCGCGCCGAGGCCGACGCGGCCGCCGCGCAGATCACCGAGGCGCACCGCAATCTCGACGAGTTCGCCGCCGCGAGCTACCGGCAGGGCAGCACGATCGGGTCGATCTCGGCTTTCCTCGGCTCGAGCAGCCCGAAGGACCTGCTGGCCAGGGCCGAGCTGCTGGACGCGGTGGGCGGTGCCCAGCTGCACGCGGTGGACAACATGCGGCGGGCCCGCATCGATGCGGCCAACCGGGACTCCCAGAGCCGGGCGGCGCTGGCCGCGGCGCGCGACGCCCAGCAAGCCGCCACCGACGCCAAGGCCGCGGTCGACACCGCCTACCGCGGCGCACTCGACACCGAGGCAGCGAAATCCGCCCAGGCCAATGCCCTGCAGGAACACAAATCGGACCTGGAGCGCCAGCTCTACGAGGCGCAGAACGCCGTCGCTGGCCTGCGCGGGCAGCGGCAGCGCTACCAGGAGTGGCGCGCCGCGCGGGATCGCGAACAGGCGGCTGCCGCGGCGGCCGCTGCGGCAGCCGCTGCCGCCGCCGAGAGAACCGAAAGCGCCCGCGGCGTGACCCGGGTCGTCTCACGCGATGTGGGAACCGTGATCAACCGGGCGATGTCGCAGCTCGGCGTCCGCTACTCGTGGGGCGGCGGCAACGCCCAGGGACCCACGATCGGCATTCGCGACGGTGGCGTCGCGGACACCTACGGCGACTTCCGGAAGGTCGGCTTCGACTGCTCCGGTCTGATGATCTACGCCTTCTCCCGGGCACTCGGTTACTCACTGCCGCATTACAGTGGCTTTCAGTACAACACCGGCCGCAAGGTGCCGCTGGCTGACAAGCGTCCCGGCGACATGCTGTTCTGGGGCGGAAGCAGAGGTATCCATCATGTGGCGCTCTATATCGGTGGCGGGCAGATGATCGAGGCGCCGTACTCGGGAGCTGCTGTCCGCGTCACGCCGGTGCGCTACAACGAGATCATGCCCAACGCCGTTCGGGTACTGTAGATCCGATTCCCGGCCCAGCACCTTCACAGCCGTCACACCGGGACAGCGGTTGGGTTTGGGCTGGAGCGTGCCCCGCGCGGTGGCCCCAAAATCCCTGGTCAGACCCAGCCGGACTGGATGCGAGGAGGACCCGTGAGGGAACCCGATGGTGGGGTGTCCCCGTCGGCGCCCGGCTTGCCGGGTCGGCCGCCCAGCCCAGCCCGGGACGCGCAGCTGATCGAGCGGACTGTCTTCGAGGTCCAGCGCGTGATCGTGGGGCAGGACCGGCTCGTCGAGCGGATGCTGGTGGGCCTGCTGGCCCGCGGGCATCTCCTGCTCGAGGGTGTTCCCGGGGTGGCCAAGACGCTCGCGGTGGAGACCATCGCCCGGGTGGTGGGCGGCTCGTTCTCCCGTATTCAGTTCACCCCCGACCTGGTGCCCGCTGACATCCTGGGCACCCGCATCTACCGGCAGGGGCGGGAGCAGTTCGACGTCGAGCTGGGCCCGGTGGTGGCCAACTTCGTGCTCGCCGACGAGATCAACCGCGCACCGGCCAAGGTGCAGTCGGCGCTGCTGGAGGTGATGGCCGAGCGGCACGTGTCACTCGGCGGCACCACCTACCCGATGCCCGAGCCGTTTCTCGTGCTGGCCACCCAGAACCCGATCGAGAACGAGGGCGTCTACCCGCTTCCCGAGGCGCAGCGCGACCGGTTCCTGTTCAAGATCCAGGTGGAGTACCCCACCGTGGAAGAGGAGCGGGAGATCATCTACCGGATGGGGGTGCACCCTCCCCAGCCGCAACAGGTGCTCGACCCTGGCGAGCTGACCCGGCTGCAAGAGGTCGCCGGGCGGGTGTTCGTGCACCACGCCCTGGTCGACTACGTGGTGCGGGTGGTGCTCGCTACCCGCATCCCCGCCGAGCATGGCCTGTCCGACGTCGCCGGGTGGATCGCCTATGGTGCCTCCCCCCGGGCCAGCCTGGGCATCGTGGCAGCGGCGCGCGCGTTGGCGTTGATCCGTGGGCGCGACTATGTGCTGCCGCAGGACGTCGTGGATGTCGCGGCCGACGTGCTGCGACACCGTCTGGTGCTGTCCTACGATGCGCTGGCCGACGGTGTCCCGGTAGCGCACATCGTCACCCGGGTGCTGCAGACCGTGCCGCTGCCACAGATCTCCTCCCGTCCCCAGAACGCCGGCCCGGGTGCGGGTGGCCCGGGTGCGCCGGCCGGGGTGGCGGGGCGGACCTGACCCACATGACGATCCGACGGCGGCCCCGATGACAGCGCAGCTGGGCTGGGGCGGGCGGCACAGCTGGGCGCCGCCGGCGTTGCGGGATGGGCACCTGGAAGCCTCGCTGCGCGCGTTGGAACTCACGGTGCGACGCCGGCTGGACGGGCTGCTGCAGGGAAACCACCTCGGCCTGGTGCCGGGGCCGGGCAGCGAGCCAGGGGAGGCCAGGCGTTACCAGCCCGGTGACGACGTCCGGCGGATGGACTGGGCGGTCACCGCGCGCACCACCGAACCCCATATCCGCCAGACCGTCGCGGATCGTGAGTTGGAGACCTGGCTGGCTGTGGACCTGTCGGGCAGCCTCGACTTCGGTACCGCGGAGTGCGACAAGCGGGAGCTCGCGGTGGCCGCGGCCGCCGCCGTGGCGCATCTGACCCGGGGTGGCGGCAACCGGGTCGGTGCGGTGGTCAGCACCGGCGCCGACGTGCTGCGGATCCCGGCCCGTGGCGGCTTGCCGCACGCCCGCGGGATGATCCGGCGGATCGCCGAGCTGCCGCGCCCTGCCGACGGCATCCGCGGCGATCTGGCCGGGACGCTGGAACAGCTGCGCCGCCCGCCGCGCCGCCGCGGGCTGGTCGTGGTGATCTCGGACTTCCTCGGTCCTCGGTCTGGGGACGTCTTCGACTGGGAACGGCCGCTGCGCGGGCTGATCGCCCGGCACGACCTGATCGCGATCGAGGTGCTCGACCCGCGCGACCTCGAACTGCCCGATCTCGGCACGGTGGTGCTCGCGGACCCGGAGACCGGGCGGCAGAAGGAGGTCGTGACCACGCCGGTGTTACGCCGGGAGTTCGCCGCCGCGGTGGCTGTGCATCGCGAGGAGGTGGCCGCGACGCTGCGGCGCTGCGGTGCCGGGCAGCTGACGCTGCGCACCGATTCGGATTGGGTGTCCGACATGGTGCGCTTCGCGGTCGCCCGCAAGCGGCGCTGGTCGGGAGGGGTCGCGTGAGCCTATCGGGGTTCACCGCCGCGATCTGGTTCCTGCTGCTGGTGGTGGTCGCCGCGCTGGCCGCCGGCTACGTCTGGATGCAGCGTCGGCGGCGGCGCCAGGTGCTGCGCTTCGCCAATCTCGCCATGCTGGAACGCGTCGCGCCCAAGCGTCAGGGCTGGCAGCGGCACGTTCCGGTAGCGCTGCTGCTCGCCGCGCTGGTGCTGTTCACCGTCGCGCTGGCCGGTCCCACCGCGGAGCAGAAGGTGCCGCGCAACCGGGCCACCGTCATGCTGGTGATCGACGTGTCACTGTCCATGCGGGCCACCGATATCGAGCCGAGCAGGCTGGCGGCGGCACAGCGGGAGGCCAAGAGATTCGCCCACGAACTGACCCCGGGGGTGAACCTGGGCCTGGTGTCCTTCGCCGGTTCCGCCACCACGTTGCAGCCGCCGACCACCGAGCGGGCCTCGGTGATCAGGCACATCGACAATCTCAAACTGGCCGAAGCCACCGGCACCGGTGAGGCGATCTTCGCCGCGCTGTCCTCAATCGAGGCGTTCGGGGCCGTGGTCGCGGATGCCCAGGGATCACCGCCGGCCCGGATCGTGCTGCTCACCGACGGTAAACAGACGGTGCCGACCGCCGACGGCGACGACCCGCGCGGCGCGTTCACTGCGGCTCGCGCGGCGGCCGCTGCCAAGATCCCGATTTCGACGATCTCCTTCGGCACCGCCTACGGCCAGGTGGAGATCAACGGGGAGCGCCAGCCGGTGCCCGCCGACGACGAGTCGATGCGGCGGGTCGCCGACCTGTCCGGCGGGCAGTTCTACGACGCCGGCAGCGCGGGCCAGCTCAGCGACGTCGTCAACACCCTGGGCGAGCAGATCGGCTACGAGACCAAGCGGGCCGACGCGAGCAAGCCCTGGCAGATCGCGGGCACCCTCATCGCCGTGCTTGCCGCTGCCGGGGCGCTGGCCATCGGCCAGCGGCTGCCCTGAGCGCTCCGGCATGGGCGCTCCGGTACCGTCGCCGCAGTATTCCCCCCGCCCGACCGCCCGGAGGCGCGCCCGTGACCCGCTCCGTTTTCGTCACCGGAGGCAACCGTGGTATCGGGCTGGCCATCGCGCGTGCCTTCGCCAAGCAGGGCGACCGGGTCGCGGTCACCCACCGCGGATCCACCGTGCCCGAAGGACTTGCTCCTGAGCTGTTTGCGGTGCGGTGCGACGTCACCGACGGTGCGGCCGTGGACGTGGCGTTCGCCGAGGCGGAGCAGGCGCACGGGCCGGTCGAGGTGCTCGTGTCCAATGCCGGGATCACCGATGACACGCTGCTGCTGCGGATGACCGAGGAGCAGTTCTGCCGGGTGCTGGACACCAACCTCACCGGCGCCTACCGGGTGGCCAAGCGCGCCGCGAAGAGCATGCTGCGGATCCGCCGGGGCCGGATGGTGTTCATCTCCTCGGTGGTGGCCCTGTCCGGTGCCCCCGGCCAGGTGAACTACGCGGCCAGCAAGGCCGGGCTGATCGGGATTGCCCGATCCATCGCCCGCGAGCTGGGATCCCGGTCGATCACCGCCAACGTGGTCGCGCCCGGCTACATCGACACCGAGATGACCGCGGAGGTCAGCCCGCAGCGCCGGGAGGAGATCCTGAGCTCGATCCCGCTGCGCCGCCACGCCACGCCCGACGAGGTCGCCGCGGTGGTGACCTTCCTGGCCTCAGCAGCGGCCGGGTACATCACCGGCGCGGTGCTGCCGGTGGACGGCGGTCTCGGGATGGGTCACTGACGTCAAGACGAGGAGGGCACGTGGCGGGTCTGCTCGACGGCAAGCGGCTGCTGATCACCGGGGTGATCACCGACGCCTCACTCGCCTTCCACGTGGCGCGGGTGGCCCAGGACCAGGGGGCCCGGGTGGTGCTCACCGGATACGGCCGGGTGAGCCTGGTGGAGCGGATCGCGCAGCGGCTGCCCCAGCCGGCTCCGGTGCTGGAACTCGACGTGCAGGACCAGGCTCAGCTGGACTCGCTGGCGCAGCGACTCGGCGATCATGTCGACGGCCTGGACGGGGTGCTGCACTCGATCGGTTTCGCCCCGGCGTCCTGCCTGGGCGGGAATTTCCTGAACACACCGTGGGCGGACGTGGCCACCGCACTGCACGTCTCGGCATACTCGTTCACGTCGCTGGCGATGGCCGCCAGACCGCTGCTGGGCCGGGGCGCCTCGATCGTCGGGATGGACTTCGACAACCGGCAGGCCTGGCCCGCGTATGACTGGATGGGGGTGGCGAAGTCGGCGCTGGAGTCGGTGTGCCGCTACCTGGCCCGCGACCTCGGCCCCGACGGTATCCGGGTGAACCTGGTGGCGGCTGGGCCGGTGCGCACCATGGCGGCCAGGTCCATCCCGGGCTTTGCTGCGTTCGAGGACGCCTGGGACGGCCGCGCTCCACTGGGCTGGAACGTCGAGGATCCGACCCCGGTGGCGCGTACGGTCTGCGCGCTGCTGTCCGATTGGCTGCCTGCCACCACCGGCTCGATGGTGTGGGCAGACGGCGGCTTCCACGCCGTGGGCGTCTAGTCGGTATGCCTTCAAGTACCGCCAACCCGGGCCAGACGGGTCTTCAACAGCTGCCAACCCCGGGCACAATCGACGCACTGCTGGTGCTGTCCTTCGGGGGGCCCGAAGGACCGGACGAGGTGCGCCCGTTTCTGGAGAACGTCACTCGCGGGCGGGGTGTACCGCCGCAGCGGCTGGATGAGGTGGCGCAGCACTACCTGCACTTCGGCGGCGTGTCGCCGATCAACCAGTGCAACCGTACCCTGATCACCGCGATCGAGCAGGCGCTCGCCACCGCCGGGCTTGACCTGCCGGTGCATTTCGGCAACCGCAACTGGCACCCGATGGTGGAGGACACCGTCGCCGCGATGACCGCCGACGGGGTGCGCCGCGCGCTGGTGTTCGCCACCTCGGCGTGGGGCGGGTACTCGGGCTGCCGCCAATACCACGAGGACATCGCCCGCGCCAGGGCCGCAGCCGGTCCCGGCGCCCCGGAGCTGGTCAAGCTGCGGCACTTCTTCGACCACCCGCTGTTTGTGGCGGCGTGCGCCGACGCCCTGCGCGCGGCCCGCGAGCAGACCGGCCCCGCCGCCCGGGTGGTGTTCACGGCGCACTCGGTACCGGCCGCCGCCGACGCCGCCGCCGGGCTTGCCGCGCAGGGCGGCCACCGTTACTCCCGGCACGTCACCGAGGCTGCCCGGCTGATCGCCGCGGCGGCCGGGGTGGACCGCTACGACGTGGCGTGGCAGTCTCGCTCCGGGCCGCCGCAGGTGCCGTGGCTGGAACCGGACGTGAACGACCACCTCGGTGTGCTGCGCGCCGACGGGGTAAGCGGCGTCGTGGTGGCGCCGATCGGTTTCGTCTCCGACCATCTCGAGGTGGTGTGGGACCTCGATCACGAGGCCAGGCAGCGGGCTGCGGCGCTGGGGATGGGCTTCGCCCGAGCGGCTACCCCCGGCACCGACCCGCGCTTCGCCGAGATGGTCGTCGAACTCATCACCGAGCACGTGTGCGCCGCGCCCGGCCGCCGGTGCTCACAGGTCCCGGCGGCCGGCCACGGCGTCAACGGGGCACCCTGTGCAACGCAGTGCTGCCAGCCGCTGCCTAGCCGCGCTGCCTAGCCGCTCAGTGTGAGCTGATCAACGCCGCCCCGCCCGTGGGGTCAGGGCCCGCACCGCCTCCGCGACGGCCGAGCGCCGTGCCTCCCGCACCGCGGTGACCAACGGCCGCAGCGCCGCGGAACGGGCCGCCGCCACGGACGCGGACAGCGCACCCCCGAGGTTGTCGGGGTCCGCGGCGCCGAGGATGGCCTCCACCTCGTCGGCCTGCTCGAGCACCCGCAGCGCGCGGCCGGGTGTGGCGTCGGGCCACGGCGGCCGGATCCGGCGCTCCAGCGCTTCGGCGATCTCGGTGCGGACGCCGGGGCGGTGCCGGGCGACGTCGAGCTCCACCAGCGTCGTCGCCGCCTGGCGGACCGCGCCGCGCAGGCCATGCTCGGCGTCGGACAGTGCGGGTTCGGGGGCCGGGGGTAGCGGGCCGTCGGCGAACACCGTCCAGCGCAGCACGCCGTCGGCGACCGCGTCTGGCACCACGGCCAGTTCCGCGCCGGTGAGCACGGCGACCTGGCCGCTGCGCAGCGCCGCTTCGGCGAGCGGTCGTTGCGGCGGCAGTCCCCGCACGTCGCCGGGCACTGGCAGCAACAGCCGGCCACCGCCTGCGCCAGCCCGCCGGGCGGCGGCGAGCAGGCCGACCACCGAGGCCGGGGCTTCACCGGGCGGCGGCAGGTCGAGCTGCTGGGCGGTGGCCTCGTCGGCAGCCACCACCTCATGCAGACCTGCCCAGGTGTGCAGGCCGTCGATCACGGCGTCTGGGGCGGCGGAGCCGTGCAGCCAGGCCGAGGCCCACACGGTCAGAGTCGCGCTGGGACATGGCACGGGGTAGGAGAATAGAAGGCGGGCGGACAACGCGCACATGCGGCGTGGCTGCGCCGCGAAATTCAGCCATCCGGCTACCGTCGCGCCATGGCCCCGAACGAGCTGCTGCGGCCACGCCGGCGGCGGGAGGTACCGCAACTGCTGGCTGAGGCCGGCCTGGTGGTAGAGGACGCTGCCAGCGGGTTTTGCGGCGCAGTGCTGCGGTGCGAGCGCGATGCGGTGCTGCTGGAGGACGGCCGGGGCCGGGTCCGGACGTTCCCGTTGCGGCGTGCGGCATTCCTGGTCGACGGCGATCCGGTCACGCTGGTCCGTCCGATTCAACCGGCCGCGGCTGCCGCGGCCCGGTCGGCGTCCGGGTCGGTCCGGGTGGCCGGGCTGCGGGCCCGGACGGCGCGGGCCAGCCGGATCTGGGTGGAGGGCCGGCACGATGCCGAACTCGTGGAGCGGGTCTGGGGCCACGATCTGCGGGTGGACGGCGTGGTCGTGGAGCCACTCGACGGGGTGGACAACCTGGCCGAGCGGGTCGCGGTGTTCGGCCCCGCCGCACACCGGCGGCTCGGCGTGCTGGTCGATCACCTGGTCGCGGGCAGCAAGGAGACCCGGCTGGTTGCCGAGGTCTGTTCGGAGCACGTGTTGGTGACCGGTCACCCCTATGTCGACATCTGGCAGGCTGTGCGGCCCGCAGTGCTGGGCATCGCTGGCTGGCCGGACGTACCGCGCGGGGTGCCCTGGAAGGAGGGCGTGTGCCGGGCGCTGGGCTGGGTTGATCGACGCGGGGCCGCGGATCCAGCGCAGGGCTGGTGCCGGGTGCTCGGTGCCGTTGGGGGCTTCCGTGATCTTGAACCGGCCCTGCTGGGCGCTGTCGAGCAGCTCATCGACTTCGTCACCGCCGGGCCCCAGTGACCCAGCGTCCCAGGGGCCCGGTCATGATCACGGCGGAATCCCGCTCGAAGATCTGCCACTATGGACCCATGGCCGCTGTAGCGTGGCTGGTCGCCGGGTTTGCGCTGATCGCTGCCGAGGTGCTGTCGAGTGACTTCGTGCTGATCATGCTGGGGGCGGGAGCGCTGGCGGCGGCCGGGTCCGCGGCGTTGGGCGCGCCGGTCTGGCTGCAGGTCGGCGCGTTCGGCGGTGCCTCGGTGGCCCTGATCGCCCTCATCAGGCCGGTGCTCAAGCGCCGGCTGCACACAGCCAGCGTGCGGACTAATGCCGAGGCCCTGGTTGGTGACAAGGCGGTCGTGATCAGTAGGGTCGACGCCCACGGTGGCAAGATCAAGCTGCGCGGGGAGTTGTGGTCGGCCCGCGCGTTCTACGAGACCGAGGTACTGGAACCTGGACAGGCCGTTACGGTTATGAAGATCTCCGGTGCCACCGCCGTCGTGTTGGGAGAACCTTGATGGGCGTTACCCTGCTCGTGGTCTTGGCGGTCATCCTGCTGGCGATCGTCGTTACCGTCGTGAAGGCCGTGGTGGTGATCCCGCAGGCCAGCGCCGCGGTCGTCGAGCGGCTCGGCCGCTACCGCAGCACGTTCATCCCGGGGCTGCACTTCCTGGTGCCGTTCATCGACTCGATCCGGGCCCGGATCGACCTGCGTGAGCAGGTGGTGTCGTTCCCACCGCAGCCGGTGATCACTAAGGACAACCTGACCGTCTCCATCGACACCGTCGTGTACTTCCAGGTGACCAACCCGCGGGACGCGGTGTACGAGATCTCCAACTACATCGCCGCGGTCGAGCAGCTGGCCACCACCACGCTGCGTAACGTCGTGGGCGGGATGAGCCTGGAAGACACCCTGACCTCCCGGGACTTCATCAACGGTCAGCTATCAGGGGTGCTCGACGAGGCGACCGGGCGATGGGGCATCCGGGTCGGCCGGGTCGAGCTCAAGGCGATCGACCCGCCGCTGTCCATCCAGGACTCGATGGAAAAGCAGATGCGCGCCGACCGGGAGAAGCGCGCCACCATCCTCACCGCCGAGGGCCAGCGCGAGTCGGCGATCAAGACCGCGGAGGGCCAGAAGCAGGCGCTGATCTTATCCGCCGAGGGCTCCAAGCAGGCCGCGATCCTCAACGCCGAAGCCGAGCGGCAGTCCCGCATCCTGCGCGCCCAGGGTGAACGCGCAGCGCGCTACCTGCAGGCGCAGGGCCAGGCCAAGGCGATCGAGAAGGTGTTCGGCGCGATCAAGGCGGGCAAGCCAACGCCTGAGCTGCTCGCCTACCAGTACCTGCAGACGCTGCCGCAGATGGCCCAAGGCGACGCGAACAAGGTCTGGATCGTGCCCAGCGACTTCGGCAAGGCGCTCGAAGGATTCACCAAGATGCTCGGCGCACCGGGGGACGACGGGGTGTTCCGGTACGAGCCAAGCCGGGACTACGTGCCTGCCAGCCGGCCCGAGGACGACGACGAGGCCGTCGCGGCGTGGTTCGACACGCCCACCGATCCGGAGGTGGCCGCCGCACTGCGGGCTGCCAAGGAGGTAGCCCACAGAGAGGTGCCCAGCCCGGAGACCCCGTCCTTGGCCGCCGCCCTGGAGCAGGCGGTTTCCGGTGATCCGCCTGACCCTGGGCCGGAGGCCCCACCGGCGGCAGCACCGGACCAGCCTGCGAACTCGGCCCGCCCGCCGGACGACCAGAAGAAGTCAACACCGCCGCCCCCCGAGCGCAACGGCGGCTGAGCGGTCACGTGTGGGAGTGCGGCTAGCTCGCGGTGCTGGCGGGTGCGGGTTCGGCGTGGCTGTCGAACCGGGCGGTGCGCTGCAGTCGGCGCCCGCCGGTGACCGCTAGCACGACGGCGAAGACAGCGGCGCCGGTGAGCACAATGGTTGTCCCGGACGGGACGTCAAGGTGGTAGCTGAGGTTCATCCCGACCAGCCCGCAGGCCGCTCCGATGGCGGTGGAGAGCCACAGCATCCGGGAGAACCGGTTGGTCAGCATCCGGGCGACCACGGCCGGGATCACCAGGGTCGCGGCGACCAGAGTGACCCCGATGACGGTCAGGGTGGCCAGGATCGACAGCGACAGCACCAACATCAGCAAGGCATCGGTGCGGGCCACCCGCACCCCGCTGACGTCGGCGACCTCGGGGTCGAACGTGGCGAACAGCAGCGCCCGATAGTTGCAGAAGATCACCGCAACAGTGAACGCGGTGATCGCGACCAACACCCAGACATCGGCCACTGACACCCCGATGATGCTGCCGAACAGCGCCGCGTCGAAGCTCGGGCCCTTGTTGCCGAAGATGGTGAGCAACGCGATCCCGAGGGCGAACGACGCCGTGGTGATCACCCCGATCGCGGCGTCGGCGCCGATCCGGCGGCTGCGGGTAACCCGGTTGATCGCCAGGGCTGAGGCCAGCCCCCACACGCCGGCCCCGAGGTAGTAGTTGACGCTGATGATCGAGCTGGCGGCGAACCCGCCGAAGATGGCGTGCGAGAGCCCGTGCCCGATGTAGCTCATCCCCCGCAGGGTGATGTAGACCCCGATCAGCCCGCACAGGCCCCCGGCCAGGGTGGCAACGACAACGCCCTTGACGAAGAAGGCGTAGCGGAACGGGTCGAGCAGCACCTCGATCACGCGCTGGCCCTGCCCTCGTATCGGCCGGTGTCGTACCGGTCGAGCACCACCGGCATCCCCAGGTGCTCAAGGACCTCCATCGGAGCCCCGAAGGTGCGCTCCAGCACCGCGGGACTGATCACTTCATACGGTGTTCCGGCGGCGATGACCCGGCGGTGCAGGGCCACCAGCCGGGGCAGGCGCGCGGCCACACCGTTGAGGTCATGGGTAGTCAGCAAGATCGCCACACCCTCGGCGTTGAGCTCCCCGAGCAGGTGCAGCATGTCGTGTCGGCTGGTCACATCCACCCCGGCAGTCGGCTCGTCCATCAACAGCAGCTGCGGTCGGCGCAGCAGCGCGCGGGCGATGAACATCCGCTGCTGCTGCCCGCCGGAAAGCTCCCGGATGTGGCGCCCCGACAAGCTTCCGATGCCCAGCCGATCCAGGACCCGGGCGACCTCGGCCCGCTCGTCCCGGGTGGGCCATGGCCAGGTTCGCCCGGTCCGCGACATCAGGACGCATTCGGAGACGGTGACCGGAAAGTTCCAGTTCACCGTCTCCAGCTGCGGGACATAGGCCACCGCCACCCCTGGCGTGCGCCTCACCGTGCCCTGCTGGGGGCGGACGGTACCCAGCAGCAGCCGCAGCAGAGATGTCTTGCCCGACCCTGACGGCCCGACCACGCCGACAAAGTCCGAGGCGCTCACGGTGAGCGTTACGTCCTCCAGGACCGGGCTGGCGTCGTAGCCGAACGTGGCGCTGTCGATCCGAACCAACTCCGCCGACGGTTCCCCGGTGGCGCTCACTGCGGGTAGCTGGCCTTGTCCGGTACCACGGGTGTGGTGTTGAGCGCCGTGAGCTGCGTGGGCCTCCCACCCAGCCCCTTGATCATCGTCACGTAGTCGTAGCGCATCAAACCCATCCAGGAGTGCTCCGGTTCACCGGGCGCCCCGGGCAGGTCGTCATCACGCAGGGTGTCCTCGTAGCGGGCGCCGGTGGCCCGCCCGACCTCCTCCAGCACCTTCGACGGGAACACCTCCGACCCGAAGATCACCGGGACCTTTTCGGCCTTGATCTGGTCGATCAGCTTGGCCACCTCCTGCGGGGTGGGGTCCTCGAAGTTCTCCGGCTGAATCGCGCCGATGACCTTCCAGTCGTAGGTCTTGGCGAAGTAGGCGTAGGCGTCGTGGTAAGTCAGCAGCTCACGCTTGCCTCCGGGTATGCTGGCCTGATCAGCCCGCACAGCATCCGACAGCTTGGCTGCCTGCTTCTCGAACGACGCGTAGTTGGCCCGGAAGTAGTCGGCGTTTCCCGGGTCGGCCTCGACCAGGGCGTCCCGCGCCACCGCGGCGTACTTGATCGCCCAGGTCGGGTCGGTCCACAGGTGCGGATTGGGCTTGCCCTCCTCCTTCGGGAAGGAGAAGTCGTAGATGTACTCGCTCTCGGGCAACACCGTGGTACCGATCTCGATCAGCTTGGCGTCCGCCTTCTTGTTCGCCTCAGCCAGCTCCCTCGTCGGGTCCTCGAGCTTCAATCCGTTGATGAAGATGATGTCGGCATCGCTGAGCACCTTCGCCGCGCTCGGCGGCGGATCGAAGGTGTGTGAATTGGTACCCTCCGGCACCAGCCCGTCGATCACCACCCGATCGCCCGCCACCGCCGCCACGATCGACGTAATCGGCGCCACCGTGGTCACCACCCGCAGCATCGCACCGCCCGCCGCGCCCGACGACGGAGAAGCGGCGTCGGTGCCCGGCCCGCTGCAGGCAACAATCCCCAACAGCACCGCCGCGCCCACAGCGAGTAAAGGAACAGCGGTCTGCCGTTGGGCCGAACGCCGCCGAGGTGGGGCGTTGACGATGCTGTCGCTCATCTGCATGACGACCGTGTCAGAAGTCATCGTGCCATCCTTGGGCCGCGTGTGGGGGTCACCCATCAGAGTAGTGGCAGGAGCCTAGTTATTACTAGATTCATGCGAAAGCCCCTGGCTGGCACTGCACACGAGGAACCGACACACCGGGCACGAGGAACCGACACGCGAGGGCTCAGCGGTACTGCAGCGGGGGACGCCGGTAGGCCCAGGACGCGACCCGCTCGTAGGCCGCGCACGCGGCGAGCACCCGGTCGTCGGCGTGCCGCGGCCCCACCACCTGCAGCCCGATCGGCAGGCCGGTGCTGCTCCACCCGCACGGCACGCTCGCGGCGGGCTGCTGGGTCATGTTGAACGGGTAGGTGAAGGGCGTCCAGCTGGTCCACCGCGGTGAATGCCATCCGATCGGCACCTCCTCGCCCGCGACGAACGGTGTGATCGGCACCGTCGGAGTGAGCAGCAGGTCATAGCACTCGTGGAAGGCCCCCATCGTGGCGCCCATCGCCGTCCTCGTCGCGGTGGCTGACAGGTAGTCCAGGGCCGAGCAACGCTCGCCCTGCTGCACGATCTCCCGTAACGCGGGTTCCAGCAGGTCACGCTCGAGGGGGGTCAGGCGCTCGACGGTCTTGGCCACCCCGGTGAACCAGAGCACGTGGAAGTCCCGCACGCACTCGGCGAAACCCGGATCGGCGATCTCGACCTCCGCGCCGAGGTCCCGGAACACGTAAGCGGCGGTCTGCACCGCGTCGGCCACGTCCGGATCGACGCCGACGTAGCCCAATGTCGGGCTCAGCGCGATCCGCAGCCCCAGCACACCCTTGTCCAGCACACTGGAGTACGGCCGGGTGGCCGGTGGTAGCGCAGACCAGTCCCGGGCGTCCGGCCCGGAGACCACGTCGAGCAGCAGTGCGACGTCAGCCACAGTGCGGGCCATCGGCCCGGGATGCGCCAGGGTGCCCCATGGGCTGACCGGCCAGTGCGGCACGCGGCCGTAGGTCGGCTTGATCGCCACCGTCCCGGTGAACGACGCCGGGATGCGCACCGAACCGCCACCATCGGTGCCCATCGACAGCGGCCCCATGCCCAGTGCCACCGCGACGGCGCTGCCCCCACTGGACCCGCCCGGTGTCCGGCTGGTGTCCCAGGGGTTGACTGTCACACCGGTGAGCGGGCTGTCGGTGACGGCCTTCCAGGCCAGCTCGGAGGTGGCCGTCTTGCCCAGCAGCACCGCGCCGTGCTCGCGCAGCCGGGCCACCGACGGCCCGTCGACCGGCCATTCCTGGTGCGGAGACACCACCTTCGAGCCGCGCAGGGTAGGCCAGCCCTGGGTGAGATACACGTCTTTGACCGATGTCGGCACGCCATCGACCAAGCCCCGCGGCTGCCCCTGTTGCCAGCGCCGCTCCGAGGCTTTGGCGGCCTCCAGTGCGCGGTCGGCGTCCACCAGGCAGAATGCCCGCACCTGCCGGTCGAGCTGATCGATGCGGGCCAGCACGTCCTGGGTGGCCTCGACCGGTGACAGCTCACCCGCGCGGTAGGCGGCCATGAGCTCGGTGGCGGTGAGGTCGGCGGGCGTGCTCACGGTGTGTTCCTGTCCTGGCGGAGGCCCTGAGTATCCCAGAGCGACGAGCCGGCAGGTAGACGCAAAGCAGCGCCCTGATCGCCGAGCGCAACGATCGAGTGATGCCCAGCTGATACTTCCCCCATTTGGAGGCTACTGCAATAAGTTTGCAATGATCTATCGTCGCCGCATGATGCGCCACCTTTTTATCCCTTTCGTCCTAATCGTTGCCGTGCTGCCGGCGTGTAGCTCACCGCCCGCAGCCGACCCGTCGATGGAGGCCATCGTGGTCGGCGAGGGGTACGAGTGGGAGGCGCTGAACCCGTTGCTCGGCTTCGGCGGCGAGGGCGCGTCGAAGCTGTTCGACGGGCTGATCAGACACGATGCGACGCTGAAGGTGGTTCCGGCGTTGGCCGCTGAGGTGCCCGCTGTCGCCGCCGACGGGCGGTCCTGGACGGTGACACTGCGCCAGGGGGTCCGCTTTCACGACGGCTCGGCGTTCGACGCCGAGGACGTGGTGGCCACCTACCGCGCCGTGCTGAACCCGGTCTTCACCTCGACCGTCCGTTCGGACTTCCCGATGCTCACCGGCATCGAGAAGGTCGACGCCTCGACGGTCCGGTTCGAGTTGGCGTACCCGTACGCACCGTTCGCGAACCGGCTCAACCTGGGCATCATGCCCTCCGAGGCGCTGGCCACCCCGGCGCCGCTGGAGAGCTCGCCGTTCAACTCCGCGCCGATCGGGACCGGTCCTTACAAGCTCGCCGAGTGGCGCAAAGGCAGCACGATGACCTTGGCCGCTAACGAGGCATACTTCGACGGCGCGCCACCAGTCAAGAAGATCACGGTCGTGTTCGCCGAGGATGACAACACCCGCGCGCAACAGATGCGCGCCGGCGACCTCGACGCGACCGTGCTGCCACCGGCTTTGGCCCGCACCTTCGAGGGCGGCGAGTTCGCGGTGCTGCACCACCGCAGCGCCGACTACCGCACGGTCACCATGCCCTCGAGCCACCCGGTGACCGGGGACCCGGCCATCCGCAAGGCCCTGAACGTCGCCGTCAACCGGCAGGGCATGATCGACGCCCTGCTCACCGGCAAGGGCGTAGCCGCATCCACCCCGGTGCCGGCGGTGCTCGCCTCCTATGTGGAACCCGCCGCCCAGTTCCGGCACGACCCCGCCGAGGCGGTCCGCATCCTCGACGCGGCTGGCTGGGTCCTCGGCGCGGACGGGATCCGGGCCCGCAACGGCCAGAGCGCCCGGTTCACGCTGATGTACCCGGCGACGGACACGGTGCGCAAGGACCTCGCGCAGGCGGTGGTGTCCGACGCCAAGGCGGTCGGTATCGAGGTCGTGCTGGAAGGTCTCGGGTGGGAGGCGATCGAGCCGCGGCTGGCGCAGGACTCGCTGGTGATGGGCGGCGGCAGCCAGCTGGACCCGGACCAAGTGATCTACCCGCTGCTGCACTCCAGCTTCGGCGGGGACGGTTTCAACAACCCCGGCTCCTACCGCAACGCCGAGGTGGACGCTGGTCTGGAGGCTGCCCGGCGGGCCACCGACCCGGCCCAGCAGATTGCGGCGGTCAAGCGCTGGCAGCGCGCCTACGCCGCCGACCCGGGATTCGTGTTCTTGGTCTTCCTGGACCACTCCTACGTCATGCGCCAGAAGTGGAACGGCTACACCCCGGTGGTCGACCCGCACAGCCATGGCGTGTTGACCTGGGGGCGCTGTGGAACTTCGAGGACTGGACACCGAGGCGATGACCCGGCCCGATCTGCTGGCCATAGACAGAGATGCCGCCGCCCGTCGATGGCAGGCGGTCGGGTGGCTCGTGCTGCGCCGGCTGGCCTTCGTGGTGCCCGTGCTGGTGGTGGTCGCGGTGGGGATCTTCCTGCTGGGTGCGGCGTCGCCGTTTGACCCGATCTATCAGTACTACGGGGTGGACATCTTCACCGCCAGCGCCGAGGACATCGCCCGGGTGCGCGCCCAGCTCGGGCTGGACGACGGGGTGCTCACCCAGCTGTGGCACTGGCTGACCGGGATCTTCTCCGGGGACCTGGGCACCTCCCGGGCGTTTCGCCAGCCGGTAGCCGACGTGATCGCGCAGCGGCTGCCGTGGACGCTGCTGCTGGTCTCGGTCGGCCTGGTCATCATGATCGTGATCGCGCTGGTGATCGGGGTGCTGGTCGCCTGGCGCCAAGGCGGGCTGCTGGACCGGTTCGTGACCGCGATGGCGCACGCGCTGGAGGGCATCCCGTCGTTTGTGCTCGGTCTGGGCGCGATCGCGCTGTTCGCGCTGAGCCTGCGCTGGGTCCCGGTGGCCGGTCTGACCTCTCCGGGCGCCCCGATCAGCGTCGACCAGGTCACCCACCACCTGATCATGCCCGCGCTGGTGCTCGGGGTGTCGCAGACTCCGTGGCTGATCCTGCACCTGCGGGCCTCGCTGCTGACCGCGCTGGCGGAGGACCACGTCACCGGCGCCCGGGCCCGCGGCCTGCCGGAGTGGCGGATCGTGCTGCGCCACGCGCTGCCCACCGCGCTGCTGCCGTTCGTCACCCTGCTCGGAGCCCGGGTGCCCGAGCTGGTCACCGGGGCCGTGCTGGTGGAGGAGATCTTCTCCTGGCCCGGGGTGGCCGAGGCCGTGGTCACCGCTGCGCTGGCCGTCGACTTCCCGATGCTGGCCGCGCTGGGTGTGCTGTCCACCGCGGCGGTGCTGCTCGGATCCCTGCTGGCCGATGTCGCCGTGGTGCTGGCCGACCCGAGGGTGGCCGCCGATGGTTAGCACCGAGCTGGCCGCACCCCCGCTGCGCCCCGCTAACCCCGACGCAGGCTGGCGCAGCGCCGCCCGCCGCCGCGCCGGCACGCCCCGGGGTCGCTGGGCGCTCGGGCGGGCCCGCGCGCGCCTGGCCGTCGGCGTGGTGACGCTGGCCGGGCTGGTAGCGGCAGCGCTGCTGGTGCCCTGGTTGGGTGGGTTGGACCAGTCACTGATCGACTATCGCTCGGTCCGGTTGGCGCCGAGTGCGGAGCACCTGTTCGGCACCGACGCAGCCGGTCGCGACGTACTGCTGCGCAGCTTGGCCGGGCTGCGGGTGTCACTGCTGGTGGCGGTGCTGTGCGCGGTGATCTCGACACTGCTGGGGGCCGTGATCGGCGCCCTATCCGGTGTGCTGGGTGGTTG
>JBOHFT010000034.1:14896-32195 GCA_050699815.1 Pseudonocardiaceae bacterium | reverse complement strand
CCACTCACGGGTCGCGGCGTTCGCGGTTGCAACGTTCTGCGACCAGATGCTCACAGAGCGGAACCGGATCTGGCAGGGTGGCGTCTCGCTGTTGTCAGATCGTCCAACCCATGAGGAGGTAGCAGCAGATGGCACAGCAGTTCGGAGCCGAGTTCGAGCAGATGACGGCGGCGGCGAACCACGTCGCCGAGGTGAACCAGAGCGTGCAGGGTCAGCTGGTGAGCTTGCGCAACCAGCTGGCGCCGCTGGCCGGCGGGTGGAAGGGCCAGGCGGCGACCGCCTTCCAGCTGCTGATGCAGCGCTGGGACAACGACGCGCGCGCCCTCAACGAGGCCCTCACCAGCATCGGTGAGCAGATCCGGGGATCCGGTGCCACCTACGCCCAGGCCGACGAGGCCGAGAACCAGACCTACTCGCGGATCAGCCAGGCCCTGGGCAACTGCGACTGAGAAGAGGAGAGACACTCATGAGCGAGATTCTGGTCACGTTCGGTGAGCTTGAGCATGCGCGGAGCTCGATCCAGACGACGTGGACGAGTATCAGCCGGGAAATGGAGGATCTCAAGCGGTTCCTGCAGCCGATGGTGGCGACCTGGACCGGTGACGCGTCGGCTGCCTACCAGGCCCACCAGGCGCAGTGGGATCGGGCGGCGAACGACCTGAACCAGGTGCTGAACCAGATCGGGGTGGCGCTGGGCACGTCGAACGAGAACTACCAGGCCGGTGAGGCCGCCAACAGGAACCGCTGGGGATAGCTGTCCAGGACCGGGCGGCGACCCCCGTTGTGACCGTGTTGCGCGGCGGCCGGTATCGTCTTCCGATGTTGTGCGGAGGTGCGCGGCTCCGGTCGCGCAGCCACTTCCATAGGCGTGGAAGCCGCACTGGCATCCCTGACGAACTGCGATGACGAGGTAGATCCGTGCGCACGTACAGTCCCAAGCCCGGCGAGGTCGAACGCGCCTGGCATGTCATTGATGCCACGGACGTGGTGCTCGGTCGCCTCGCCAGCCAGGTGGCCACGCTGCTGCGCGGCAAGCACAAGCCCACCTACGCCCCGCACATCGACACCGGCGACTTCGTCGTGATCGTCAACGCCGGCCGGGTGGCGCTGTCGGGCAACAAGGGCGACCGCAGCTTCGTCTACCGGCACAGCGGCCATCCCGGCGGGCTCAAACGGCGCTCGTTCACCGAGATGCTCGCCACCCGGCCGGAGCGGCTGGTGGAGCGGGCCGTCAAGGGGATGCTCCCGAAGAACACCCTGGGCCGGGCGATGGCCCGCAAGCTCAAGGTGTACGCGGCCGCGGAGCACCCCCACGCCGCCCAGCGCCCGCAGCCATTCCAGATCACCCAGGTCGCCCAGTGACCATCCCCCCAGTGAACGTCCCCCCAGAGATCACACCCAGTGAGGACCCGAGAGACGCCGTGACTGCCCCGCAGATCCCGCAGCAGCAGGCCGAGCCGGCTGCGCCACTGTCGCCGGTGGTGCCGGTGATCAGCGACAGATCAGCCCAGACCGTTGGCCGCCGCAAAGAAGCGGTGGTGCGGGTGCGGCTGGTGCCTGGCACCGGTGTTTTCACGCTCAACGGCAGGAGCCTGGAGCAGTACTTCCCCAACAAGGTGCACCAGCAGATGGTGCGGGAGCCCCTGCTCATGGTCAACAAGCCCGAGGCCTACGACGTGTTCGGCAACCTCGGTGGTGGCGGTACCTCCGGCCAGGCCGGTGCGCTGCGGCTGGCCATTGCCCGGGCCCTGATCGAGCTGAACATCGATGATCGTCCGGCGCTGAAGAAGGCTGGCTTCCTCACCCGTGACTCTCGGGTCACAGAGCGCAAGAAGTACGGTCTGAAGAAGGCGCGCAAGGCGCCCCAGTACTCGAAGCGCTAGCACTCGAAGCGTTGATGCGGCGCTTGTTCGGCACCGACGGGGTGCGCGGGCTGGCCAATCGTGAGCTCACGCCGGAACTGGCACTGGCCGTCTCGGGTGCGGCGGCACGGGTGCTTGCCCAGCACGGTCTCGGGCACCGCCCGGTCGCCGTCGTGGGCCGGGATCCGCGGGCCAGCGGCGAGATGCTGGAGGCGGCCGTCACCGCGGGTCTGACCTCAGCGGGCGCCGATGTCCTGCGGGCCGGGGTGCTGCCCACCCCGGCGGTTGCTCACCTGGTGGCCGAGCTCTCCGCGGACCTCGGGGTGATGATCTCCGCCTCGCACAACCCGATGCCGGACAACGGCATCAAGCTCTTCGCCGCCGGTGGGCACAAGCTGCCCGACGCGGTGGAGGACGAGATCACCGCCGGGATGGGCGGTTGCGACGCCGAGCGTCCCGTCGGTGCCCGGATCGGCCGGGTGCGGGACGTGCCGGAAGCCGCCGGGCGCTACGTGGATCACTTGCTGCTGGCCACCCCGAACCCGCTGGATGGGCTCTGCGTGGTGGTCGACTGCGCGCACGGCGCGGCATCTGCCATCGCTCCCGAGGCGTACCGCAGGGCCGGTGCCGACGTGGTGGCGCTGCACGCCGAGCCCGACGGCCTCAATATCAACGACGGCTGCGGGTGCACTCAACTGGACCTCTTGCGCAAGGCGGTGCTGGCACACGGCGCCGCGATCGGTATCGCGCACGACGGCGACGCGGACCGTTGCCTCGCCGTGGACGCCGCCGGTGACGTGGTGGACGGCGACCAGATCATGGCCATCCTCGCGCTGGCCCTGCGGGAGGCCGGCGAGCTGGTCGACGACACCCTGGTCACCACCGTGATGAGCAACCTGGGGCTGCACCTGGCGATGCGCGAGCACGGGGTGGCGGTACGGACTACCCCGGTGGGGGACCGGTATGTGCTCGAGGCGCTGTGGGCGGGCGGGTTCTCGCTGGGCGGTGAGCAGTCCGGGCACGTGGTGCTGCCGGGGCATGCCACCACCGGCGACGGGCTGCTCACCGCGTTGCGGCTGATGGCCCGGATGGTCACCGCGCAGCGGAGCCTGGCGGATCTGGCCAGCGTGCTGACCCGGCTGCCGCAGGTGCTGGTCAACGTCGCGGTGGCGGACAAGGCAGCCGTCGCGGCGGCACCGGCAGTGCTCGACGCCATTGCCACCGCGGAGGCCGAACTGGGTGACACCGGCCGCGTGCTGCTGCGCCCGTCGGGCACCGAGCCCCTAGTGCGGGTGATGGTCGAAGCCCCCACCCACCCCACCGCCGCAACCATCGCCCACCGCATCGCCGCAGTAGTCGCCCAGGTCTGATTCCCGCGTTCTGGATGCAGAATGCGGTCTGAGGACCGGTAATCCCGCCGCGTTCTGCATCCAGAACGCGGCGGGATTACAGGTGGGTTAGGAGGAAGGCGGTGAGTTGGGAGCGGGAGGTTCGGCGGGTGGTGTACTCGGGGCTGCCGTCGATGAGGAGGTCTGTCCAGTGTTTGGTGTGGAGGAAGCCTAGGTGGCTGGCCTTGGGCAGGGTGTGCAGCTGTACCGGGCCTCCCCACGCCTTGGCCACCGGCTGGGCATGCCCGACCGGTGGGGCCACCCGGTCCTTGCCGCCGGCCAGGTGCAGGCCGGGCATGGTGCACTCGCGGGCGGCGGCCACCGCCGAGGGCATGGTCTCGGCCAGTGCCAGGGTGGCCACCGCGCGGCAGCGGTCGTCGGCGGCCGCGGCGAGCACCGCAGCACCGCCGCCCATCCCGTGCCCGACCAGGCCGAGCTTGCCGGGATCGACACTGAGCTTGCCGTCACCCAGCGGCACCCCGGCGCACACGTCCAGCGCCGTGCGCAGATCGGCCGCGAGCTGACCGTGCGACGGCAGCACACCGAGCTGGGTGGCTGGCGCTATCGCGACCACCCCCCAGGAGGCCAGGTGGCGCAGTAACTCCTCGTAGCGTGATGTCGGCTGCAGCCAGCCGTGCCCGAACGCGACCGCGGGCAGCCCGCGCCCGGATTGCGGCGTGAACACCACGCCGGGCATGCCGACCAGTGCCAGGTCACCGCGCAGCACCCGGTGCGGACCTGGCCGGGCCAGCTCGTCAGCCGTGCTTCGGACCGCCGGGTCGGTGCGTGCCATGAGCCCGGACGGTATCGGATCGACGCTGGGCTACCGTGACGACCCATGTGCGGAATCGTGGGCTACGTCGGGCATCGAGACGCTCTCGCCGTCGTTTTGCAGGGTCTGGGCCGGCTGGAGTACCGCGGGTACGACTCGGCCGGGGTCGCGGTGGTCGACGGTGCCGGCACGCTGGCGGTGGCTCGCAAGGCCGGGCCGCTGGCCAACCTGATCGGCGAGCTCGACGCCACCGGCCGGGACGCCTTCGCCGGCACCGCGGGGATGGGGCACACCCGCTGGGCCACCCACGGTGCGCCGACCGACCGCAACGCCCACCCCCACTCCGACACCGCTGGCCGGCTCGCCGTGGCGCACAACGGGATCATCGAGAACCACGCCCAGCTGCGCGCCGAGCTGGAGCGCGCCGGGGTGGAGCTGTCCAGTGACACCGACACCGAGACCGCCGCGCATCTCATCGCCGCGCAGTACGCGCGCTGCGGTGATCTGCCCGCCGCGGTGCGCGCGGTGTGCCGGCAGCTGCACGGGGCGTTCACCCTCGTCATCACCCACGCCGATGAACCCGATCTGATCGTCGCGGCGCGCCGCTCGTCGCCGCTGGTGGTGGGCGTGGGCGACGGGGAGCACTTCGTCGCCTCCGACGTCGCGGCGTTCATCGAGCACACCCGCGACGCCGTCGAGCTCGGCCAGGACCAGGTGGTGACGATCACCCGCGACGGCTACGAGATCACGGATTTCCCCGGAGACGGCGGGCACGGCAGGCCCTTCCACGTCGATTGGGACCTGTCAGCCGCGGAGAAGGGCGGCCACGACTACTTCATGCTCAAGGAGATCCAGGAACAACCCAGTGCCATCGCCAATACCCTGCGCGGGCATTTCACCGACGGCCGGATCGTGCTGGACGAGCAGCGGATGGACATCCAGGAGCTGCGCGACGTCGACAAGGTCTTCGTGGTCGCCTGCGGGACCGCGTACCACTCCGGGATGGTCGCCAAATACGCCATCGAGCACTGGTGCCGGCTGCCGGTCGAAGTTGAGCTCGCCAGTGAATTCCGCTACCGCGACCCGGTGCTGGACCGCTCCACCCTGGTCGTCGCGATCTCGCAGTCCGGCGAGACCATGGACACCCTGGAGGCGGTGCGCCACGCCCGGGAGCAGAAGGCCCGGGTGCTGGCGATCTGCAACACCAACGGCGCGCAGATCCCCCGGGAGTCCGACGCGGTGCTCTACACCCACGCCGGGCCGGAGATCGGGGTGGCGGCCACCAAGACGTTCCTCGCCCAGATCGTGGCCAACTTCCTGGTCGGGCTGGCGCTGGCGCAGGCTCGCGGCACCAAGTACTCCGACGAGGTCGCCCGCGAGTTCGCCGAGCTGGAGGCGATGCCCGCGGCGGTGGCCCAGGTGCTGGGCACGGTGGATCAGGTGCGCGCGCTGGGTGGTGAGCTCGCGGACTCCAAGGTGGTGCTGTTCCTCGGCCGCCATGTCGGTTTCCCGGTGGCCCTGGAAGGAGCGCTGAAGCTCAAGGAGCTCGCCTACATGCACGCTGAGGGCTTCGCCGCGGGCGAGCTCAAGCACGGCCCGATCGCGCTGCTCGAGGAGGGCCTGCCGGTGGTCGTGGTGATGCCCTCGCCCAAGGGCCGGGCTGTGCTGCACGCCAAGCTGCTGTCCACCATCCAGGAGATCCGGGCCCGGGGGGCGCGGACCATCGTCGTCGCCGAGGAGGGCGACGAGACGGTGGCGCCCTACGCCGCACACCTGCTGGAGGTGCCCGCGGTGCCCACCCTGCTGCAGCCGCTGGTGTCCACCGTGCCGCTGCAGGTGCTCGCCGCCGAGATCGCCCGGCAACGCGGCTACGACGTAGACAAACCACGCAACCTCGCCAAATCAGTCACCGTCGAATGAGGGCCTGCGGCCCTGTGAGTGGCAATCCAGGTGATAGCTCGCATCGCCACTCACAAGGCGCCTGGACGGTGGCGCGCGTGCGCGCCGCCGAGAGCGCCATACTCGCCCGCGTCCCCGCCGAGATCCTGATGCGTCGCGCTGCGTTCGGGCTGGCCACCCGGGCTGCCGCCACGCTTGCCGCGCGCACCGGCGGGGTGTCCGGTCGGCACGTCGCGCTGCTGGTCGGCGCCGGAAACAACGGCGGGGACACCCTGTGGGCCGGGGCGTACCTGCGCCGCCGGGGGGTGGCGGTCACCGCCGTGCTGCTGTCCCCGGACCGCGCGCACCCGGCCGGCCTGGCCGCACTGCGCCGAGCCGGCGGTCAGATCGCCGACCACCTGCCAGACCGTGCCCATCTCGTGCTCGACGGGATCGTCGGGCTGTCCGGCCGGGGCGGGCTGCGCCCGGCGGCCGCGCGGCTGGTCGAGGCCGTCCGGGTGCCGATCATCGCGGTGGACTCGCCGTCCGGGGTGGACCCGGACACCGGCACCGCCGATGGACCCGCGGTCACCGCCACCGAGACCGTCACCTTCGGCGCCCACAAGCCGGTGCACCTGCTCGCCCCGTGGCGCTGTGGCCCGGTGCACCTGGTGGACATCGGCCTGCTCGCCGAACTGGGCGAGCCCGATCTGCGGGTGCTCACCGCGGCCGAGATCGGTGCCCAGTGGCCGGTGCCCGGCCCGGCCAGCGACAAGTACAGCCAGGGTGTGCTGGGCATCGCAGCGGGATCGGCGGACTACCCCGGGGCGGCGGTGCTCTGTGCCGGAGCCGCGGTGCTGGCGACGTCGGGCCTGGTCCGCTTCGCCGGCCTGGCGGCCGACGCGGTACGCGGGCGCTGGCCGGAGGTGGTGGCCACCGGGTCGGTGTCCGACGCCGGGTGGGTGCAGGCCTGGGCGGTCGGGCCCGGGTTGGGCACCGGCACCGCCGCCCGCCAGGTGCTGGCCCACGTGCTGGCCGCGGGGGTGCCGGTGGTGGCCGACGCCGACGCGATCACCCTGCTGGCCCGGCATCCCGAGCTGGCTGACAGCCGCGACCCGGACACCCCGGTGGTGCTCACCCCGCACGACCGGGAGTTCGAGCGGCTCACCGGCAGGGCACCCGGCAACGACCGGGTCGCGGCCGCCCGGGACGCCGCGGGCCGGTTCGACGCCGTGCTGGTGCTCAAGGGCAGCACCACCATCATCGCCGCCCCGGACGGCCGGGTGCTGGTGAACCCGGCCCGCTCGTCCTGGCCGGCCACCGCGGGTTCCGGCGACGTCCTGACCGGCGTGCTCGGCGCGCTACTGGCAGCCGGCCTGGAGCCGGCCACGGCAGCCGCGGCCGCGGTGCACGCCCAGGACCTCGCTGCCGCTCTCGCTGCCCGGGGCCTGCCCGCTACCGCGTTCTGGGGACAGAACGCGGTAATCGGGCTCAGCGGGGCGTCGGCGCCAGCTTCGGCGATCCAGATGGCGCTGAGTGATGCGATCCGCATCCTCCGGTCGGTGGCTGGGATGCGCGGATGAGCCCGATGCCGGGCGCTGCCAGTCGCCCCCGGGCCGAGGTGGTGATCGACCTCGACGCGATCCGGCGCAACGTCGGGATCCTCGCCGGATCCGCCGCCGCGTCCGGGGCCACCACCATGGCGGTGGTCAAGGCCGACGGGTACGGCCACGGCGCGGCCGACGTCGCCGCCGCGGCGCTGCAGGCGGGAGCCAGCGCACTGGGGGTGTGCAGCGTCGATGAGGCGCTCGCCCTGCGCCACGGCGGGATCGACGCCCCCGTGCTGGCCTGGCTGCACGCCCCCGGGGAGGACCTCGCCGCCGGCGTCGCCGCCGGGATCGACCTCGGCGTCTACTCCACCGGCCAGCTCGACACCGCAGCCGCCGCCGCCGCAGCAACCGCCCGCACCGCCCGGGTGCACCTCAAGGTCGACACCGGGCTGACCCGCGGCGGCGCCTACCGCAGCGAGTGGCCCGATCTGGTCCGCGCTGCCGCAGGTACCCGGGGCGTGGAGGTGGTCGGGATCTGGTCGCACCTTGCCCATGCCGACGATCCTGGGCACCCGATCATCGAGCAGCAGGTGCGGTACTTCAACGAGGCCTACGAGGTGGCGCGGAATGCCGGGTTGCGACCGCTGCGACATCTGGCAAACTCAGCAGTAACATTAACCCGGCCAGATCTGCATTATGACATGGTCCGACCGGGCATCGCCGTCTACGGGCTCTCGCCGGTGCCCGGGGAAGATTATGGTCTCGTGCCAGCGATGACACTGCGCTCGCAGGTCGCCTTGCTGAAACGCGTCCCGGCTGGTGAGGGCGTGTCATACGGGCACGTCTGGCATACCGAACGGGAAACCACCCTGGCACTGGTCCCCGCCGGTTACGCCGACGGCGTGCCCAGGGTGCTCACCGGCCGGCTCGACGTCTGGCTGGCCGGGCGGCGCCGCCCGGTCGTGGGGAGAGTGTGCATGGACCAGGTGATGGTCGACTGCGGGGACGACCCGGTGCCGGTGGGCGCTGAGGTGGTCTTCTTCGGCACCGGCGAGCGCGGCGAGCCCACCGCCGCGGAGTGGGCCGGCAAGCTGGGCACTATTCACTACGAGGTGGTCGCGGGCATGGCGCGGCCCCGGCTGACCCGGACGGTGCGCGGTCGCCATCCGGATGGGGCGCGGGTGCTCCGATGAGGTCGGCGGCGAAGTTGGCCGGCGGCGTGCTGGGCACGGTCGTGACCACCGCGCTGGTGGCCGGGGCCGCGCACCACAACCGCATCGGCAAGCTGCGGAGCTACGCTGCGGGACTCCCTGACGGGTTCCCCGCCGTGCTACCACCGGACCGGGAATACACGGTGGCGACCGACGACGGGGTGGAACTGTCGGTGGAGGAGCTCGACCCGGCCGATGGGGGAGCGCCCGAGTTCACCGTCGTCCTGATCCACGGCTACACCCTGGACCGGCGGGCCTGGCTGTTTCAGCGCCACGACTTGGCGCATTCCACCGCACCCCGGGTCCGCCAGGTGCTCTACGACCACCGCAGCCACGGCCGTTCCGGTCGCTCACCCCGCCGTGCGAGCACCATCGGGCAGCTCGGCCGCGACCTGCACGCCGTGATCCGCGCGGCCGCACCCGAAGGGCGGGTTGTGCTGATCGGGCATTCCCTGGGTGGCATGACGATCATGGCGTTGGCCGAGGACCGCCCTGAGCTGTTCGCCGAGCGGATCTGCGGGGTGGCTTTCCTCAACACCAGCGCCGGGGACATTGGCCGGTCGGGTCTGCCCCGGCCGTTCCTGTCTCGGCGAAACCCGATCATGCCGGTGGCCAGGCGGCTGTCCTGCTGGGAGCCCAGCGCGCTCGCCGTCGAGCGCGGGCGCGATATCTGCGGCCATCTGATCTGGAGCCTGATCCGCAAGCTCGCCTTCGGCGCCGAGCCGGTCAGTCCGGCGCTGGTCGAGCTGATGGACACGATGATGAGGGCCACCTCGTTCGAGGTCATGGTCGACTTCCTGGCGACTTTCGGGGCGCACAACCGCTACGCCGCGCTGGCCGGTCTGCAGTACGCCAAGGCCCTGGTACTCGGCTCCGACGGTGACCGGTTGGTGCAGTACGAGCACTCCGAGGCGATTGCGGCACTGCTCCCCGACGTGGAGCTGGTGCAGGTGGTGGGGTCGGGTCACGTGACGATGCTGGACCAGCCAGGCCGCGTCAACAAGCACCTGCTGGACTTGATCTCCCAATGTGGCGGGGCCCTGCCAGGCAGCCGGGCCAGCGCATGATTCTGGAGCTGGCCGCTCCGGTGGATACCGAGCGCCTCGGCCGGGCCGTGGGCGAGCGCCTGCGCCCCGGTGACGTGGTGGTGCTGTCCGGGCCGCTGGGCGCGGGCAAGACGGTGCTGGCCCGCGGTATCGGCGCTGGCCTGGGCGTCCGCGGGCCGGTGACGTCGCCGACCTTCGTCATCGCCCGCGAGCACCCGGCGCTGCCCGGGGGGCGGGGGGTGCCGCTGGTGCACGTCGACGCCTACCGGCTCGGCGGGATCGCTGAGCTGGACGACCTCGATCTGGACACCGATCTGCTGGCGGCCGCCGTGGTCGTCGAGTGGGGCGAGGGCCTGGCCGAGCGGCTGGCCGACGAGTACCTGCTGATCCGGCTGCAGCCACGGGCTGACGACAGCAGGGTCGCCGAGCTGCGCGGCCCGGCCCGGTTGCTGCCGCCGGTTTTGCTGTCGCGGGCATGCCCCGCGATGCCCGAAACGCCGGATCCGTAAGCTGGTCAACTGTGCTGGTGTTGGCTCTGGACACCGCGACCCCCGCGGTGACCGCCGGACTGCTGCGACTGCCCGCGGCCGGCCCCCCGAAGATCCTCGCCGAGCGGATAACCGTGGGCGCCCGGGCGCACGGCGAGCTGCTCATGCCGTCGGTGTGCGCGGTACTCGCCGCTGCCCGAGTGCAGCTGCGCGACCTCGACGCGGTGGTGTGCGGGGCGGGCCCGGGCCCGTTCACCGGGCTGCGGATCGGGATGGTCACTGCAGCGGCGCTGGGTGATGCCCTGGGCATCCCGGTCTATCCCGTGGGCAGTCTGGACGCGATCGCCTACCGGGCGGGCGCTGGCACCCCCCTGCTGGTGGTCACCGACGCTCGCCGCCGGGAAGTCTACTGGGCGCGCTACGACGGGACCGGTGCCCGGGTGGACGGTCCCCACGTGGGCCGGCCACCTGACGTGCCGCTCGCCGGCGTGGTGCGGGTCGCCGGTGCCGCCGACGCACTGGTGCCGTCGGCGGTGGTGTCGGTGGTGCCGCCGCGGCACCCGGATCCGGCCGGACTGGTCGCCGTGGTGGCGGCCGCGGTGCGGGCGCACGCACCGCCAGGCCCGCTCACTCCGCTATACCTGCGCCGTCCCGACGCGCTCGAACCCGGGCCGGTCAAGCGGGTGACGCCGGTATGAGTTTCCTGATCGGACCGATGTCGGCCGCTGACATCTACCGCTGCGCCGAACTCGAGCGGCTGCTGTTCGACCGCGAGTACCCGTGGCGTCCTGAGGTATTCCTGGAGGCGCTCGCCGATGGTCATCACTACCTCATCGCGCGGGAGGACTGCTCGCTGCTCGGCTACGCGGGTCTCGCCCAGGCCGGCGGTGAGGCGGAGATTCACACCCTCGCGGTGGACCCGGCGCACCAGGGCCGGGGGATCGGCCGCGCGTTGTTGCGGGCGCTGCTCGACCACGCCGCTGGGGCCACAGTGTTTCTTGAGGTGCGCACCGACAACGAGCCGGCGATCCAGCTGTATCGCAGTGAGGGATTCGTCGTGATCGGCACCCGCCGCGGTTACTACCGGCCCACCGGGGCCGACGCGTTCACCATGCGCAGGCAGGCTTCGCCATGACCGCCAACATGACCGGGATAGTTCTGGGCATCGAGACCTCCTGCGACGAGACCGGGGTCGGCGTCGTACGGCTGTCCAGCGACGGGACGGTCACCCTGCTTGCCGACGAGATCGCGTCCAGTGTGGACTCCCACGCCCGGTTCGGCGGCGTGGTTCCCGAGGTGGCGTCCCGGGCCCACCTGCAGGCGATGGTGCCGACGGTGCAGCGTGCGCTGCGGGAAGCCGGTGTCAGGTCGTCCGATGTGGACGCAGTGGCGGTCACCGCCGGACCGGGGCTGGCCGGTGCACTGCTGATCGGCGTGGCTGCGGCCAAGGCGTACGCGGCAGCCTGGGACGTCCCGCTGTTCGGGGTCAACCACCTCACCGCGCATATTGCGGTGGACACCCTGGAGCACGGTCCGCTGCCCCCTGCGCTGGCCCTGCTGGTCTCCGGTGGGCATTCCAGCATACTGGAGGTCTCGTCGCTGGTGGCGCCGTTGCAGCCGCTGGGTGCCACCGTCGACGATGCCGCCGGGGAGGCGTTCGACAAGGTGGCGCGACTGCTGGGGCTGGGCTTTCCCGGCGGGCCGTTCATCGACCGGGCTGCCCGGGACGGGGATCCGAGCAGCGTCCGATTCCCCCGTGGGCTGACCGGTCCCGGCGACTCGCGCTATGACTTCTCCTTCTCCGGGCTCAAGACCGCGGTCGCCCGGCATGTCGAGGGGCTGCAGCGCCGCGGGATCACCGTTGCTGTGGCCGACGTGGCGGCGGCCTTCCAGGAGGCCGTGGTCGACGTGCTCACCGCCAAGGCGATCCGGGCCGCGGCCGATCGGGGCATCGACACCCTGCTCATCGGCGGTGGGGTGGCCGCCAACTCCCGGTTGCGCGCGCTGGCGCGGCACCGCTGCGCGGCGGCCGGGCTGCGGCTGCGGGTCCCCCGGCCACGACTGTGCACCGACAACGGAGCCATGGTGGCCGCGCTCGGGGCTCACCTGCTCGCCGCCGGCGCGCCCCCGTCGCAGCTCGACATCCCCGCCGACCCGGCCCTCCCGATCACCACCTCCCTGGTTGGTGGCCCTTCAAGTACCACCAACCGGGGGTGACAGTGCTGTTAACCGCTACCAACCCCTGCGCCGGGCCGGCGCAGGGGTTGGTAGCGGTTTGAGGTCGTGCTGACCCCGGTTGGTGGTACTTGAAGGGCCACCAACCAGGGTCAGGCCGGGTGCAGGGCCGGCTCCCGGTCGGCCACCACGAACGACGCCGCAGTCTGCACCGCAGCCTCTGGCCGGGACACGAAGGGCACCACGTGGAAGTCGGCCCGCAGCTCAGCAGGGGTGAACCGGGTGCGCACATACCCGCGGCGGTTGTTGAAGAAGCGGATGTGCGGGTTCTCCGCCAGCACGGTGGCCGATTCGGGCCGGGTCTCGGAGCCGTCGCCACCTGACGTGATCGAGCTGCCCACCAGTTCGGTGCCCACCGCGGCCGATGCCGGGTCGTCGAAGCGCTCGCGGATCTCGGCTGCCCAGTGCGAGTGGATGTCGCCGGTGAGCACCACGGCGTTGCGCACCGGTGAGTTCCGCAGCCCGGCGACGATCCGGTCCCGGCTGCCGACGTAGCCGTCCCACGCGTCCACGTTGAAGCCGCGGCCCGGGCCGGGCGTGAGGTCCAGCTGCGAGAAGAAGACCTGCTGGCCCAGCACGTCCCAGCGGGCCTGGGACCGCTGGAACCCCGCCAGCAGCCAGCTCTCCTGCTCGGCGCCGGTGATCGAGCGGGCGGGATCGGTTCGCTGCGGGCAGTCCGAGGGGATCCGGTCACCGCAGGGCTGGTCGCTGCGGTACTGCCGGGTGTCGAGCAGGTGGAAGGTCGCCAGGCTGCCCCACTGCACTCGGCGATAGAGCTGCATGTCGATGCCGTGCGGCACCGAAGACCGGCGCAGTGGCATGTTCTCGTAATAGGCCTGCAGCGCCGCCGCGCGCCGGGTGCGGAATCCCGGCTGGGGGTTCTCCGGCACCTCGTCGGCCCAGTTGTTGTCCACCTCGTGGTCGTCCCAGACCACCAGCCACGGCGCGATGCCGTGGGCGGCCTGCAGATCGGGGTCGGTCTTGTACTGCGCGTGGCGCTGCCGGTAGGTCGCCAGCGTCTCAGTCTCTGGGCCGACGTGGTGCCGGACGTTACCGCTGGGGGCGAGGTAACGGTTGGCGGCGTGCTCGTACTGGTAGTCACCGAGGTGCAGGATGACGTCCGGATGCTCGGCGGCCAGCCTGCGGTAGGCGGTGAACCACCCGTGCTCGTACTGCGAGCAGGACGCGAAGCACATCGTCAGCGCCGAACCCAGCACTGCCGGGGCCGGCGCGGTGCGCGTGCGGCCGACCGGCGAGAGGTGCCCGGCAGCGCGGAACCGGTAGAAGTACTCGCGGCCCGGGGGCAGGCCGGTGAGCTCGACATGCACGCTGTGCGCCGCTTCCGGCACTGCGGTGCTCCGCCCGCGCCGCTCGACCTGCCGGAATCCCTCGTCGGCCGCAAACTCCCACGCCACGTCGACGGGGCGGGACGGCATCCCGCCGAGCCCGTCCTCGGCCAGCGGGCTGGGCGCCAGCCGGGTCCAGAGCACCACCCCGTCCGGCGAAGGGTCACCGGAGGCCACCCCGACGGTGAACGGGTCACCCAGTGGCTGGCTGCGGGCGCCTGACCCTGGCCGGGCGGCACATCCAGCGCCCAGCGGCATCGCGGTGAGCGCGATCCCGCCGGCGAGAACCGTGCGGCGGGTCAGACGGTGACGGGGCTCGGCCATATTCCGGCACCCTAGTTGAGCGCTGGCACTCGGCGCAGTAGTCTGCTAACTGGCACTCTGGTCCCCAGAGTGCCAGAAATGGCGTGGTCGCCTCGACACCCGCGACGGCGGGGTGGCCGCAGTCAGCACCAGACAACTCTGCCAGCTCTTCGAAGACCCCAGAAAGTGGAGGTCACAACTGTGGCGAGCGTGAACATCAAGCCGCTCGAGGACAAGATCGTCGTTCAGGCCAGCGAGGCCGAGACGATGACCGCGTCCGGCATCGTCATCCCGGACACCGCTAAGGAGAAGCCCCAGGAGGGCAAAGTCCTGGCGGTGGGCCCGGGTCGCGTCAACGACAGCGGCACCCGCATCCCGGTGGATGTGAAGGTCGGTGATGTCGTCCTCTACAGCAAGTACGGCGGCACCGAGATCAAGCACAACGGCGAGGAGTACCTGATTCTCTCCGCCCGCGACGTACTCGCCGTTATCAACTGACGGTTTGCCCGTCGCGTCACCTGACAGTTCGCGTCACTACCGTGACCGCCCCGCGGCCCCTCCCGGGGTCAGCGGGGCGGTCCCGTATCGGGCCCCGGCAACGCCGGTGGCCTACCAGAGTTCGTCTGGGAGGAAGGCAGGCAATGCCCAAGCAGATCACGTTCAACGAGACTGCGCGGCGCGCGCTGGAGCGCGGAATCGACCAGCTCACCGACGCGGTCAAGATCACTCTTGGCCCGCGAGGTCGGCACGTGGTGCTGGACCGGAAGTTCGGCGGCCCGTCGATCACCAACGACGGGGTGACGATCGCCCGTGAGATCGAGCTGGCCGATCCCTATGAGAACCTCGGCGCCCAGCTCGCCAAGAGCGTGGCGACGAAGACCAACGACGTGGCTGGTGACGGCACCACCACCGCCACTGTCCTAGCGCAGGCCATGGTCCGGGAAGGACTGCGCAACGTGGCCGCTGGCGCCAACCCCACCGCACTGGGGCGCGGCATCGCGGTGGCCGCCGACGCGGTGGCCGCGGTCTTGAAGTCCAGGGCAACGCCGGTGCAGGGCCGGGACGCGATCGCCCAGGTCGCCACGGTGTCCTCGCGTGACCCGAAGATCGGCGCGCTGATCGGCGAGGCGATGCTCAAGGTCGGCGAGGACGGCGTCATCACCGTGGAGGAGTCCTCCACCCTGGCCACCGAGCTGGAGATCACCGAGGGCGTCGCATTCGACAAGGGCTACATCTCGCCCTACTTCGTCAACGACTCCGAGCGGATGGAGACGGTGCTCCAGGACGCGAGCATCCTGCTGCACCGCGACAAGATCTCCTCGATCCAGGACCTGCTGCCGCTGCTGGAGAAGGTGAGCCAGGCCGGCCGGCCGCTGCTCATCGTGGCCGAGGATGTCGAGGGCGAGGCGCTGTCCACCCTGGTGGTCAACGCGATCCGCAAGACCCTGTCGGTGGTGGCGGTGAAGGCGCCGTTCTTCGGTGACCGCCGTAAGGCGTTCCTGGACGACCTCGCCGTCGTCACTGGCGCCCAGGTGATCAACCCCGAGGTCGGCCTGGTGCTGTCCGAGGTCGGGCTCGAGGTGCTCGGCCGGGCCCGGCGGATCGTGGTGACCAAGGACGACACCACCATCATCGACGGCGCAGCCGACCAGACGGGGGTCGACGCCCGCGTCGCGCAGCTTCGCCGCGAGATCGAGGAGACCGACTCGGACTGGGACCGCGAGAAGCTGCAGGAGCGGCTTGCCAAGCTCGCCGGCGGGGTAGCGGTGATCAAGGTGGGGGCCGCCACCGAGACGGAGCTCAAGGAGCGCAAGGCCCGGATCGAGGATGCCGTGGCGGCGACGCGGGCTGCGGCCGATGAGGGCATTGTGCCCGGCGGAGGCGTGGCATTGGTGCACGCCGCCGACTCGGTGGGCGATCTCGGCCTGCAGGGCGACGAGGCCACCGGCGCCGCGATCGTGCGGGCCGCCAGCGCCGCCCCGGTGCGCTGGATCGCCGCCAACGCGGGCCACGAGGGTTCCGTGGTGGTTGCCAAGGTGCGCGATATGGCGTGGGGTCACGGCTTCGACGCCGAAGCGCAGACCTACTGCGACCTGGTAGCCGCGGGCATCGTCGACCCCGTGAAGGTGACCCGGTCAGCGCTCGTCAACGCGGCCTCGATCGCCCGGATGGTGATCAGCACCGAGAGCGCGGTGGTGGACAAGCCGGAGTCGGCATCCGCGGTCGGCCAGGGGCATGGTCACGGCCACGGGCATGGCCCGGGCATGTGAGCCACCCGGCACTCCGGCGTGCACCGCCGGTGTAACCGGAGTGACGCCGTATGCAGCGACGGCCCTCGTACCTGTGCTGGCGGGGTGTGAGGGCGTCGTTGCGGCATTCGGGGTAGCCTCGATGTCCGAATCATCCGTGTTCGCGGTACTGCCGTGATCCGTTCACACTCGGTAGAGTAAGTGTTGCTCCGAGCGGTGATGACACCGTCGGAGCGTGCGCTCCGGCTCTTGATGGGAATCCATCAGATCGTGTCAAGTTCCGGCCCCGCGCGACCGATAGGGAGGTGGGCACATCACTTGGCTGCAGGAAAGGAGCCCTCCCGTGACCGCAGTTCTCATCTGCGACGACCGGCGAAGCGTCCGCGAGGGACTCACCCGGGTGATGTCCGCGGTCCCGGGCGTCGCCCGGATCGACTGCGTGGCACACGGCGATGAGCTGCTGGCTCGATATTCTCGGCAGCCGGTGGACGTCGTCCTGGTAGGGACCCAGCGCGCGGTACCCACCGGGGTGGAGGCCACCCGTCGGCTGGTGTCGGCGCATCCCCAGGCCAACGTGATCGTGTTCGGTGCGCCGGACGACGCGGGCAGCATCGCTGCGGCGATCGCTGGCGGCGCACGAGGCTATCTGCGCTGGGACGCATCGCGCCCGGAACTCGTCGCGGCGCTGGCGCACACGCTGGCCAGCACGTCGGTGCCGGCCCCGCGACCCCCGTCCGACCCTGGCGTGCAGCTCACTGAGCGAGAGTTGCAGGTGCTGCGCGGGATGAGCCAGGGCAAGAGCAACGGGCAGATCGGGCGTGAACTGTACCTGTCCGAAGACACGGTCAAAACGCACGCCCGGAGGCTGTTCCGCAAGCTTGGCGTGCGGGATCGGGCTCAGGCTGTCGCGCACGGCTTCCGGCGCGGTCTGGTCGCCTGAACGCCCGTGCACGTGGGGCCGGTGGCATCGC
>JBOHFT010000034.1:0-14886 GCA_050699815.1 Pseudonocardiaceae bacterium | reverse complement strand
CCCCCCCCCCCCCCCCACTTTTCTGTGGTCTCATGCACGGGTCCCGGGCACAGCGCCCCGGGCACGGCGCAGCGATACCGCGTACCGCTGTCGATCAGTCGCCGACTACGGTTGCGCCCGAGGTGCCGTGATCTCGGGAAGGTGTATGGATGACCGGGACAGCGGAATGGTCACCGTCGGCCGGCATGCAGCCTGGCCGGTCCCATGTCGTAACGGCAGGGCTGCATTCTGCGATGACAGTAGTGGGGGACGACCTCGACGTCCTTGTCGGTGCCGCAGTCGATGGTGATCGAGATGCCATTGAGGGTGTGCTCCGCTGGATTCGTCCCCTCGTGGTGCGGTACTGCCGTGCCCGCGTCGGTGGCCAGGAGAAGACGTTCGCCTCGGCGGATGACGTAGCCCAGGAGGTGTGTCTCGCGGTGCTCACCGCCCTGCCCAGTTACCGCGACCGGGGTCGGCCATTTCTTGCCTTTGTGTACGGCATCGCATCGCACAAGGTGGCCGACGCCCACCGGTCTTCGGCGCGAAATCGCACCGAGCCGGTCCCGGAGGTCCCCGATTCCCCGGAACCGGCCGACGGCCCGGAGCAGCAGGCGATGCAGGGTGAGCTGGCCGAGCGGATGAACAAGCTGCTGGAGACGCTGCCGGACAAGCAGCGCGAGATTCTCGTCCTGCGGGTCGTGGTGGGGCTCTCGGCCGAGGAGACCGCCGAGGCCGTGCAGTCGACTCCCGGCGCGGTCCGGGTGGCGCAGCACCGGGCGCTCAGCCGGCTGCGCAACGTATTGGCGTCCGAGGGGGTGTTGTGAGTGTCCGGTCGCGACAATGACCCACGCGCCGGCTACCCCAACGGGGATTCCCGTGAGATGCCGGCTGATCTGGCTGCCGTCCAGGCCGACGATGCGCTGCTGGACATGCTTGGCAGTGCCCACCGCACCGCCCACCGCACCCCGAAGGGCGTCGACGGTGAGTTGGCAAACCTCCTGGCGGCCTGGCGCGGCGAGGTCCATGCCGACTCGAACCGGGTACTGGTGGACACCGACACCGCCTTGGCGGTGATCACTGCCGGGCGCCGGCCGGATCGCCGCCGTAACCCCGTGTTCGGCACGTTCGCGGCTGCCGCGGCGGTGCTGGTGATCGCCTTCTCCTCGGTGGGCCTGGCCGCCAAGGCCGCGCAACCCGGTGACCAGTTGTGGCGCGTGACCCAGGTGCTCTACCCCGAGTACTCCCGCTCAGCTGAGGCAGCCGACTTCGTCCGGACCGGGCTCAAAGAGGCCGAGACGGCGTTTCGAGCGGGAAAGCCCGAGCAGGCCAAAACAAAGCTGCAACAGGTCCAGCAGCGGCTCCCGGCGATCGGCGAGGCCGAGGGCCGCACCGATCTCACCGCCCGCCACCAGGACCTTAAGAAGAAGCTGGACGGGAAGCGGAGCCCGTCCCCGCAAGAGTCGACGAGGCCGCCGGACTCCGGCTCGTTAACAAGTCCCGGGGTGCCCTCAACGCCCTCCTTGGCCCCCACCCCGTCGCCCAAGCCCACGGTGTCACCTGAGCCCACGGTGTCACCTGAGCCCACGGTGTCACCTGAGCCCACTCCGTCGCCCACTGTGTCGCCTGAGCCCACCCCGTCGCCTGAGCCCACTGTGTCGCCTGAGCCCACCCCGTCGCCTGAGCCCACCGCGTTGCCCGAGCCCACCGCGTTGCCCACACCCACCTCGGAGCACGAGGATCCGCCTAGCTGATGTCAGGTCAGCCGCTGTCTCCGGTGAGGACCGCATCGGCGTACCCACGGCAGTACTCCCAGCTCACGTAGCCAGCCGGGTCCGGGTCGTACGCGGGCTCGTGTGGGCGCATCCGGCCGGTGTCAAGCAGCTGCTGCAGCGTTGCCCGCAGCAAGTGCCAGTTGTGGTAGTGCTGCTCGGCGCAGTCGGGGCAGTCCACCACGATCCCGCGTATGCCGCGAGGCGCCAGCAGAGCCTCATAGACGGCCAGATCGCTCAGGTCGGCGAGCAGCTCCGCCCGTTCCTCGTCGTCGAGCGGATCCTTGAGGTCGTCCTCGGGGTCATCCAAGGCCTCCAGCGCCAGAGCCGGGTCCTCGGGGTCACCATCGAACGGGTCGGGGGGAAGTGAGTCGTGCGCCACGGCTGGCACCGTACCCGCCCGGCGGATGGTGCCGTGCCGGATACCATGAATTGACTACCGACTGACTCCAGCCGTCCCCACTGCCAGGAAGGTCGTCCCTGCGCATGACCAGCGAGCTCACCGCACCCGACTTCCCGTCGAAGTTCGCGCTGCTCGGTCTGACCTTCGATGATGTGCTGCTGCTGCCCGCCGAATCCGACGTCGTGCCCGCGGAGGTTGACACGTCGACCAGGCTGTCGCGCAACATCACCCTGCGGGTGCCGCTGGTCTCCTCAGCGATGGACACCGTGACCGAGGCGCGGATGGCCATCGCGATGGCCCGGTACGGCGGGATGGGGGTGCTGCACCGCAACCTGCCGGCCGCCGCGCAGGCCGCGCAGGTCGAGCTGGTCAAGCGGTCCGAGGCGGGCATGGTGACCGACCCGGTGACCTGCCTGCCGGAGAACAGCCTGGCCGAGGTGGACGCGCTGTGCGCCCGCTACCGGATCTCCGGCGTGCCCGTCACCGACTCCGACGGGGTGCTGGTCGGCATCATCACCAACCGGGACATGCGCTTTGAGGCCGACTACGACAAGCGGGTCGCCGACGTGATGACCACACCGCCGCTGATCACGGCGCAGGTGGGGGTCACCGCGGACGCGGCGCTGGGCCTGCTGCGTCGCCACAAGATCGAAAAGCTGCCGATCGTCGACGGGCAGGGCAGGCTGCGCGGCCTGATCACAGTCAAGGACTTCGTGAAGACCGAGAGGTACCCGCTGGCGACCAAGGATCCCGACGGGCGGCTGCTGGTGGGGGCCGCGATCGGGGTCGGCGAGGACGCCAAGCAGCGGGCTGCGTTGCTGGTCGAGGCGGGAGTCGACGTGCTCGTCGTGGACACCGCGCACGGGCACTCCCGCGGGGTGCTGGAGATGATCAGCACGCTCAAGGCCGAGGTGGGCAGCGCCGTCGATGTCATCGGCGGCAACGTCGCCACCCGGGCCGGGGCGCAGGCGCTGGTCGACGCCGGCGCGGACGCGGTCAAGGTCGGGGTGGGCCCGGGCTCGATCTGCACCACCCGGGTCGTGGCCGGGGTGGGCGTGCCACAGATCAGCGCGATCTTCGAGGCGGACCGGGCGTGCCGCCCCGCGGGTGTCCCGGTGATCGGCGACGGCGGTATCCAGTACTCCGGGGACATCGCCAAGGCCATCGTCGCGGGGGCCAGCAGCGTGATGCTGGGCAGCCTGCTCGGGGGCACCGCCGAGGCGCCGGGTGACCTGATCCTGGTCGATGGCAAGCAGTACAAGACCTATCGCGGGATGGGCTCGGTGGGCGCCATGGCCTCGCGCGGTGCCGGGCGGTCGTACTCCCGGGACCGCTACTTCGCCGATGACGCGCTGTCCGATGACAAGCTGGTGCCCGAGGGCATCGAGGGGCGGGTTCCCTTCCGCGGGCCGCTGTCGGTGGTGGCCCATCAGCTGGTCGGTGGCCTGCGAGCGGCGATGGGCTACGCCGGTGCCGCGACGATCCCGGCGTTGCAGGGCGCGCAGCTGGTGCAGATCACCGCGGCCGGAGTCAAGGAGAGCCACCCGCATGACATCACCATGACGGTGGAGGCCCCGAATTACGCGGTGCGCTGAGATGCGGGATCTGGTGGAGATCGGCATGGGCCGCACCGCGCGGCGGGCCTACGGCTTCGATGACGTGGAGATCGTGCCCTCGCGGCGCACCCGTTCCTCCCGGGAGGTGTCCACCACCTGGCAGATCGACGCCTACCGTTTCGGCATCCCGCTGGTCACCCACCCCACCGACGCGATCGTGTCACCGGCGATGGCGGTCCGGATCGGTGCGCTCGGCGGGCTGGGGGTGCTCAACGCCGAGGGGCTGTGGGCGCGGCACCCGAACGTCGACAAACTGCTGTTCCGGCTCACGTCCGCGATGGACGAGGCCGACAAGGCGGCGGCGGTGCGGCTGCTGCAGCAGTGGCACTCGGCCCCGATCCAGGCCGACCTGCTCCGTGCGGCGATCGGCCAGGTAGTCCAGTCCGGCGTGACGGTGGCCGCCCGGGTCAGCCCGCAGCACGCCCGCGCCCTCGCGCCCGACCTGCTCGCGGCCGGCGTCGAGATCCTCGTCGTGCAGGGCACCATCGTCTCGGCCGAGCATGTCTCCCGCGCTGCCGAGCCGCTCAATCTGGTGGAGTTCATCGCGTCGATGGACCTCCCGGTGATCGCCGGTGGGGTGAGCGACTACCGCACCGCGATGCACTTGATGCGCACCGGGGCGGCCGGCGTGATCGTGGGTCATGGGGCGGGTGCGAGCACCTCCACCGGCGACGTGCTCGGCATCGGGGTGCCGATGGCCACCGCGGTCGCCGACGCCGCCGCCGCCCGGCGCGACTACCTGGACGAGACCGGTGGGCGTTACGTGCACGTGATCGCCGACGGCGGGATGCGCACCAGCGGCGACATCGCCAAGGCGATCGCCTGCGGGGCGGACGCGGTGATGCTCGGTGAACCGCTGGCCGCCGCCGCCGAGGCGCCCGGCAACGGGTTGTACTGGACCGCCGCCGCGGCACACCCGTCGCTGCCGCGCAGCCACGTCATCGACGTGCCGCAGGGCTCGATCGGCATCGACACCCTGCTGTTCGGCCCCTCCAGCGACCCCAGCGGCGAGGTGAACCTCTTCGGCGCCCTGCGCCGCGCCCTAGCCAAAACCGGCTACTCAGAACTCAAAGAATTCCAAAAAGTAGGCCTCACCATCCGCCCCTAACCCCTCTTTTGCCCGCGTTCTGGATGCAGACTGCTGTTATTCGTGCCCTGTTTGGCGCAGTCTGCATCCAGAACGCGGTCAGGCTCGGGTGGTGAGAACCGTGTGGCGATGTAGTCCAGCTGGACTGCCGCTCTGTCGAGCACCTGATGGACCGTCGACAGGCGTTGATCGGCTTGGCGGACGATGTCCGCCGTCTCCTCCTCCAAGCAGTGGCGCACCGCCGCTGAGTGTCGGCGGAGCTCGGTCTCGATGCCGCGTGAGGCGACGCTGACCTCTGATCGGACGTCGTCGCTGCCAAGCGCGTGCTGCAGGGCGGTCACGAGACGCCGCTTTACCACCCTGACTCGACGCTCCTTCGAGATCGCGGCCAGTGGGTCGTCGCGGAACATCGCCCAGAGAAGCTTGAGCGCTGCGGACTGCAGTACCCAGAATGCATTGTTGAACGCGACCGTTCCTGTGATTCGTGTGACCTCCGCTTTGAACTCATGAATGAGTAGCTCGTGCTCGATCTTGCCCAGGTCGGCCAGGCGTGCTCCCCCGGTTGACAACCGCGCCTCTAGCTGGAGTGTCGGCGCAATAACGGCCCAAGTAGCCGGTGGGCTTTGGTAAGCGGCTGGCACCGTATCAAGGAAGTGTTTATCCAGTGCCTCTTGGAACTGGCGGGGAAGCTTTGAGATCGCCTGGAGCGCGGCTGACGCATCGGGAGTGATTCGCTCTTCGAAACGTTGCTCGAATATCTTCGCCAGTTGCTCGGCTGCCTGCTTGCTGAGATCGCCGTATATTGCTTCCAGCTGCTTGCGGCTGATGAGGGTGCGGGTTTTGATCTGCGACGACAAGGGTTTGACGACCGACGGTACTTCATCGATGAGCTCAGTCAATATCTGGTCACCTGCGTAGGTTGCTGAAGCGGTGGCCTGGCCGACCACTTCGTCGAGTTCCGTCAGTTTATCCTCGCGCTGTGTGTCCGCTATCTGCCGTAGGCCACCGACAAGCTCGTGAATGTCCTGCCCGGTGGCCGACGCTCCGCCTTCCGGCGGCCGGCCTCCACGCAGCCGGTCGACGGCCTCGGTGAGCAATGCGTGTGCTTCTCGATGCATTCCCTTCGCCTGGAGGCTGCGGGCGTTTGTTGCCTCTCGGAGCGCGACTTCGGCGAGCAACTCAGAGACTTGCAACAATAACTCGGAGACCGACTTGACCTCCGCGGCACCCTCTCCGCCGGCCACAGTGCGAGGAGGCTGGGTAGTTGGGCCGTTAGGCACCGCTCCCGGGAGCCTTGGCGAAGTGTCGGGTGATCTACGCGGGGTATCCGGCGCAGGTGCCTGGGACGCTCGTGCCACAGAGGTTTCGGTCGCATCGTTGAGCGCGGTCAGCGCCGCCAGGATGCTGTCTCGGTGCTGCCATGCTCGGCGGTACCAGGGTCGATACGGACCTTCGCCTAGGCAGGATTCCGGCAGGGCCCGAAGGGTGTCCTCCGATCGTGCCAGATCGGCACGTAATTTTCACCCACGTTTGCTGCGTTGCGACCTTGCCACCGTTCCCGCCATGCGCTCGATACCGCGATGATCGTCACGTCCGAGTCGGCGATCCGCCGCGGACCGAACCGTGTCCAATCAATATCAGCGTCATCGACGTGAAACAGGTCCACATCGGCTTCTATCCCATGCCACCGCAGCGAATTCGTGAACTCAAGGACCGTCTTCTCCCACGACTGACTACGCGCTTCGCTCCAGTCGTGTGCACTGTGTGCCCACGACACAAAAGCCGACCGACGCCGCTCGTCGGTCACAGAGGGGCTGATCACGGAGAGCATGCTAGGTGACGCTGCCGTGAAGGTGCCATAAAGTGGGGCAGCTACCCGAAAAAAGCCAGGGCTGGCCTGCTGGTGGGAGGCTCGAGCTGCTTGTCGCCCCACGACCGGAGCTGCGGTCGGCAGCTCGCGCCGGGCATTTACCCTGCGTAAGTATACCGAGGGGGTTCCGCGTGGCGGCTGAGGTCGACTACGACGTGGTGGTGGTCGGGTCCGGGTTCGGGGGCAGTGTGGCGGCGCTGCGGCTGACCGAGAAGGGCTACCGGGTCGGTGTGCTCGAGGCGGGGCGGCGTTTCGCCGACCACGAATTGGCCGCCACGTCATGGCAGCTGCGCAAATTCCTGTGGGCGCCTGCCCTGGGGTGCTACGGCATCCAGCGTATCCACCTGCTGCGCGACCTCGTGGTGCTGGCCGGCGCGGGCGTCGGGGGTGGGTCGCTGAACTACGCCAATACCCTCTACCGGCCGCCGGACACGTTTTTCCGTGACCCGCAGTGGGGGCACATCACTGACTGGGGCGCCGAGCTCGACGCCTACTACGACCAGGCGCAGCGGATGCTCGGGGTGACGACCTACGCCGGGCACACGGCCGCGGACGAGGTGATGCGGCGGGTCGCGCAGGACATGGGGGTCTTGAAGAGCTACCAACCCACGCCCGTCGGGGTGTTCTTTGGGCGCCCGGGCGAGGAGGTCGATGACCCCTACTTCGGCGGCGCGGGCCCCCGGCGGACCGGCTGCACCGAATGCGGCTCCTGCATGACCGGGTGCCGGGTCGGCGCCAAGAACACCCTGGTCAAGAACTACCTGTACCTCGCGGAGCGGGCTGGCGCCGCGGTGCATCCGATGACCACGGTGACCGCGCTGCGCCCGCAGGCAGACGGAACCTGGCTGATCGACGCGGTGCGGACGGGGAAGCGGTGGCGCCAGACGATCCGGGCGAACCGGGTGGTGCTCGCGGCGGGCACCTGGGGCACCCAGCAGCTGCTGCACCGGATGCGGGACGACGGCGTGCTGCCCCTGCTGTCGTCGCGGCTGGGGGAGCTGACCCGGACGAACTCCGAGGCGATCCTGGGCGCCAGCCGGGACACGGTGGACCCGCTGCGCGACTTCTCCCGCGGGGTGGCCATCACCTCCTCCTTCCACCCCGACGAGCACACCCATATCGAGCCGGTCCGCTACGGGCGGGGCAGCAACGCGATGGCCCTGCTGAAGACCGTGGCCACCGACGGCGCGTCGGGCACCCCGCGCTGGCGGCAGTTCCTCCGCTTCGTAGCCCGGCATCCGGTCAGAATGGGAAAACTGCTGAAGGTAAGGCGCTGGAGCGAGCGGACGGTGATCCTGCTGGTGATGCAGAACCTGGACAACTCGCTGACCACCTACCGCCGTCGCGGCCGGCTCACCTCGCGGCGCGGTCACGGCGAGCCCAGTCCCACCTTCATCCCGGCCGGTTTCCAGGCCTGTCAGCTCACCGCGCAGCACATCGGCGGCACCGCGGGGAGCACCTGGGGCGAGCTGTTCGAGGTCCCGATGACCGCGCACTTCCTCGGCGGCTGCCCGATGGGCGCAACCGCCGCCGACGGCGTCATCGACGCCTATCACCGGGTGCACGGCTACCCGGGCCTGTCCGTGGTGGACGGGTCCGCGGTGAGCGCGAACCTCGGGGTGAACCCGGCGCTGACCATCACCGCGCTGGCCGAGCGGGCCTTCGCCCTGTGGCCCAACAAGGGCGAGCCGGACCCCCGGCCGTCTCCCGGCGAGGGCCACCAGCGGCTGGGCCCCGTCCCGCCGCGTGCCCCCGCCGTCCCGCCGCAACATCCCCGGAGTGCTCCTTCCGGACGAGCGGACTAGTTGACGAAGTTCCCGGGCAGGACGTCCGGCCCGGACGCTACGGGGCCCGCATCGTCCGCCCGGTCGTTCGCCGCAAGCACTGCTCGCAGCCGCCGCGCCCCCTCATCCGCGACATCCCGCAGCCGTTCCAGGCTCCCCACGTCGTAGAACTGCAGCGTGACCTGCTCTGCTCCGAAAAAGATCGTGACGGTGTCGTCTTCAGGCCTCCTCGGCGAGTACAAAGCGATCTCCACGTCGGCATCCACGCCTGCGCTCACCAGCACGGCCATATCGCGGTTCACCGGGCCACCCCCCTGCTCGCGCGTGCCCCGGACGGCCGGGCAGGGTGCCGGCGTGGCGGCCAGTGGCCGTATCAGGGCAGTCGTCACCTGGGTCTCCTCCTTCGTCTGGCATAACAGGTTCCTCGCGGAACAGGTCCGCCACTATGCGAGAAACATGTTACGTCGAGAGCACTGTAATGGCAAGATCTCTGTTCTTGCGGAACGGGTGACGTCCAGCGCGGATACCGGGGGTGGCGCGGGAACGACTACGGTGTGCGACGCAACGAAGTGGTCGGCTACCGCGACACCAAGCAGGCCGCGCTTCCCGACGACGAGCGGCCCACGCTGGTGGTCAGCAGGGGCGCGGCCCGCGCATTCCTGACCATGATCAAGTCAACGACCCGCTGATCCAGCACGCCCAGCCGCCAGGTCCGGATCGCCATTCGGAGCCGAATTGCAGTTGTGGACACCCCGTAAACCGCAATTCGGCTCCGAATGGCGGTCAGTGTCCGGCGCAGGCGCTAGCGTGCAGCCATGACGGTGCTGGTGGTCGACTTCGGGGCGCAGTATGCGCAGCTGATCGCCCGGCGGGTCCGGGAGGCGCAGGTGTACTCCGAGGTCGTGGCGCACACCACACCGGTCCCCGAGATCCTCAGCCGCAAGCCTGCGGCGATCGTGCTCTCCGGTGGCCCGGCCAGCGTGTACGCCCCAGGTGCTCCCCGCGTGGACCCGGCGCTGTTCGAGGCCGGGGTGCCGGTGCTGGGGATCTGCTACGGCTTCCAGGCGATGGCCGACGCGCTGGGCGGTGCCGTGCAAAAAACCGGCACCCGGGAGTACGGGCGCACCGACCTGCAGGTGCTCGACGGAGGCGGCGTGCTGCACCGCGGGCTGCCCGCGCGCGGTCCCGTGTGGATGAGCCACGGCGACGCCGTCACCGCCGCGCCGGACGGGTTCGCGGTCACCGCGCGGTCGGCGGGTGCCCCGGTGGCGGCGTTCGAGGACCCCGGCCGGCGGCTGGCCGGGGTGCAGTACCACCCGGAGGTGGTGCACTCCCCGCACGGCCAGGAGGTGCTGCGCCGGTTCCTGCTCGAGGTTGCCGGTATCCGGCCGAGCTGGACCACCGCGAGCGTCATCGACGAGACTGTGGCCGCGATCCGGGCCCAAACTCAGGGCGGCAAGCTGATCTGCGGGCTGTCCGGGGGAGTGGACTCCGCGGTTGCCGCCGCGCTGGTGCACCGAGCCGTCGGGGACGATCTGACCTGCGTGTTCGTCGATCACGGCCTGCTGCGGGCCGGGGAGCGGGCCCAGGTGGAACGGGACTATGTGGCGGCGACGGGAGTCCGGCTGGTCACCGTCGACGCCCGGGAGCGGTTCCTGGACGCGCTGGCCAGAGTGGCTGATCCGGAGCGCAAACGCAAGGTCATCGGGCGGGAGTTCATCCGGGTCTTCGAGGCCGCGGCGCGCGACGTGGCAGCCGAGGCAGGCCGGCACGGCCAGGAGATCCGCTTCCTGGTGCAGGGCACGCTGTACCCGGACGTGGTGGAATCCGGCGGCGGCTCGGGCACCGCGAGCATCAAGAGCCACCACAACGTCGGCGGGCTGCCCGAGGACCTGACATTCGAGCTGGTCGAGCCACTGCGGGCGCTGTTCAAGGACGAGGTGCGCCGGGTGGGGCTGGAGCTCGGGCTGCCGGAGACGATCGTGCATCGCCAGCCGTTCCCGGGGCCCGGCCTGGCGATCCGGATCATCGGCGAGGTCACCGCCGACCGTCTGGAGACGCTGCGCGCCGCGGACGCGATCGCCCGGGAGGAGCTCACCGCCGCCGGGATGGACCGCGACATCTGGCAGTGCCCGGTGGTGCTCTTGGCGGACGTGCGCAGCGTCGGCGTGCAGGGTGACGGGCGGACCTACGGGCATCCGGTGGTGCTGCGCCCGGTGTCCAGCGAGGACGCGATGACCGCGGACTGGTCCCGGCTGCCCTATGACGTGCTGGCCCGCATCTCCGGCCGGATCACCAACGAGGTGCCCGAGATCAACCGGGTGGTGCTCGACGTGACGAGCAAACCACCCGGAACTATCGAATGGGAGTAACCCGTCGGCGTGGTGGTGCGTTCAGCGGGAGACCTGGCTCCGGCGTCGGTACTGCACGAACAGGCGTCCGAGCAGGCCCGCGGCGAACATGACCAGCCCGGCGATGACGGAGGTGATCGGCAGGGCAGCCACCAGTGCCGCGCATCCGGCCACCCCGAGGATGTTGCCGGCGCGGGGCTGGCGGCGCTGGCTGGCGGGCTGGGTGACGGCGCAGGCGTTGGCGATGCCGTAGTAGACCAGCACCCCGAAGGAGGAGAACCCGATCACATCCCGCAGGTCGACGGTGAGGACCAGGACGCTGACGACGGCGGCGAGGGCGACTTCGGCGCGGTGCGGAACCTGGAACCGGGGGTGCACGGCGGCGAGCCAGCCCGGCAGGTCGCGATGCCGGGCCATGGCGAGGCTGGTGCGCCCGACGCCCGCGATGAGCGACAGCAGCGCGCCGAGGCTGGCCAGCGCGGCGCCGACTTGCACGACGGGGGTGATCGAGCCGGCCCCGGCGGCGCGGACTGCGTCGGTCAGCGGGGCGGCGGCGGCGGCGAGCTGGTCCGGGCCGGTGGCGAGCAGCACGGCGACGCCGACGACGAGGTAGACCACGACGGTGATGGCCAGGGCGATCGGGATGGCGCGGGGAATGGTCCGCTCGGGATCGCGGACTTCTTCGCCCATGGTGGCGATGCGGGCGTAGCCGGCGAAGGCGAAGAACAGCAGCCCGGCGGCCTGCAGCACGCCGTATACCCCCCCTTGGCCCAGCGCCGGGAAGCCGCCGAGGTGGCTGGTGCGAGCATTGCCGCCGACTGCGATGCCCACCACGACCACGGTCAGCGCGACCAGCGTGCCGGCCACCAGGACGCGGGTCACCATCGCGGTCTTGGCCACGCCGCGATAGTTGAGCGCGGCGAGTCCCAGCACGCCGGCGACGGCCACGAGCCGCTGCGCCCACCACGGCCCAGGCACGGCGTAGCTGGCGAAGGTCAAGGCCATCGCGGCGCAGGACGCGGTCTTGCCGATCACGAATCCCCACCCCGCGGTGAACCCCCACCACTCGCCGAGCCGCTCGCGCCCGTAGATGTAGGTGCCGCCGGAGGTCGGGTAGGCCGCGGCCAGCTGCGCGGACGCGGTCGCGTTGCAGTAGGCGATCACGGCCGCGATCACCAGGCCGACCAGCAGCCCGGTTCCGGCCGCCCGGGCCGCGGGCCCGAACACGGCGAACACCCCCGCCCCGATCATCGACCCGAGACCGATGACCACCGCATCCCCGGCCCCCAACCGGCGAGCCAACCCCGGCGACGTCACTACCGTCCTCCCCGGCTATGAACCGTCAGATGGATGCATATCGTCGTTCAAAGCTACCCGGGAGCTACCACATGGATGCTTGTCGCAGTCGAAGCGTCGTCAGCGTCGTTAGCCTGGGGGTGCTTGCCGTGGCCTGCTCGGGGACGGCCAGCCCGAGCACCGAACCCCACTCGTCACGGGCCACTGAGCCCGCGGAGGTGACGGTGCCTTCGGTGAGCTGGTTGCGGGTGTCCCCCGAGCAGGGCGCGGTCGGCTCCGCGGTGTCGCTCGACGTGGCGTGCCTCGATGACCTCGGCGCGGTGACCTCGCCGGTACTCGACATCGGCCCGCTGCGGGGCAACCCCGACGGCCACCAGCCGTGGCGCCTGTTCGGCACCGCCACCGTCGCCTCGGATGCGGCTGCGGGCCGGTACCGGGTTTCCGCGACCTGCGGCGTCGGCGACGTCTCCACCGGCTTCACCGTCGTGTCGGCCCCGTCCCGGTAGGGCGGATCCGCCGCTCCCGGGCTGCTGCCCGGGATAATCGGCCCTGGTGCGCAGCCGTGCGGCAGGGAGGTGGCGCAGGTGTTCGTCGATCGTGGCGACGCGGGGCGTCGGCTGGGCCGGCGGTTGCGACACCTGCGGGGTGCGGACGTGGTGGTCGTGGGGCTGCCGCGCGGCGGGGTCCCGGTCGCGGCCGAGGTCGCCGTGGCCCTCGGCGCCGCACTGGACGTGATCGTGGTGCGCAAGCTTGGCCTGCCAGGCCAACCTGAGCTGGCCGTGGGTGCCATCGGCGAAGGTGACGTGCGCGTCCTCGTGCCGGAGACAGTGTGGCGGGCCGGCGTCGCCGAAGCCGAGCTGGCCCGCGTGGAACGCCGGGAGCGGGCCGAGCTGCACCGGCGGGCCCGGCTCTTCCGCGGTGAGCGGACCCGGATCTCGCTGGCCGGGCGGACCGCCGTGGTGGTCGACGACGGCATCGCGACCGGATCGACCGCCCGGGCCGCCTGTCAGGTTGCCCGGTCTCAGGGTGCGGCCCGCGTCGTCCTCGCCGTCCCGGTGGCACCTTTCGATGGGGCCCTCGGGCTGCGCGACGTCGCCGATGAGCTGATCGCTGTCGCCACCCCGCGGCTGCTCCGGGCGATCGGCGGCTGGTACCACGATTTCTCCCAGACCACCGACGAGGAGGTCATCGCCTGCCTGCGCGGTGCCGGTGCCGGGTTATCGGGGTGATGGCGCATTCAGCGGGCTGGGCGGGGCTATCGGCACCCCCATAGCCCCGCCCAGCCCGCTGAATGCGGTTGAGCGACTGAGAGTGATTCGGGGGGGACTGACGGCGATTGTCTGGGTAGGTAACGGGAAAATAACGAGCGGATCGATAACGTCACCGCGTCGGTAGGCGACTTCCGGCATGGACGGCATCGTCGAAGCGCTGGGACCTGGGCCGCGATCGGCGCGCGATGGCAACGCATCGATCGAGAAAGGTCTGCCTGTGAAGAGCAACGACCAGGTGTTGTGGGAGCGTGAACTAGCCGAGTACCTGAGCCGGCACCCCGAACTTCAGCACTTGCCGACGCCGGTGTTTCCGCGGCGGTCACCAGCCGTTTACCTGTCCGCGTTAACAGCGTTGGTGTTTGTGCTAGTCCCGGTGAGTGCCGTTGCCGGGTGGTGGATTGGCTTGTATCTCATCTGACCGGCCGCGCTCGGGTGGGCCGGGTTGGTTACGGTGGGCGATATGACCGTGATCCGGCTCACCCAGTACGCGCATGGCGGTGGCTGCGCCTGCAAGATCCCGCCCGGCGAGCTGGAGTCGATGCTGGCCGGGCTGGCCGGCGCTGAGGTGACCGGCCCGGCCGGCGAGCTGGTCGTCGGCCTGGAGGCCGGCGACGACGCCGCGGTGGTGCGGATCGCGGACGGTCTCGCGGTGATCGCCACGGCGGACTTCTTCACCCCGGTGGTCGACGACCCCTACGACTGGGGCCGGATCGCGGCGGCCAACGCGCTGTCCGACGTGTACGCGATGGGCGGGCGGCCGCTGGTCGCGGTGAACCTGCTCGGCTGGCCGCGTGCGGTGCTGCCCTTCGAGCTGGCCGCTGAGGTGCTGCGCGGCGGCCAGGACGTGTGCCGCGGCGCCGGTTGCCACCTGGCTGGCGGGCACAGCGTGGACGACCCAGAACCCAAGTACGGCATGGCCGTCACCGGCATCGCCGATCCGCAGGCGATCCTGCGCAACGACGCGGGGGTGGCGGGTATGCCCCTGTCGCTGACCAAGCCGCTGGGTGTCGGTGTGCTCAACAGCAGGCACAAGGCCACCGGCGAGAGTTTCCCGCACGCCGTGGCGGCGATGACCACCCTCAACGCGGCGGCCTCGGCGGCCGCGGTGGCGGCCGGCCTGCGGTGCGCCACCGACGTCACGGGTTTCGGGCTGCTCGGCCACCTGATGAAGCTGGTCCGGGCCAGCGGGGTCTCGGCGGTGCTGGACGCCGCGGCGATCCCGTACCTCGACGGCGCCCGGCAGGCGCTGGCCGACGGCTACGTCAGCGGGGGCACCCGGCGCAACCTGGACTGGGTGCGCCCGCACCTCGCGGCGTCGGTCGGCGAGGACGAGCTGCTGCTGCTGGCCGACGCGCAGACCTCCGGCGGCCTGCTGGTGGCCGGCGAGCTGCCCGGCGCACCAGTGATCGGCGAGCTGGTGCCCCGGGGCGCAAGCCTGATCACGATCCCGTGAGTGG
>JBOHFT010000033.1:0-32611 GCA_050699815.1 Pseudonocardiaceae bacterium | reverse complement strand
CTGCTGCCCACCGAGGCCGAGCAGCAGCGCGCGATGTGGGCGGGCACCCGGCGGCTGCTGCTGCTCGCGGTGCCCGCGCCGGTCAAGGCGATCCAGCGCAGCCTCGCCGGTCCCGTTCGGCTGGTGCTGAACCAGAACCCGCACGGCAGCGTTGAGGCGCTGCTGGCCGACTGCGTCCAGTGCGCCGCCGACGCGCTGATCGCCGCCTGCGGTGGGCCGCCTCGCGACGAGGCCGGCTTCGCCCGGCTGCGCGAGCGTGCCCGCGCCGAGCTAACCGACGCGGTGCGCGCGGTCATCGCCCATGTGCACCGCATCCTGGCCGTCGCACACGCCGTCGGGACCCAGCTGGCCGGGCTCACCGCACCGGCGCTGGCGCCCGCGGTCGCCGACGTCCGCGCCCAGCTGGCCAGCTTGGTCGGGCCCGGCTTCGTCACGGCAACCGGCGCGCAGCGGCTGCCTGACCTCACTCGCTACCTGCAGGCCATCGCCCGCAGGCTGGACAAGCTGCCCCGGGATCCGGACCGGGACCGGGACTGGATGCACCGGATCGAGACCGTCGCACAGGCCTACCGGCAGCTGCGCGACGAGGCCGGCGACGGCCCGGAGCTGCAGCGGATCCGCTGGATGATCGAGGAGCTGCGGGTCAGTTACTACGCTCAGGAACTCCGCACCCCGTACCCGGTGTCAGACAAGCGGATCTACCAGGCGATGGACGAGCTGGCCGGCTAGCCGGTGCACCCAGCTGCATGTGCAGCCGGACCGTGGTCCCGGTGCCGATCTGGCCGGTCGGCATCTCGACCAGGTCGCACAGCTCATGGACCAGGATCAGCCCCCTGCCGTGCGGCTTGCCTGGGGCGGGCGGAATCCGGCCGACCGACCAGTCGGTCAGCTGCCCGCTGTCGACGATCTGGCAGATCACGCTGCAGTCGTCGGGGTCCTGCCACAGCGACAGGACACCCCCCGAGTTGGTGTGCACCAGGGTGTTGGTGGCGACCTCGTGGACCGCCCGGCACAGATCGGACACCGGCTGTGGCCCCAGCCCGGCCCGCAGCGCCAGGCCCTCGACGAACTGCCGGATGGCCGGCAGGTCAGCCCAGCAGGAGAAGACCAGCATGTCGCCCCACCACTGCGGGGGGTCGGGCAGCGACCGCAGACTCGCCGCGGCGACGGCCCGCGGATCGCCGTAGTCGGCACTGTCCTTGCACAGCTCACCCTCGACCAGCACCGGATGGGTCCGCCGGGCGTCGGCCAGGGCCACCGCGCCCAGCCGCTGCCGGTCGTACAGGCACAGGATGGTCGCCTTCCGGTCGGCCAGCGTGATATTGACGAGCGCTTCATGCTGCAGCGCGGCGCGGTACTCCGCGGCGGATCGGCCCGGCCAGATCGATTCACTCACGATGCGTACCCGGCCCACCGGATACTCGCGAGTGAACGCGTACACGGTGGGGATGATCCGGCCGGGGTTGCGGCCCACGTCGGCCATGTCCACGAACCGGACCCGCTGTGCGGCGGCACCCAACGCCCAGCGCAGCAGGTCGATGCGCGAACCTGGCACAGCGACCAGCGCTGGTTCGGCCAGCGCGAACCCGTCCCGGAGGAAGCGCACGATGCCCCGGGCGTAGTCCTGCTCGTCGTCGTAGCACAGCGCCTCATGCACCAGCCCGATGCCCTTGGGCTGCGCGACGCTCATGAGACACCTCCGATACCGTGCATCCGGCGAGAATACAACTTTTCGTGGTTAAGTAAAACGCTTAAATTAACCCACAAGGTTCATCTTTGCTTTCCTTGGCCACACTCTTAGGTGAAAGTTTGTCTACAGCCAGTCATAGCTCCCGGTTACACTGGGCGCTGGACCGCCGGACGCAAGCCGGAGGGTGGTATAACCCCGGCAGGAGGAGCATCGGCACATGCGTCGCCGGTTGTGGCAAGCCGAGCATGAGGTGTTCCGGGATAGCGTCCGCACCTTCCTCGCCAGGGAGGTCACGCCGCACCTGGATGCCTGGGACGCCGCGGGCATCGTGCCCCGGGAGCTGTTCCTCCGGGCCGGTTCCAGCGGCTTTCTCGGGATGGCGATCCCGGAGGGGCTCGGTGGCGGCGGGGTGCCCGATTTCCGGTTCAACGCGGTGCTGGGCGAGGAGATCATGTACTCCGGGGCGGGGGCCGCAGGGCTCGGGCTGACCCTGCACAACGACGTCTGCCTGCCCTACTTCCTGGACCTGGCCACCGAGGAGCAGCGGCGGTGGCTGCCGGGGATCGCCTCCGGGAAGCTGATCACGGCCATCGCCATGACCGAACCAGGGATGGGCTCGGACCTGGCGAGCATGGCCACCACGGCGGTGCTCCACGGCGGCCATTACCTGGTCAACGGGTCGAAGACGTTCATCACCAACGGTATCAACGCCGACCTGGTGATCACCGCGGTCAAGACCGGCACCGGGGAACCGCACCAGGCGATGAGCCTGCTCGTGCTGGAGCGCGGGATGGCCGGGTTCGAGCGCGGTCCCAAGCTCGCCAAGCTGGGCCAGCACGCCCAAGACACCGCCGAGCTGTTCTTCCGTGACGTCCCCGTGCCGGTCGCCAACCTGCTGGGCACACCGGGCCGAGGGTTCGCCCATCTGGTGGACCGGCTGCCCCAGGAACGGCTGTCGATGGCAGTGTCCGCGGTGGCCGGGTCGCGGGCAGCGCTGGAGCTGACGCTGGCCTACGTCAAGGACCGCACGGCATTCGGGGCGCCGATCGGATCGTTTCAGAACACCCGGTTCCGGCTGGCCGAAATGGCCACTGAGATCGACATCGCGCAGACCTTCGTCGACCGCTGCATCGAGGCGCTCAACGACGGCGAGCTGACCGCCGCCGACGCCGCCAAGGCCAAGTGGTGGTGCACGGAGCTGCAGGGCCGGGTGGTCGACGCCTGCCTGCAGCTGCACGGCGGCTACGGCTACATGCTCGAGCACCCCATCGCGCGGGCCTACGCCGACGCCCGCGTCACCCGGATTTACGGCGGCACCACCGAGATCATGAAGGAAGTCATCGGCCGATCACTGGGTCTGTAGACCCCACTCCGGCCCGTTGACGAATGCAAACTTCGCAGCCGAGAAGGGCCCGACGTACGGACTATCACCCGGTCGGGGTGCATCACTTGGAGTGAAAGTTGCCTCTGAGCGGTGCGCGCTCGTCTCTTCTAACGATGTCACTACTGAGCACATCCACTGCACATCAACTCGCAACATCAACTCGCAACATCAACTCGGACCAGCACGGAGCGGAGGACCAGGATGAACAGTCACGGCGGCGACGCGGTCGCCCATGACATGTTCGCGCTGCTGCACGAGGCCGCGGCACCCGTGGTGACCCGATGGATCTACTGCACCGACGACCCCTTCGCGGTGACCCTCGAGATCACGACCCGCGGCAATCGCTGCGTGGACTGGGTCCTCGCCCGCGAACTGCTGGTAGCTGGGCTCAGCGCGCCCGCCGGGATCGGTGATGTCCGGGTGCGCCCGGCTCACCTGGACGACTGGGACGTGACGCTGATCGAGATCCGGTCACCCGACGGGCACGCGGTGCTGGAGGTGGACCGGGATCTGCTGGAGCAGTTCGTCCAGGCCACCATCGACGTGGTCCCGCTGGGCAGCGAGGGCACGGTCGTCGACATGGACGCCGAGATCGAGAAGATCACCCGGAGCTGCGCGGGTTAAGCCGACGTTATTACCGCCTTAATCTCGCAGTCGAGGTGATGGCTCTTATCTGCGAGAATGCACAGATGTCAGACCCCCAGGATGCGCACAGCGGCAAGGCTGGCGAAACGGGTGACGCAACGGCCGCTACCCCGGCCGCCGAGCCCGATCCGTACGAGGCGGGCCTGCAGCTGGCGGAGTTCGGCGCGTTCGATGAGGCACGGACCATGTGGGGCACTGCTGCCGAGGCCGGTGACACCGCCGCCGCGTACAACCTGGGTGTGCTGCTGGTGCAACGCGGTGAGCTCGACGAGGCGGAACGGTGGTGGCGCACGGCCGCCGACGCCGGCGACCCCGACGCCGCCGCAGGGCTGGGCATGCTGCTGGTGCAGCGCGGCGAGCTCGAGGAATCCGAGGCGCTGTGGCGCGCGGCCGCCGAGGCCGGCAACACCGACGCCGCCACCGGGCTGGGCCGGCTGCTGATACAGCGGGGCGATCTCGCCGAGGCGGAAACCTGGTGGCGCACCGCCGCCGACGCCGGCGACCCCGAGGCCGCCACCGGGCTGGGCGTGCTGCTGGAAAAACGCGGCGAGCATGCCGAGGCGGAAACCTGGTGGCGCACCGCCGCCGAAGCCGGCGACACCACCGCCGCGACCGGGCTGGGCGTGCTGCTGGTGCGGCGCGGTGACGTCACCGAGGCCGAGACCTGGTGGCGCACCGCCGCCGAAGCCGGCGACACCAGCGCCGCGACCGGGCTGGGCGTGCTGCTGGAGCAGCGCGGCGACCTCGACCAGGCGCAGATCTGGTGGCGCACCGCCGCCGAGGCCGGCCACGCCGACGCCGCCAACTACCTCGGCCGGCTGCTGCAACACCGCAACGACCTCATCAGCGCCGAGACCTGGTACCGCACCGCCGCCGAAGCCGGCCACACCACCGCCGCCATCAACCTCGGCCAGCTGCTCGTGCAGCGCGGCGACCTCGACCAGGCGACCACCTGGTGGCGACGGGCTGCCGAGGCCGGCGACACCACGACCGCCGCCGGCCTCGGTGTGCTGCTGGAACAGCGCGGCGAGCTCGACGAAGCCGCGCACTGGTACCGCACCGCCGCCGAAGCCGGCAACACTGGCGCCGCCGCCGGCCTCGGCGGGCTGCTGGAACAGCGCGCCGAACTCGACGAGGCCGCACGCTGGTACCGCACCGCCGCCGAAGCCGGCCACCCCAGTGCCGCGTTCAGCCTCGGCCTGCTGCTCAAGCGGCGCGGCGAGCTCAATGGTGCGGTGCGGTGGTCCCGGGTCGCCGCCGAAGCCGGCAACACCGACGCCGCCAACAACCTCGGCCTGCTGCTGGAGGAACGCGGCGAGCTCGACGAGGCCGCACGCTGGTACCGCACCGCCGCCGAGGCGGGCAACCCCACCGCCGCCTACAACCTCGGCCTGCTGCTCAAGCAGCGCGGTGAGCTCGACGGGGCGGCGACCTGGTACCGCACCGCGGCCGAAGCCGGCAACACCAGCGCCGCCAACAACCTCGGCGTCCTCCTGGAGCAGCGCGGCGAGCTCGACGAGGCCGAGACCTGGTACCGCACCGCGGCCGAAGCCGGCAACACCAACGCCGCGTACAACCTCGGTGTCCTGCTGGGGCAGCAACGATCTCGGGCCAGCTCATGACCGGAGGCGGTACACCGTGGACCTGAGCTCCCTGTTCCGGCTCCCGTCCTTGATCACCCGGCCAGCTGCCACTGTTCTCGACGCCACCGCGGCGCTGGTGGCGCTGCCGCGCCGGGTGGTCGGGATGGTGATCGAAGTCGAGCAGACCCTCGCCGCCGTGAACGCGGCGACGACCCGGACCGACGCCCTGATCGACCGCATCGACTCCATCGCCACCAAGGCCGAGGGCGCCGTGCAGGCCGCCTACGAGACGGTCAGCGCGGCAGCCAAGGCCATCGAGCAGGCCAGCGCCATCACGGCGACCGCCGCACCGCTGATGGCCAGCTACTCCGAGCCGCTGCGCCTGCTGGAACCGGCGGTGCGCCGGCTGGCGGACACGACCGACGCGCGCGAGATCGACGCCCTGGTCAAGCTCATCGACCGGCTGCCGCGCCTGGTCAACGCGATGGACGACGACGTGATGCCGCTCCTGGATCGCCTCGACCAGAGCGGCCCCGACCTGAGCCAGCTGCTGGACAATGTCTCCGACCTCAACCGCATGGCCAGCCGGCTGCCCAAGGTGTTCCGCCGTCGCCAGGGCGCGCCCGACAAGACCTGATCAAGCATGTCTCCGCGCTGAGCTGCGCGCCCATACCCAGGGCCGCAACGCCCTGCGGGAGACCCAGCTGGAACAGGGACGGGAGATCACCAGCCTCCGGCAGGACATGGCCGGGCAGGGACGGGAGATGCGCGAGGGTTTCGCCACGCTGGCCACCGGCATGGCGCAGATCACCGCACTGCTCACGAACATCACAGCGTCGGAGCGTGACGGTAGCTGAACGAACCGTTCGGGCTCGTCCGTCTCACGCCGGTGCCGATGCCGCAACACCTGGATCGCGTCCACTACAGCTCTTCAACCCTCTGGGCTCCGCATTCGGCAAGCTCGAGTCGCAGCTGCCGCAGGGCCCGGGCCCGGGTGGGTCCGATCCCGCCGGGCGGGATTCAGGACATCCACGCCGGACGGGCCACAGCCACCACCCGGAAATGAACACTGGAGAGCCGGATGTGGGGAAACTTGGCCTACTTCACTCTGCGGTAGCCGGGAGGTGAAAGTCCTCCCGGCTACCCGACCTCCGGCCACCCGACTCGGGACAAGCCGCCCACCTTCGAGTGACTGTACAGCCTTTGGACATGCTGCTATCCTCAGCGATGCAAGAGTCGGCCGGACCAAAAATCTCTACTACGGCTTGCCCTCCGGCGGAGGATGTGCCATTGCATCCTAGCAGCCCCAAATTCTTGAACAAGTCCGCACTAGCACGTGTCGACCGATTTCCCAGTTTTTACGAGCAAATGGGATTCTTTCATAAGCTTAACGGCTCGCAGGTCAGTTGGGACTGGATCTCGCATAGCGGCCCGCATCGAGCAATGGGCGCCCGGATTGTGGGTTTCAGGGTTCTTGCTGCGGGAAATTTTTTTACCAGCGCCGGCTACAGCCTGAGGCTGTGGCCGTCACTGCGGCCAGCACGCGTGAGTACATCAAGACTCTTGCCTAGTAAAGGCCTATCTTTACCTTGAGGATGTCGGTGAGGATGGAGCCCCGATGACGTACTTGAAGGGCAGCCATCGCGGATCGTGGCGTCTTCCTATGGAATCACGCCTTGCACGTCTTCTTCGCTCGGGCACCAATGGGTGCACGCGGGAGGAGCCAGTCTTTCTTGGCCGCTTCTGGCCGTACGAAGTAATGCAGCTTAAACAGGCCCATGGCTACACCGATGCGACCTGCACGGGAAAGGCTGGAAGTTTGGTGATCTTTGACGGCAGGGGCCTGCACCACGCTAACAAGTTACGCAGCCAAAGGCGTCTGATCCTGTCGATGTCTTGGATTCACCCCGGCCATCACACCTGACCCAGTTGAGTCCCAGAGGTAGGGGTGACCATCAACACTAGTCCGGAAACCGAGCGGCTCGTGGTGGAGTTCGTGCGCGAGTTCGGCTATGTGGACATGCCGCCGGAGGTGGTCGATCAGGCGCTGTTGTGCCTGGTTGACCTGGCCGGTGTGGCGGCAGCCGGATCGTGTACGCCGATGTCGCGCATCGCCCGGCAGTACGCGGTGGACGAATGCCCCGCCGGTGCGCGTCAGTCCCGCTTGTTGTTCGACGGTCGTACGGTGTCACCCACCGGCGCGGCTTTTGCGAACGCCGCCACCGTGGACAGCTTCGACGGGCACGACGGCCACGCACTGACAAAAGGGCACGCCGGGGCGGCGGCGCTCCCGGCTGCTCTCGCTCTCGGGGGCGAGGTGACCGGGCACGATCTGATCACCGCGGTGGTGATTGGTTACGAGATCGCGACCCGAGCCGGAATCGCCTTGCACAGCAGCGCTTCCGATTACCACAGCTCGGGTAGTTGGAACTCGATCGGTTGCGCCGCGATCGGCGCACGGCTGCTCGGACTCGACGCGGTGAGCACGAACCATGCTCTGGGAATCGCCGAATACCACGGGCCTCGTAGCCCGATGATGCGCTGCATCGAGCACCCGACGATGGTCAAGGATGGCACGTCCTGGGGCGCACCCACCGGGGTCGGCGCGGCGCTGCTGGCGGCCCGCGGCTTCACCGGTGCGCCCGCGCAACTCATAAACACTGCCCAAGACCTGTGGATAGACCTCGGGCAACGCTGGCGGATCCTGGAGCAGTACCTCAAGCCATACCCAGTCTGCCGATGGGCGCACCCCGCTATCCGGGCTGTGCTCGATGTGATGCGCGCGGCGCAGCTTCACGCTGACGCGATCGAGCACATCGAAGTACGCACCTTCGCAGCCGCCAGCAGGCTCGCTACGCGCAGCCCGACAAGCACCGAACAAGCGCAATACAGCCTGCCATTCTCCGTCGCCACCGCCGCCGCACACGGAGAAGTGCCCGCGACGGTGCTCGCCGCGCCCACGATCGCGGATGCGAACGTTCTGCGGCTGAGCGAATCGATGATCGTGATGACCGAACCCGGCTACGACCAGGCGTTCCCCGCCCAACGGTTCGCCGATGTCACGCTCGTGCTGCGGGATGGCCGAATCCTGCGGTCCGACACCATGTCGGCTCAGGGGAGTCCGGAAGACCCCATGAGCAGCGAGCAGATCGCCGCTAAGTACCAGGATCTCACGACCCCGGTCGTGGGTGCCGCGCGATCCACCAAGATTAAATCTGCGATCGAAGGACTTCGCACCAACGAGCCTATCCACGTGCTGCACGACTCGATCTTCGCCGAAACCTGACACCTGCGTCATCCGTGGGGTCAGGGCTATACGCCAAGCGATCCTCTACTGGTACACGGCATCGGCGTTCACGACGTCGGCGGGCCGCCTCAGTACTGCCCCAGCGCCCGCTGGTTGAGGGCGAGGTTGTTGGCCGAGGTCAGGGTGTCGGGGTATCCCACACCCCATACCCGACGCCACCGGGCCAAGGTGTCCTCATCAAGGAACCGCGCTGCCTCATACTCCCCCAACGCCCCCAGACTGACGGCAAGGTTGCCGGCCGAGATCAGGGTGGCAGGGTGCTCCTCACCCAGCACCCGACGCCGCCGGGCCAGGGTGTCCTCATGAAGCCGCCGCGCCTGCGCATACTGCCCCAGCGCCCCCAGGTTGGAGGCGAGGTTGTTGGCTGAGGTCAGGGTGTCGGGATGCTCCGCACCCAGCGCCCCACAGCGGAGTTCCAGGGCACGCTCGAACAGCGGCAGGCTCGCCGCTGGTTCTCCGCGCGTCTGCAGGTACGTGGCGGCCTTGTTCAGCAACCATGCGACGTCATCGCCAGCGTGCTCGAGAGCACGGCTGGCATCGGTGGCAGTAAGAACGTGCGGGAGTAGCCGTCGCCATTGCGGCCAGGTGCCGAAGTTGTTCCACGGGTTGGGTGGGACGGCGGCGCGGAGCAGCCGGACCGCCGCCACGGCCAGGTCGGGCTCTGCGGCCTCGCCAGCCGACCGGCTGCGCAGGATGGCTAGGACCAGCCGGTGCAGCTGCACACTGCCTGCCTCCACGCGGGCCAGCGACCGGGTGCGCAGCAGCCGGGTGATGCGGGCGAACGCCAGCGGGTCGCCGACCACGGCCCCAAGCCCGCCGGGCAGCTCATCCGAGTGGGCAGTGAACAGGGTGAAGGGGATAGGTTCGGGGGCGAGTTGAGCGCACAGGGCGAGCAGTTCCAGTGCGACGGGCTCGTCGGCGGCGAGCCGGTCGAACGCCACCTGCCAGCTGGCGGCCATAGAGGCCGAGTAGCCCGTGGGCACTCCTTCCGCCATGAGTTCGGCGGCCCGGGTGGCCAGCAACCGCAGGTACTCGTCGGCGGACAGTCCGGTCTCGTCCAGATAGGCGGCGGCTTGAGCAACCGCTAGCGGCAGGTTTTCGCACTCTTCGGCGATCCGGGCCGCGTCGGGAGCCGACAGCCGGGGTACGCGCTGCACCAGCAGGCTGACAGACTCGTTGGGGTCGAACAGATCGACGGCACCGCAGCAGCGAGCTCGCGCCACCACGGGTTGCGCGAGGTGATGCGCACTTGGCCCGCGCCGCTGGGCAGGAACGGCGTCAGGATCTGCGGGTCCTCGGCGTTGTCGTAGATCAGCAGCCACCGGTCCCGATCCCGCAAGGCGCCCAGTAGCCGCGACACCGCGGAGGGAATGGGGTCTCTCTCGCTGGCGAGGTCCAGCTCAGCCAAGCGTGCTGGGATGAGGGTGGGTTGCTCCGCGGGCACCCACCACACCACGTCGTAGTCGTCGCCGTGGCGGTGGGCGTACTCGATGGCCAGCGCGGTCTTGCCGATCCCGCCCATGCCGTGCAAGGCGTGCGCCACCGTCGCTCCGCCTGCCAGCAGCGAACGTCGCAGGTCAGCGAGCAGCTCGACACGGCCGGTGAACTGGGCGCTGCGGGCGGGCACGTTCCAGACCCGGCCGACCGGCGCCTGCTCCGATTCGGCTCGCGGCAGTTTGATGAGGGACTGATGGACCGCCGTTTCCAGCCTCTCGGGGCTGCTGACCTTCACCACGGTCAATCCGGAGTCGAACAGCCGGGTGCGGAACGCCTCCTGGCGTGGGCCATGGTCCGGATCAACGAGCAGAGCCCTCGGCCCCTCCGTCGCGTCGTCCAGCAGAAACACCAGGCGCGGGAGGCCGGCCTCACCAGCGGTCTCGAACTCCGGCTCGGTGTAGGACAGCTCCGGGCGGTCCCGGACCGGCGAGCCGCCGTTGGGAAGCCGACGCAGCTCTGAGGTGTGGCTCAAGAAGACCCGCCGCGGCTGCATCATGCCACCCACCACCACGGATGGGTGACGGGCGATCAGCTGTCGAGGCGCCCGGCCTTGACTACTGCGGTGAAGGCGCTCCACTCGGTGGGGCTGACCGCGAGCACGGGGCTGGCGTCGCCGAGTTTGCTGTCCCGCACCAGCCGACGACCAGGCAGGTAGGCCACCTCGACGCACTGCACGTTGGGCGCGCTGTAGCTGCTGGTGAACCAGTGGTCGGGCCTGTCATGTCCCATCGGGGACCGTCCTTTCCGGCATTGTCAGGCGAACTGTGCCGCCGCTTGCCGGATGATGTCCAGGGACTCCACCGGGCCCAGCGCGGCGGCCTGCAACTTACCCCACAAGCTGCCGTAGACGGCCACCGCGTCCAAGGCATCGAGGTAGCGCGCGTCGTCGTAGGACTCGACGTAGACGAACTCCAGCGGTGCGGCGATGCCCGGCGCGGGGATGCGGAGCAGGCTGAAGCGGTAGACGATCCGGCCCGTGAAGGTCCGGGCGCCGAACGGCAGCACCTGGATCTGCACGTTGTGCAGCCGGGCTGTCTCCGCCAGGAAGTCCAGTTGCTCGGCCATCACCTCACGGCCACCGACCTGCCGCCGCAGGCAGGACTCGGAGAGCACGAACGACACCTCGGGCGGGTCCTCCCCGGTGAGGATCGTCTGGCGCTCCTTGCGGGCTTCGACGCTGTTCTCCAGATCGTCGGTCGGCCAGAGCGGCTGGGCATCGGCGTGCAGCGCCCGGATGTAGCTGTCGGTCTGCAGCAGCCCGGGGATCAGCTCGACCTCGACGGACCGCAGCGTGGCAGCGTCGCGCTCCAGGTCCACGAACATCCGGAACCACTCCGGGTACACCGCGCGGTAGCCGTCCCACCGGCCACGTTTGCGCTGGCCGCGGGCGAGGTCGAGCAGGATCTTGATGTGCTCGCCTGCGTCGCCGTAGAACTCGGCGAGCATCTTGGCATCAGCGGCGGCGATGTCGCTCTGCGCCAGCTCGATGCGGCTGATCTTGCTGACCCGGCAGCCGAGGTGCGTGGCCGCCTGGACGGGCGTCCTGCCGGATTCGAGGCGCAGCCGCTTCAGCTCGTTGGAGAGCACCAGACGGCGGACGGTCGGAGTGGTTCCCATCGCACGCTGCCTCCGGGGTAGGGGGTCACGGCCGGCACCGGCCACCCGAGCTGGCCGCCAGCACCATCCGTGTGGGTGATTTTGACTTTAGGATTCCCGATATTAACTTTCTCGTCGTGACGTTCAGCGGGAATCCTACATTGGGCGAGCAGGTTGCCCGGCCGTTCGACACGCGAGCAGCCCGGTGGGCAGGGCCGGACCCGACGTGCCCCCTGCCCATCGGGCGCTCCAGCGCCACGATCACCTCGGAGAGGGCCCTGCAGCCCTGTGCGCGGGTGGCCCCGTTATCGGGTGCGCCACCCCGGCCGACCCGGACGACCAGCGCCGGCGAGATCCCCGACCGCGCCCCGCATCCCCGACTGCGGGATCCGTCCGGGTCGGCCCGTTTCGTGGACCGGAGGTGACCCGTGGCCAATCATCACCGCACGACCCCACTGCTGCGCCTGCTCGGCCGGCTGGGCTGGCAACGTGATCCCGACCTATGGACCGTGCACTGCCGCGACGGGCACGGACGCCGGGCGCGCATCCTCGTCCACCTCAGTGCGGCCGGGGTCTGCCTCACGGTGCCCGAGCACGGCCCGCTGCAGCTCAGCCTGCTGCAGGCCGGGCAGCTGCGCGTAGCCCTGCGCGACGCATTCCTCAGTCTGGAGCTCCTGGCCGGCCCCGGCGGGTTGTCCGCCACGGCCAAGCCCCAGCGCACCACGCCACCACCGGTCCGTCCGCCGGGCCCCCGCGGGCGCGTCGCGATCCGGATCCCTGCCCGACCGTCGGTGGCGGAGCTGTGCCTGCGGGAGCGTGGACGTCGCTGGCGCGGGTCCGTAGCGCTTGGCATCACTGAATCACTTTCACTGATGCTATGATGCCCATCGTGCGCACAACGGTCACGCTCGATCCCGATACCGCCGCGCTCATCCGGCGCCGGATGAGCGAGCGCGGCATCTCCTTCAAGCAGGCGCTGAACGAGGCGATCCGGGCCGGAGCAGGCGACAATCGCGCAGCCCCGTTCCGTACGGCCACCGCAGCGCTGGGCGTGCCCGTGGTCAACCTCGACCGTGCGCTGCAGCTTGCCGCGGAACTCGAGGACGAGGAACTGGTGCGGAGAACTCGGGTCGGCAAGTGAAGGTTGTCGACGCCAACGTCCTGCTCTACGCGGTCAATGAGGCTGCCGAGCATCACGACGAAGCCGTCAGCTGGCTCGACGCCACGCTCAACGGGCGATCCACGGTCGGATTCAGCTGGATCAGCCTGCTGGCGTTCCTTCGCCTGTCCACCAAGATCGGCCTGTTCCCGGCGCCACTGTCCGTGGACCAGGCACTGGACCGCGTACGAGCATGGCTGGCCCAACCGGCAAGCGTCCTGTTAGAGCCCACGGCACGGCATCTCGACGTACTCGGCGGCCTGCTCATGACGTTGGGGACTGGCGGCAACCTCACCAACGACGCTCACCTCGCTGCGCTGGCGATCGAGCACCGGGGCGAGGTCATCACCTATGACAGCGACTTCGGCCGCTTCGCGGGCGTCGCCTGGTCCATACCCGCGAGCGCTGGAGAGTCCCACCTGCCAGGCAGGTGAGTGCCTCCGTCCCGCGGATGGGGCTGTAGGTCACCTGTCACCACTCCACTGCAGTGGTCCGGCGGCGGACAGAGGTTTCGTAGTACGATTCCTTCTGTGGAGGTTCTCTGGTCAGCACTCCGCCATGGCGTCAGACCGGAGGACATCCAACACGTCCTGCGCAACGCGCTGGTCGTGGAGGAGATCGACGAAGACCCGACGCACTACCTGGTTCTCGGGGCTGACCAAGCCGGGAAGCTCCTCGAGTTGGTTGTGATGGATCGGCCCCAGGGCCCGGCGGTAATGCATGTGATGGCGATGAGAGCGAAGTACAGAAACCTGCTGTCGAAGGGGTGGTGACAATGTCCACGACGCACGGAAGAACAGCAGACGGCACCCCGATCACTGACGAGATGGTCGAGGCGATGGCGGGCGAGGCCGAGCGGGGCTACGACGTCGAGGCGATCCTGCTCCGCCGCCGGGGCGGTCGCCCTCCGATGGGGTCGGCGGCTTCCTCGGTCGAGTCGGTGCGCCTCGATCCGGAACTCAAGCGGGACCTGCTGCTCCGCGCTGCCGAGGAGCAGACCAGCGTGTCGGAGGTCATTCGCCGTGCCATCGGCCAGTATCTCCGCGCCGGCTGACGGCAACGCTGTCCTTCACGAGGCCCATCTCGGTCGTGGTGCCGATAGAACGCGGCTGCGGTCTCGTCGATCGCGTCGACGACGATGAGCCGACCGGATGCGGTATCGGCAGCGGTAACGATGCGGTCCATCGCATCGTGGAACAGCTCCGCGCCGAGGCCCTGCCCGTGCAAGGTGACATCGAGGGCCAGCCGCGCCAGGAGATAGGCGGGGGTCACGGTGACGCCACCGGCCATCGCTGAGGACACCTGGTCCCGCCGCACCTGGTGGGGTGCGATCGCGTAGTAGGCCACCACCAGACCGGTGCCCAGCGCCGTCCAGACATAGGTTGCTGCCGTACCGCGCGCCTGTGCTTCGAGCGGCGTTCAGCGCCGCGTCATTCCGCAGTTCGCCACGTAGTGTTCGCTGCTCATGTTGCGTCGTGGAAGATCACGCCGAGGGCGTGCCGCTGGCCGCTGCGCAGCACGGACACCCCGTGGCGCATGGTGATCCGGTGGTAGCCGCGGGTGCCGGAGCCGGGCCGGTAGCGGGTCGGCCAGAGCACCGCCTGGCCCTGGTCGAGGGTGACCGCGGTGCCCCGGGACTGGGCCCTGGGCAGGTTCTCCACCAGCAGGAACTCCCCGCCGGTGTAGTCGGTGCCCACCTGCGACAGCGCGACCATCACCTGCAGCGGGAAGGCGTGCTCGCCGTAGAGGTCCTGATGCAGGCAGTTGTAGTCGCCCTCGCCGTAGCGCAGCATCAACGGGGTCGGGCGGGTCTGCCCGGCGGCGTGGCAGCGGTCCAGGAAGTCGTCCAGCCGGTCGGGGAACCGCTCGGGCAGCCGCAACCGCTCAGACCAGGTGTTCGCCACCGGGGCCAGCCGCGGGTACAGCGCCCGGCGCAGCCGGTCCACCACAGCCGGCAGCGGATGGTCGAAGTACTGGTACTGCCCGCAGCCGTACCGGCACCGGGCCATGTCCACCCGCGCTCGCCAGTGCTCGGGCTGGTCGTAGAGCCCGACCAGCCCGTCGCACTGCGCGGCGGAAAGGACGGCCGGGGTGACCGCGTAGCCGCGCCGGTCCAGTGACTCGCACAACTGCGGCCAATCCCAACCACGCACCGTGTCGGCAATCAGGTCGGCAGTCACCACACCGGTGGTGTCGCTGGCCAGTCCGGCCAGCGGATCGTGGTTACCGTTGATCATGGGACACCTCGCAGACCTCGGGGTGGGCAGCGGGCGACCAGCAGGGACTCGCACGCATTGGTAACTCCCAGGGAACCCGACACACCCGTCACGGTTGCGTCACCAACACCGCCGCGCAGGATGCGACTCGGCCGACCAGTTTGCAAGTTCTCCAACGGGGTATGCCTCTCAACACCAGAATACTGTCGTCGATAGGCTCGGCGCCGGTGTCGACGGTGTACCAGGGAAAGGACGTCAGAGATGGGTCTACTCGACAGGATCTTGGGCCGGACGAGTCCGGCAGGCGAGAGCGACTCGCATCGCGCCAGCATGGACAGCCGTGGTGAGGGGGCCCGCCACCCCGCACGTCAGCACGACGGCACCGCCGACCGGGATCCCGACGAAGTGGCCGTGGAGCGCTACCGATACATGTTGCGCACAGCGCCGCCGGAAACGGTCGAGCAGGCCCACGCTGAGGCGTTCGCGAAGCTGACCCCCGAGCAGCGGCAACGGGTGCTCGCTGAGGTCGGCAGCACGGTGCCCGAGTCCGAACGGGCCACCTCCGACGACCCGCAGTCCCTCGCGCGGATGGCGACCCGCGCCGAGATGCGCCAGCCCGGGACCATGGAACGCGCCCTCGGCGGAGCCGGTCGGGGCGGCGGCATGGGGATGGGCGGCATGATCGCCGGCTCGTTGCTCGCCGGCGTGGCTGGGGCGTTCATCGGTACCTCGATCGCCGGGGCGTTCATGGGGGACGAAACGACGGGTGGGGACGAAACGACGGGTGGGGACGACATGGCCGGCAGTGAGGAGATGGCCGGTGGCGATGGCATGAGTGACCCTGGGTTCGGCGACCCGGGAATGGACGATCTCGGAGGGGACCTCGACATCTGATCTTGGCCGCCCATTCCCGGGTGTCTTGTGCTGTGGTGCCAGCGGCTTACCGGATCACACGAAGGAGTGCAGCGCATGCGGATAGCCGTCATCGGTGGCACCGGACTGGTCGGCCGTCACGCCGTCAAGGCGTTGCGGCACGCCGGGCACGACGCCGCCGTGGTCGCACGGTCAACGGGGACCGACGTCACCACCGGAGCGGACCTCGACATCGCGCTGGCCGGGGTGCAGGCGGTCATCGACGTCACCAACACCGCTGCGAGGGACGCCGCAGCGGCCCGGAAGTTCTTCGCTACCACCACCGGGCACCTCCTCGCCGCGGAACAGCAGGCGGGCGTCACGCATCACGTGGTGCTGTCGCTCGTCGGCGTGGATCGCGTCGAGGGCGACGCGCACTACGTCGGCAAGCGGTTGCAGGAGGAGATCGCCCTGGCCGGCCCGATCCCGGTGACGATCGTGCGCGCTACGCAGTTTCACGAGTTCGCGGCGATGGTCGTTGGCTGGACCCGCCACGGCGACGCCGCGACCGTGCCGCCGCTGCTCGTGCAGCCGGTCGCCGCTTCCGACGTCGGCCAGGTCCTCGCCGAGATCGTCACCGGCACGCCGCAAGGCCGCGCGCGTGACCTCGCCGGACCCGAAACCCAGGACCTGGTCGACATGGCGCGGCGCACGCTGGCGGCCCGCGGACAATCGGTCCGGCTGGTCCCGAGCTGGCAGGGCCTGTTCGGGGTCGAGATGGCCGGGGAGGTCCTGCTGCCCGGACCAGACGCGCGACTCGCGCCGACCACTTTCGACGCCTGGCTTGCCGCCGAAGCCGCACCCACAGCGTGAGGAACAAGAACAATCAGAATGCGTCACAGCGCCTAGATGACACCACCACCCAGTGCCAAGCGGAACCCGGCGAGGACGCAAGCCACGATGCTGATATTGCGCCCGCTGGTGTTTTTACTGAGAAGGCCGAAGACGAGGCCGATGACACCGATGACGAGCGCGAGCCAGGAAAAAATTGCGCCTATGACAGGAAGGATAGCCGTCAAAATCACAAGGAGAATGGCGAGGATGCCGAGCACGATGGCGATCAGGTTCATGCCCCTATTATGCGCCGCAGCCCCGCAGACTGCACCACCGTTCAGGACGCCGCAGCGGCCCGGGAGTTCTTCGCCACCACCACCGGGCACCTCCGCACCGCCGGGCAGCGCCCGGGCGCCGGGCATCACGTGGTCTGCCAGGTAGCTGTCTCAGCCCGGAACGTTTCGGCCCGCTCTGTGAGGCCGATGGCGGTGTAAATGCGGATCGCCTCTGCCATCTCGGCGTCAGCGTGCGAGCGCTCGCCAGTGGCGCTCGCCAGCCGGGCGCGTGACACCAGGGTGTTCGCCTCGCCGAGCCGGGCACCGATCTGACGGTAGATCAGCAACGCCTGCGTCAGGAGCCGCCCCTGCGCCGACCAGTCGTGCTCGAAGGCGGCGGCGTGGGCCAGCAAAGACAACAATTCCACGATGATCGCAGGATCCTCGTCCGGCTGGTTATCGAGTTCTGCCTGGAGGTTTCCGAGAATTTCACGTCGCTCGAGCTTGGCTCCAGCCTCCAGCGACCAGTCGTAGTCGATCCCCAGGCCGGCCAGGGTTTCTTTGATGTCGTCACGATCGCCGGTGAAGCGATACACGCCCGTTCGGCCAGACCAGAAGTCGGGAGCCTGCCGGGCAAACTCGCGTACGACGAATAGCGGCGCAGCGAACACGACCGGCCACGGGAAGCGCTGCCAGCAATAGTCCCGGTTGAGGTTGAGCAGATCCATCGCCGGGGACTGACGCAGGCGCAGGTCGAGCATGGACTCCAGCCCATACACGAACAGCGCGGCCGGCTGATCGTCGCCGACCGCCCGCTCCAGCTGCGCGACGATTCCTTCCGGGGCATGCTCGTCCAGCGTGACCTCCCGAGGGCGCAGACCACAGATCCGCTCACAGTCCAGGGCGATTCGGCTCCGCAGCGACGGGTGGTTCGCGACGACGAATCCCAGCCGGAAACCGCGGGCTCGCGTCAGCATCCGGCACAGTGCCGCCAGCTCCTGACGGTTCTCGTCCGCGAGTGCCGTGGCCGTCGTGCTCATCGACGCCTGCCCGGCTCGACCAGTTCTAACAGCGGATGGCGGTCATACCAGTGGCCGTCCTCGTCTTCGTAGGCCAGCACGAACCGGTCACGCAGCAGCTCGTTCCAGACACCCTGATCGTCTCCCACCTTGTCATGGGACTCGTGGACTTGGGCCAGCAGCTCCCAGTCTGGTGTGCGCAATGGCACGGCAAGGTCCGCGGCGGCGCGCCGCAGCCCACGCTGGGTGATCGCGCGGCTGATTGACAGCTCCGCGGAGCGGTCCAAGATCGACTGCAGGATCACGAACAGCCCCCGGATGTGGCCCCCTGAGCATCGCAAGACGTCATCAAGCAGGCCTGGCTCGGCAAACACCTTCTCGAGGCCGACGCCCGCTTTGTCCGCGCGCCGCCGTACGATCTCGCGCAGCACCGCCACGCCCGCGGGGAACTCCGCACCGCCACGCGTGCTGACCGGGACCGCGGGCAGTGCCAGGATCTCGCTGCCGTATGCGTCCTGAAGCCGGGCATTCGCGCGGCTGTAGGCCAGCTCGATCGGGATGGTGTAGAGCACGTCGCAGTTCAGCGCCCGCAGCGCTCCGGCGTGGTCGAGAAACAGGTTCTCGTGATTGGTCTAGCCGTTGAGCGGCTTGCGTGGTATGCGGTCGAGCTGGTCAACAATGATCGCGATATCAGCGTAACCGCCGTGTTCCTGCTGCGCCAGCCACTCCCGCGCCTTGGCCAGGATCTCGTTGTTGGTCAGGTCATAGATCGTGGGCAGCAGGCCTTGCAACAGGTTGCGGAACTCCTTACGGGCGGTCGGGAACGCTTCAAACTGCAGACTGACACTCAGCGGGTCGATGCCAACGTTTGCGCTATCCACCACGACCCTTCCCCGGAGAAAGTCGCGAAGGCCTCCTAAGACGTTGCGGAAACTCGTCTCGGCGAAGGTGAAGCCCACCCGCTTGAGGTCGGTAACCAGCTGGCGGACGATCTGAAAGACCAAATCCTCCGGCTGGACATCGTCCAGGTGGACCCAGCGCTCGGCGAACAACATCGACACGAACACCCGGCGGCCGCCGAAACCATCTTCAAGACGCTGCCGCACCCGGTTCAGCTCGGTCGTCTTGCCAGCACCGCGATGCCCCGTGAACAGGCGCGTGACCGGCCCAGGACTGCGGGCGATCGAGTTCGCCAACCGCACCTTGACGTCATCGGCGATATCGAGCTGGTGCTGCCAGTCCACATAAAGGTCAGTTTCGTCCGCCTCCAGTGGGCGCAGCGGGTCGAACTGAGCCGAAATCGCGGTCAGCGGGTCCACGGTCAGATCCTCCTGAGAGGTGTCTCACCGACGCAGACCCCAACACCTCGATCCACCCTGATCTGCCCCCAGGGGCGGCAATGGCCGAGGAAGGCCCCCATGTCGTCGTCACGCTCGGGCACCGTCGCGATGTCTACGACGCCTGCTCGACCGCTTCCACCTCCTGCGGTTCGACCCGGTCGTGCACTTCTGCGGCGCGGTGCGCATCTACCGGAGCTGCCGAAAGGCCGACGTGACGCCACGGGGGCTGGTCGACTGCATGATCGCGGCCGTCGCATCGGGCACCGCGACGCCGGTGCTCGCCCACGATCGGGACTTCACCCGGATCGCCGAGGTGGTCGACCTTGCCCTTGATGAGCGCTCCCTGCGGCCTTAAGCATCAGCGGGCGGCGGTGGGTGAGTCCCCGGGCCCGGAGCACCCGGCGCTCCAGGGGCGCGAAGACCAGCAGCTCGATGGCGATGCCGACCACCAGGATCAGCAGGATCGAGGCGATCACGAGGTCCATCGCGTTCAGTTCCCGCCCGATGTTGAGCAGCTGGCCGAGCCCGATGCCCAGCGCGGGTGAATAGGCGATGAGCTCGGCGGCCATCAGCGAGCGCCAGGAGAACGCCCAGCCCTGCTTGAGGCCGGCCAGGTAGCCCGGCAGCGCGGCGGGCAGCAGCACGTGCCGGATCCGGCCGACGGTGCCCAGCCCCAGCACCCGGCCCACCTTGTCCAGCAGCGGGGGCACCTGGTCGAACCCGGCGAGCAGCCCGTTGGCGATTGACGGCACCGCGCCCAGCAGCACCACCGCGTAGATCGCGGCGTCGGACAGGCCGAACCAGATGATCGCCGCCGGGACCCAGGCGACCGACGGCAGGCTCTGCAGCCCGCTGACGAACGGCCCGAGAGCGGCCCGCAGCCAGCGGCTTTTCCACATCGCCAGCCCGAGCACGGTGCCCACCGCCAGGGAAGCGAGGAACCCCAGGGCGCCCCGGGACACACTGATCGAGATGGCGTCCCAGGCCCGGCCGTCATGGACCGTGTCACCGAACGTCTGGAGCACGTCCAGCGGGCTGGGCAGGGCGTAGCTGGGCTTGAACCCGGCGCTGTAGGCCAGCTGCCAGAGCCCGACGAACGCCGCCACCGCCGCAATGGGAGGCAGCAGCGAGCGCACGAACACTGTGCCGGGACCGGGCCGCGGCGGCAGCGCGGGCGCCTCCAGGGCATCCAGCCCGGCCTCGAAGGCCCGGTCCCCGGCCGTCCGCGGTGGATCGTCAACGACCATGGCGGCTGATCTCCGCTCGGAGGTGATGGGTGATCTCGGTGGCCAGCGCGCTCACCCCGGGGGACTCGATCGCCCGGGGCTGGGACAGCCCGACCTGCCATTCCCGGACGATCCGGCCCGGCCGGGAACTCATCAGCAGGACCCGCTGCCCCAGCCGGACGGCCTCGCGCACGTTGTGCGTGACAAAGACGACGGACAGCCCCTGCTCGGCCCACAGCCGGGCCAGCTCCTCGTGCAGCGCATCGCGGGTGATGGCGTCGAGCGCGGCGAACGGCTCGTCCATCAGCAGCAGCTGGCTGTCCTGGGCCAGCGCGCGGGCCAGCGCCACCCGCTGGCGCATCCCGCCGGAGAGCTCATGCACCCGCTTGCCGCCCTGCCCGGCCAGGTTCACCAGCGCGAGCAGCCGCTGCGCCTCGGTGCGGCGCTCGGGCCGGCCAACCCCCCGGGCCCTGAGCGCCAGCTCGACGTTGCCGGCCGCGGTCAGCCACGGCAGCAGCGCAGGCTCCTGGAACATCAGCGCTGGACGGCCCACCGTGACCTCGATGCTGCCGGAGGTGGGTGTGTCGAGGCCCGCGATGAGCGACAGCAGGGTGGATTTCCCGCACCCGGAGGCACCCAGCAGGCAGACGAACTCGCCGGGCCCGACGTCCAGGTCGATCCGGTCCAGCACCGGCGGGCGGTTGCGCTCGAAGGCATGGGTGAGCTGCGTGACGCGGACGCTGGCAGGCAGCGCACTGCCGTCCACAGCCAGTGGTTGGGCCTGCCGGACGGGCGGATGTGCCATGTTCGCTAGTCCTTCCCGAGCCCGTCGGCCGATACGGCCGGCAGGCCCCGTTGTTGGGTGAGAATCCGGTTGAGGGTCGACAGCTCGTAGATCCCGTGCAGGTCGACCTTCTCCTTGGCCACCCCTGCGGTCACCGCGCTGTCGGCGCTGTGTTGCAGCGACGCCGCGACGGGGTCGACGGTCACCGTCAGGTTCTGCCACGCGCGGTCGATCACCTCGGGCGTCAAGGGCTTGCCCGTGAGGGCCTTGATGCCATCGTTGACGACGGTCTTCGCCTCGGCAGGGTTCTGGGCCGCCCACTGCACCGCCTCGACGTGCCCGCGCAGCAGCGCCTCGACCGTCTGCGGGTGGTTCTCCAGGAACTCGGTGCGGACGATCAAATGTGTGGTGACGAACTGCCCGTCGGGCCACAGGTCCCGCTCGTTGACCAGCACCGTGGCGCCGGCTTCCAGCACCAGCCGGGACGCCCACGGCTCGGGCACCCAGGCGCCGTCGAGCGTACCGGACTTGACCAGCTGGAGCGTGTCGGAGTTCTTGGTGGGCGTGATCGTGACGTCCCCGCCGCCGCGGACGCTGTTGCGCAGGCCCTGCTGGGTCAGCCAGGCGCGCAGCGCCACGTCCTGGGTGTTGCCGAGCTCCGGGCTGGCCAGCGTCGTGCCCCGCAGGTCCTGCGCGGTGCTGATGCCGGGGCGGACCACCAGCTGCGCGCCACCGGACGTCGCCCCGGCGATGATCCGGATCGCCTTGCCGTCGCTTTGCCCGAAGGCGTTGATCGCCGGATTCGGCCCGATATACGCCGCGTCGAGGGCACCACCGAACAATGCTTCGACCGCGGCCGGACCAGCGTCGAAGATCTGGGTCCGCAGCGTGGTGGCGCCGAGTTCCCTGGCGACCAAGCCCCGGTCGACGCCGATGAGGGCGGCGGCGTGCGTGACGTTGGCGAAGTAACCCAGACGCAGTTCCGGCGCCGCCCCGGAGCTGCTGGCACTGCTACATGAAACCGCGAGCACGAGGGCCGCGACGGCAAGAATACGGCTGAGGGGCAGAGGTGGCATGACGAGCACGTCCTCGGCGTGAGGGGGCGCGCGAGGTGACGTCAGAGCCGCCGTTGGTACCGGGCCGACACGACCACGCGCCCGGCTGATGGAGGGGGTCCGGGCAGGGTCAGGCCGACATACAGATCATGCTGCGGATACGCCCGTAGTCCACGTGGCGGCGGGCCACGAGCCTGAGCGACAGGGCAGACACGACAGCGAGATTACACGAAAGAGTGACCACCACCCCGCCGCCCACAATACTGAAAACGTTCCTCTATGCGACTACCAGGAGTGACTTCATCGGCCGCAGTTCCCCCGATCGGATGCGTTCTGTAACGAAACATCACGTTGTGGAGGTATCAGTGAGGTAACACCCCGATCATCGGGGGTGACCAGCACCGAGGGGGACCCGATGCAGTTCCTGCCCACCACAGCCGGGGCGGCTCCCACTCCCCGGCCGATCCGGGCCGTGGAGCGCTGGCGGGTGGCCTGGCATGGCCGCCGCGACGCCACGCATCCGCCTGCTGACCCAGGCCAGCCGCAACCCTACCTGGAATCGCTGCGCGCCCACGCCGAAATCGGCCAGCGGACCGTCGACAGCTGGCTGCACGGCAAGATCGATCCGATCGACAGTGAGGCGGTCAAGGTTCTCGTTCTGCTCGACCAGCACCGTCGGGACCCGGCGATTCCGCCGGAAGCGGCCCCGCCGAAGCCGGCCGCCGACGACGCCGACCTGCAACCGCAGACCAGGATCCCCCCGCGGGTGCGCAAAGCCCGGGAGGCCGCCGCGGCGCAGCAGGTGCACCAGCGCTGGGTACAGGAGCAGCAGGAGGCTGAGCAGCGGCTCGGCCAACTGGGCAGCACCCGGCATCACCTGATCGGAGCCGCCCGGGCGGCCGCCGGCGCCCATATCGCACGTTACCAACATCTGGTGGGGATATATCTCACCGCACTTCTTCGGCGCGATCCGGATCGGCACCGGATTCCCCCGCCGCCCGTGGTCCGCACTGAGCCATGGCTCCACGGCGACCTGCCGCTGCTCACCCTCGAGATCGATGGCCAGCTCGCGGAGGACTACCGCTGGCGCCTCAAGGACTTCGCCAGCCGGACGTCTGCCGTCACGTTACCGGTCCGCGACGTGACCCCGAACCCGAATTGAGAACTAGAGGAGTGATTGCGGTGCGGCTGCGCAGGAAACCTCCGGAACCCGTCCCGGGCGAGGACGACATCCATGTGGTGTGGGGACCCGACCCCGGCCCGGTAGTCGATGAGGCCAAGCTGCGAGATTTCGTCGAGTCCGAGGCGCGCCAGGACGCCGCCAGCCATATGTACGACGTCAACCTCGGCGCACACGGTCACCCACTGATCATGGAGCACACGATCGATCGGTGGAACCACCGCTGGTCGGCCGAGGCGGAGATGCGGCAGCACAAGGACCGGAAAACAGCCCAGCTGCTCCACCGGGCCGCGGTTCGCAAGCACACCGCCGCAGCGCAGGCCGAAAACCATCTCGACGAGGATCTGCGGGACGCCCGCGCATATCGCGACCGCATGCAGAGCATCGTCGACGGCACGGAACCCGGCGACGACGGGGGACGCTGGCCCGCGCAGGGCCGGATCGACGAGAACCGCCGAGGGGAGTCCATCAAGGATTGGCTGATCTACCTGGGGGCCGCGGTCGCCGAAATCGGCCTGAACTACACCGCGTTCCAGCTGATGGGCAACTCCCTGAGCGAAACCTTGGTGCTGGCGGCGTCCATTATCCTGGTGAACGTCCTGCTTCCCAAGCAGCTCGGCGAACTGGTCACCCGGGTCCGCCGACGGCGGCAAGACCGCGGTGTTCTCGTCGCGGGCCTGGTGGCCGGACTGTCATTGTGGGTGGGCGTGTCGCTGTTCGTGGCGCTGATCCGCACGGCCTACCTGCTGCGGCCATCCAGCGGCGCACTGCCCGGCGAGCTCTCCCTGCTCGAACGCGCCGGAATCGGATGGGTCACCCTCACGTCCGGCTGGCTGCTCGTCGTGCTCGCCATCGGGGCAGTCGTCCTGATCCGCAGCGCTACCAGGTGCAACCCGTACCTGAAAAACCTGCGTGCGGCCGGGGTCCGGGTCCACGAGCTCCGGGCCGAGCTGGTGGCCAAGCGCAGTGACCTGGTGGCCGCGGACTTCGACGTGGAACGCGCCCGGGAAGCGGAAGCCGATCTTGCCGAGCAGTGGGCCGGCAAGCGGGCGGCGCAGGATGGTTTCGCGGCCGAGCTCAAGCACCACTACCAGCACCATCTCGTCCGCAACCTGGCCGATCCGACGGTGACCGACGGGGTCGAGATCGCGGCCGGCCGCACCCGGCCGGGCCTGGGCACCGGGCCGGGGAACTGAGCCGGTGAAGATCTGGTCATGGTTGCTGCGCCGGACCGGTGGGCAGCCAACCGCCGTCCACTCGGGAGCCTGCGGGTACTGCGCCAGCCCGCTGCTAGTCTGCCGCGGCTGCCAGGGCAACTGGCGTGCTCACCGCTGCGGGGACTGCTCCCTTGGCCTGCGCTGCCCCACCCACCGCACGTACTGGCTCGCGCGCTGAGGAGGACGACCACCATGCATGCTCCGGTTTCGCGGGGAACGAGGCGCGGCCTGATCAGCGGCACGCTCGCGCTCGGCCTGCTGCTGGTCACCGGCTGTGGCAACAGCACGGCGGCACCGGGAGCGCTCGCCGTGATCGTGGGAGCGCACTCGAACATGGTGGCACCCAGCCTCCTGGACACCGTCACGGGTGAGATCGACACCGCGGCCGAGCTCGGATCACCGGCGACCGTCATCGTCAACGACGGCAGCCCCACCGTGTCGGACTCGGTGTCGCTCAAGGCCGCGAACCCGGTCTACCAGCAGGAGCGGGTCCGCCAGCTCACGAGCCTGATCGACCGGACCCGGGCCGACAATCCTGAGGTGGACCTGCTCGCCTCAATCAGCCTCGCGGCACGGTCGGTGGCCGACGCGGTCGGGCCCAAGACGATCGTGGTGATCGACAGCGGTCTGCAGACCACCGGTGCACTGCGATTCCAGGACCAGGACGGCGCGCTGCTCCATGCGAACCCCGACGAGGTGGTCGACCTGCTCCGGCGCACTGAGCAGCTGCCCGATCTCAGCGGGATGCGCGTCGTGTTCACCGGGCTCGGCGACACCGCGGCGCCCCAGCAGCCACTGCCCGCACCGGCCCGGACCGTGCTGGTGACGCTCTGGACGAAGATCGTCGAATCGGCGGGCGGCAAGGCCGAGATCATGCAGGCGCCATTGCCCAGTACCCCGACGCTGGACGGGCTTCCCCCGGTGACCATTGTGCCGGTAGCGGCCCAATGGATCGGGCCGCTGCCATCGGTCACGGTGCTGCGGGACGGCACCGTGGGCTTCGTGCCCGGCCAGGCCGTCTTTCGTGACCCCGGTCAGGCCCGCGCGGTGCTGACGGACTACGCGGGGGCGATCAAGAACGGGAAAAGGGCAGTGCTGACGGGAACCAGTGCGTCCGATGGCACCCTGGACTACCGGCTCCAGCTGTCCCAGAAACGCGCCGACGCCGTCCGTGACCTGCTGGTCAGCCTCGGTGCTCCGGCCGGCCGGATCAGTACCCGAGGAGTGGGCAGCGACTTCCCCGGCTATGTGCCCGACCGGGATCCACAGGGAAACCTCGACCCCGTCCCCGCGGCACAGAACCGGCAGGTGATCATCGAGCTCGCCTGATCATGGCCGGGGCACCCGATGGGTGGTGTCCGGCGGCTCAGCGGGCTCAGCTGGTTACGCTCAAGGGGAGGTAGGGCCATCGGGAGGCCCATGGGAGGCAACTGTGACAGGGCGAGTATCCCGATCTAGCCGGACCTCGGCGCGGCGGGCGGCCGGCGAGCTTGAGGCGGAGGTGCTCGCCGCGCTGTGGGCCGCCGACCGGGCACTCACCGCGGCCCAGGTCCGGCAGGCCGTCGCCGGTGGGCTGGCTTACAACACCGTGCAGACCATCCTGGTCCGGCTGTATGAGAAGAGGTTGATCGGCCGAGTCGCCGACGGCCGCCGCCACGAGTACTTCCCCGTGAAGGGCGCCGAGGAACTCGCTGCCGAGCAGATGCAGGCGCTGCTGAGCCGGGGCCGGGATCGCCAGGCTGTGCTGCAGCGGTTCGCCACCTCGCTGTCCATCGAGGATGCGCGGGCGCTGCGGGCGATGCTGAGGCGCCGTCCATGACGTTCAGCGTGTACGTGCCGGCGGCACTGTCGCTGCTGCTGGCGGTGATCAGCCGGGTCGTGGTGGCCCGGACTGCGCCGACCCGAGCCGCCGTGTTCGTGGTTGCCGCGATGCTGTGCGCGTCGGCAGCGACCTGGGGCCTGGTCCTGCTGGCCGCAACCCTGCTGGGCAATACCTCGCTGGTCGCCGAGGAAGCCAGTGCGCGGGGGGTGCAGCTGCAGGATCCGGTGCCGAAGCTGATCGGGGTGGCCGCCGCGGTCCTGCTGGTCTTCGGTGCGGTCCGGGTGGTGCGGGTGCTGCGGGCACGCCGGGCCACAACCCGTGAGCTGCGCGCGGTGTGCAGCTCATGCGGGCACGGTGAACTGGCCGTGGTGGCACTGGACGCACCGCACGCCTTCGCCGTGCCGGGGCGCCCCGGCCGGATCCTGATCACTCGGGGCCTGCTGACGGCGCTGGACGGCGACGAGCGGCGCGTTGTGCTGGCGCACGAGCGGGCGCACCTGCAGAGCCGACATCACTGGCTGCGGGCCGCAACCGAGGTCTGCGCCGCCGTCAACCCGGTGCTGATCCCGGTGCGGGAGTCCGTCGCTTTCCTCGTCGAGCGCTGCGCCGACGAGCACGCCGCGATGGTGACCGGCAGCCGGGCCCTGGTCGCTCGGACGCTGACCAAGGCGGCGTTGGCGGGCGGGGACGGGGGCACCACCCCGGGAGCCACCCGCTGGCCGACTGCACTGGCCTTCGCCGGATGCGGGGTGTCGGCTCGAGTCGCCGCGCTGCACTCGGACCCGCCCCGGCCGGAACCGCTGGTGCCCAGTGGCGTCCTGATGCTGGGCGTGGCCACCGCGGTGGCGGCGGTCCAGGCGACCCTCGCGTTTTTCCAGCTCATCTACTGGCTGTGGCCGAACTGACCGGCAAACCCGCCCCCCAGAAAATTACCCACAGTATGACCTCCGTGGGGATCGTCACGCCGGGCGACTTCCGCTAGTCTCTTACACGCTGTAGGAGATAGCCCTGACTCGGCCGGGCGGCGCCTGGGAGATAGGTGGGAAACCAATGGGTGGACGGGCAGCTGGCACGGCCGCACGGGTGCTGGTCATCTCGGGCAGTGTCGGCGCGGGCCATGACGGTGCCGCTGACGAGTTGATCAGCCGGCTTGCCAAGCTGAACATCGCAACGGACCGCCGCGACTACCTGGACGCGCTGCCGCAGTTCTGCCGGTACGTGCTGCGGGATGGCTACCGGCTCAGCGTCGGGTACGCGCCGGCGTTGTTCGACTGGCTGTTCGCCAACCTGGAGCACACCGGCTGGGTGCAGCGGCTGGCCCAGAGGTTGTGCCGGCTGGCCCAACGTCCGGTGCTGCACTGGGTCGGTGATCACGACGTGGTGGTCTCGACCTACATGCTGGCCAGCCAGACGTTGGGTCAGCTCAAGGCGGCCGGGTTGCTGGATGCGACCCTGGTGACGTTCCTGACCGACCCGGCAGTGCACCGGCTGTGGGTGCACCCCGCCGTCGACCACCATGTGACGGTGACCGAGGCCACCGCCCGGATGGGGCACCTCGTGTACCGCACGCCCATGCGGGCTGTCGGCGGGCTGGTATCACCCCGGTTCGCGGATCAGCCAGACCCCGCCCGCCGCCAGCGGTTGCGCGCCGAGCTGGGGCTGTCCCCGGACGGCCCGGTGGTGCTGCTGGCGACCGGATCACTCGGGATGGGCGACGTGCCCCGGGTGGTCCGGGAGATCAGTTCTTCCGGGGTTGCCGAGGTGGTCGTGCTCTGCGGGCGCAACGACCGGCTCCGCCAGCAGCTGTCGGCCCAGCCCGGCGTGATCGCCCTGGGCTGGCGCGACGACGTCCCGGAGCTGATGGCGGCCGCCGACGTGCTGGTGCACAACGCAGGCGGCCTGTCTTTGACCGAAGCCTTGACCGCCGGGCTGCCCGCGGTGACCTACCGCCCGATCCCCGGGCACGGGACAGCCAATGCCCAGGTCCTCGCCGAGGCTGGGCTTGCGCCCTGGCCGCAGGACGAGGCCGGGCTGGCCGCCGCGATCCGCCAGCAGGCCGCCCGCCGGGGCGACCCCGCCCAGGTGGTGCGCCGCCCGGACACCGCCTCGGTCGTGGTGGCTTTGCTTGCCGAACGCGGCCAGCACGCCGTACCCGACCACGATTCACGGCCGGCCTGAAGCGCTGGCCTAGCCGACCGGGCCTAGCCGACGAGGTGGCCGCGCAGCGGTCCGACCGTGCAGCCCAGCCGATCGGCCAGCTCGGCCAGCCGGGGTAGCGCCGAGACAGTGGTCCGCCAGCTACCGGCCACCGAGGCGGCGCAGTCCGAGTCGTGCAGCAGCACCGTGCCACCCGGCCGGAGTTGGCGGCTGAGGGTACCGGCCACCTGGGCTGGGCTGCGGGCTTGCCAGTCCCGGCCCCACGCCGTCCAGAGCACTGGCTGGAGCTGCGCCCGCCGGGCGGCGACCAGCGACCCCAGCGTGAGGACTCCGTAGGGTGGCCGAAACCAGGTCGGCCGCGTCCCGGTCGCCGCCGTGACCACCGCCGCGGCGCGCGCCACATCCCGGCACACCTCGCCTGGCCTGCGGGCCAGGTGGTTACGGTGGCTGAATCCGTGTACTGCGGCCTCATGCCCAGCGGCCACCACCTGGGCCGCCACCTCCGGATACCGCTGCACCTGCACGCCGAGCATGAAAAACGTCGCGGTCCAGCCCAGCCGGGCCAGTGCGTCGAGCACCGCAGGGGTCCCGTCGGGGTCGGGACCGTCGTCGAAGGTCAACGCCAGGCTGCCTGGCCTGCCGCGGCCGGCCAGGCGGGGGCAGACCGTGGTGCGCAATACCTGGGCCCGCAACAGCGCCGGACCTGCCCAGCCGACCGCCGCGGCCACTACCAGAGCCGTCGTCGGCGTGATCATCACGGTGGAGTCTGCCATCCCAGCGGCCGTACACCTACAACCTGTAGGCTCGGTCACGTTGTGACTATCGCCGTCCTGCTGTCCTTGTTAGCCGCGGCGTGCTTTGGAACCGCGTCTGCACTGCAGCATCATGGCGCGAACCGGGTACGCCGACGGTTCGTGTTGCACCCCGGGCTGCTGGCCGACGTTGCGCGCCAGCCGTTGTGGCTGCTGGGGTTCGTGGCCGAGGTCGCTGCGGTGACGCTGCACATGATGGCGGTCAACTTCGGGCCGCTGTCGGTCGTGCAGCCCCTGCTGACGCTCGGCCTGGTGGTCGCCCTACCACTACAAGCCGTGCTCGGGCGGCCGGTGAGTCGCCGGGCGCTGCTGGCGGCAACCCTGACCGTCGTCGGCTTGGCCGTCTTCCTGGTCGTCCAGCCGACCGTGGATTCGCGATACCCGCAGAGCTTCACCCAGTGGTTGCCAGGATTGCTGCTGGCCGCGACGGTGGCCGCCGCCGCGCTGGGCGTCGCGCTGGTCCGGCGGGGCCGGGCCCGGCCGCTGGGCCTCGGCGCCGCCGCTGGGGCGGTGTTCGCGCTGTCTGCCGCACTGGTCAAGGCATGGGGCGCCGTTCTGGACCGCGGTGGGCTCCCCGCGCTGGCCACGAGCTGGGAGCTGTGGACGGCGCTGGGCTGCGGGCTGCTGGGTGCGCTGCTGAGTCTGGCGGCGTTCCAGGCCGGTCCGCTCGGTGGCCCACTGGCGGCGATGATGGTGATCGACCCGGTGATCGGGGTCAGCGTCGGCGCCATCGTCTTCGGTGAGTCCTTCTCCACCGGGCTGCTGGCGGTGATCCAAGCTGCCGGGCTGGTGCTGACCCTGGCTGGGGTATGGCTGCTCGCTACCGGCGAGCAACGTTCTGGTGAACCACCTCGTGACCCACCCCATGAGGGAAAGCTGCGGGCGGCCAGCTACTGACGCAGAGCACCGGCCCGGGCACACTAAGGCTAGGCTGGGAACGGTGGTGGTGGGGACGCACGGGGTGGATTCGGCGACGCCATCGCTCGGTCCGGGGCACCGGTTGGGGTGGTGGACACGCGCTGCTGTGCGGGCCGGGCTGGTGACAGCGAAGCTGTCGCGGCGGCTGGGCCTCGGCGCTGGGTCGATCATCGGTGGCCGGGTGACGCTGGCCCTGGACCCTCAGGCGCTGCGGCGCCTGGCCGCCGGGCGGGCCGTGGTGCTGGTATCGGGGACCAACGGCAAGACCACGACCAGCCATCTGCTGGCGGCAGCAATGCGCACCATGGGCCAGGTGGCGCACAACGCCAGCGGCTCGAATATGTCCGATGGAGCGGTGGCGGCGCTGGCCGACGCCCAGGACGCCCAGTATGCGGTGCTCGAGGTCGACGAGCTGCACCTGGCCGCGGTCACCAAAGCGGTCGACCCGACGGTGGTGGTCCTGCTCAACCTGACCCGCGACCAGCTGGACCGCGCGACCGAGGTGGGGGCGATCGCGGCCGCTGCCGGGCGCGCGCTGGCTCAGCACCCGGGCACGGTGGTGGTGGCCAATGCCGATGATCCGCTGGTGGTGTCGGCGGCAGGCAGCGCCGCCCAAATCCGGTGGGTGGCCGCGGGAGCCAGCTGGCTGGGTGACGCGACCACCTGTCCCCGCTGCGGCCACCCACTCGATGTCACCGAACCCCGGTGGCGGTGTGCCTGTGGGCTGGCCCGCCCCACCCCGGACTGGTGGATTGCGGACGGCAAGGCGTGCACCGCAGCCGCCGTGCTGCCGCTGGAGATCCGGTTACCGGGGCAGATCAATCTGGGCAACGCCGCGATGGCGCTGGCCGCCGCCTGCGCGGTCGGTGTCCCGGCCGGTCAGGCGGCATCGGCACTGCACGAGGTCACGGTCGTGGCCGGCCGGTACGCCGTGGTGCACCGGGGATCGCAGGACCTGCGCCTGCTGCTGGCCAAGAACCCGGCCGGATGGGCCGGGATGTTGTCCATCCTGCGCGAGCCACGGCCGCTGCTAGTGATCATCAACGCCCGGGAGGCCGACGGGCGGGACACCTCGTGGTTGTGGGATGTCCCGTTCGAGCAGTTCACCTCCCGTCCGGTGGTGGCCAGCGGAGAACGCGCCGCTGACCTGGGTGTACGGCTCAGCTATGCCGGGCTGGCGCACCAGACCGTGTCCGACCCGATGGCCGCCCTCGCGGCGCTGCCGGCGGGGGCCGTCGACGTGGTGGCCAACTACACCGCCTTTCATGTCCTCCGCCGCCGGCTGAGCCAGGAAGCCGTCGAGTGAGCGGCGTGACGATCGGCCTGCTGTTACCGGACGTCCTGGGCGCCTACTCCGATGCCGGCAATGCCACGGTATTGGCGCAACGGCTGCGCTGGCGCGGCATTGCGGCCGAGATTCGCCCGATCACTGCCCGCGACGTCCCAGCGGCCAGTTGCGCGGTGTACGTGCTGGGTGGCGGGGAGGACGCCGCCCAGCAGTTCGCCGCGGACTGGCTGCGCCGTCATGACCAGCTGCGCCGGGCGCTGGAAACCAGCGCGGTGACGCTGGCCGTGTGCGCCGGGCTGCAGATCCTGGGACGTTCGCTGACCGACGCCAGCGGCCAGCACTACCCGGGGCTGGGCCTGCTGGATATCACCACCGCGCCTGGTCGCCAGCGCGCCATCGGCGAAGTGATCACCATCTGTGCGATTCCCGGTGTCGGCCCGCTGACCGGCTTCGAGAACCACCGTGGCGTCACCACGCTGGGCCCGGGCACATCCCCACTGGGACGAGTGGTCACCGGCATCGGCAACGGTCGTGGTCACCTCGCCGACGGCACGAGGCACCGCGCCGAAGGGGTCCTCACCGACCGCATCGTCGGCACCTACCTGCACGGCCCCGTACTGGCCCGCAACCCCGCCCTGGCCGACCACATCCTGTCCAAAATCACCCCCGGTCCCCTACCCCCCCTCAACGACCCCCCCGACCAACCCGCCCTGCGCCGCACCTACCTTTCCCCGCGTTCTGGAGACAGACTGCTG
>JBOHFT010000032.1:0-33018 GCA_050699815.1 Pseudonocardiaceae bacterium | reverse complement strand
GCGAGCTATAGCTCGCATCGCCACTCACGGGTTATCCACAGATGGCGCCTTCGGCGGCGGAGCCGACCAGCCGGGCGTATTTCGCCAGGACACCGCGCAGGGGGCGGTCGGGGGCCTTCCACTGCTGGCGGCGCCGCGCCAGCTCCTTGTCGTCGACCTGCAGGTTCAGCTCGCGGCGGTCCATGTCCAGCACGATCGGGTCACCGTTGCGGACCAGCGCGATCGGCCCGCCGTGTGCGGCCTCGGGGGCCACGTGCCCGACGCACAGGCCGGTGGTGCCCCCGGAGAAACGCCCGTCGGTGAGCAGCAGGACGTCCTTGCCCAGCCCAGCGCCCTTGATCGCGCCGGTGACCGCGAGCATCTCGCGCATCCCCGGCCCGCCCTGCGGGCCCTCGTACCGGATCACCACGACGTCGCCGGGCTGCAGGTCCCCGATGGCGGCCATCGCGGCCTGCTCCCCGTCAAAGACACGAGCAGACCCGGCGAATCGGGTCGAGTCGAAGCCGGCACTCTTGACCACCGCGCCCTCGGGAGCCAGCGAGCCGCGCAGGATGGTGATGCCGCCGGTGGGGTGGATCGGGTCGGTGAGGTGGTGCAGGATCTTGCCGTCCAGGTCGGGCGGGGCCAGCTCAACCAGGTTCTCGGCGACGGTGCGCCCGGTGACGGTGCGGCAGTCGCCGTGCAGCAGTCCCGCGTCCAGCAGCGCCTTCATTACCACCGGCACGCCGCCGACCTGGTCCACTGCGGCCATCATGTGCGTGCCGAAGGGCTTGACGTCGGCCAGGTGCGGCACCTTGTCGCCGACCCGGTTGAAGTCGTCCAGCTCCAGCGCCACCCCGGCCTCGTTCGCGATGGCGAGCAGGTGCAGCACCGCGTTGGTCGAGCCACCGAAGGCCATCACCACCGCGATCGCGTTCTCGAACGCCTCCCGGGTGAGGATCTGCCGCGCGGTGATCCCGCGAGTGATGAGGTTCACCACGGCGGATCCGCTGGCCCGGGCGAACCCGTCGCGGCGCCGGTCCACGGCGGGCGGGCTGGCCGAGCCGGGCAGCGACATGCCCAGCGCCTCGGCCGCGCAGGCCATCGTGTTGGCGGTGTACATCCCGGCGCAAGCTCCCTCACCAGGGCAGATCGCGCGCTCGATGGCGTCGACGTCGGCCCGGCTGATCCGGCCGCGGACGCAGGCCCCCACCGCTTCGAAGGCGTCGATAATGGTGACCTCACGGTCGCCCACCCGGCCAGGCAGGCTGGTGCCGCCGTAGAGGAACACCGCCGCCAGGTCGAGCCGGGCGGCGGCCATCAGCATCCCGGGCAGGCTCTTGTCGCAGCCGGCCAGCAGCACCGTCCCATCGAGGCGCTCGGCCTCCACCACGGTCTCCACCGAGTCGGCGATCAGCTCGCGGGAGACCAGCGAGTAGTGCATCCCGACATGACCCATGGAGATGCCGTCGGACACCGAGAGCGTGCCGAACTCCATCGGGAAGCCCCCGGCGGCGTGCACGCCCTCCTTGCTGGCCTTGGCCAGCCGGTCCAGCGACAGGTTGCACGGGGTGATCTCGTTCCAGGACGAGGCGACCCCGATCTGCGGCTTGGCGAAGTCGTCGTCGCGCATGCCGACGGCGCGCAGCATGCCACGGGCCGCGGCGCGCTCCAGGCCGTCAGTGACGTCCCGGCTGCGGGGTTTGAGGTCTGGCTGGCTCATGCGCGGTCTCCTGTCCTCGTGCTATGACCTATCGCCTACCTGCGGATCATGTCATGCGGGCATGCGTGGAACCCGCTGTAACACGGCTCAACACCACTGCGATGAACCTGATGAACCCCGGCGAAACCCCGACCGCCGGGGTTCATCCCGAGTCCACCTCGAGCCCCCCGCTATACGGTCAGCCCGGCCCGCTGGGCGAGGTGGACAAGCTGGGGGACTAACCCGGCGTGTCGGGCTCTCCTGCACGGTGTGTCGTGCTCTGGTGCACGGCGCGAAAGGCGTCCAGGACTTCGTTGCTGAACAGCACGAACCGGGCCTCGCGCACGCTGGTCGGGGTGTTCTGGACGGTGGTCAGCGCGATGCGGGCGGCGTCGGCCAGCGGCCACCCGTAGATCCCGGCGGATACCGCGGGGAAGGCGACGGTCTGAGCGCCGAGCTCGTCAGCCACCCGCAGCGACTCTCGGTAGCAGGAGGCGAGCAGCTCGGAGCGGTCCTCGGACTCGGTGTACACCGGGTCGACCGTGTGGATCACCCATTGGGCCGGCAGGTCACCCGCGGTGGTGGCGACCGCCTGGCCGGTGGGCAGACCGTCGCGGTAGCGGTCGGCCCGCAGTCCCGGCATTGCGCGAGGATCGCCGGCCCACCGCGGTGGTGGATCGCGCCATCGACGCCGCCCCCGCCGAGCAGTGAGCTGTTGGCGGCGTTCACCACCGCGTCGACGTGCTGGACGGTGATGTCGCCCTGCACCAGCGTGACCTGGGCTGCCATTGGCCCAAATGTAGTCACCGGCCGGTGTGGCAGAATCCGGCACCGACGTGCACACCATGTGTCAAGGGGAACACGATGAGTAGCGAGAGCCCGTGGTCCGGCGCCGCCAGCGACACCGGCAACGTGCTGGACAGCACGGCGCTGGGCGCCCTGCTCGGTGGCAGCGGCGCGGCGGCAGGCTTCTCAATCGACTACGAGCGCGTCCCGCAAGCCATCGCCGACCTCGAACACGCCGCAGAGTTCTTCAAGAATCGGGCGAAGACAGCGCTTCACCTGGCGACGATCCCGGCTCCGGGTACTGATGGGGTCAGCCTGAACGCGGTCGAGCAGATCGGCCGGTGGGCTTCGGATAGTGGTGTCAACAACCTTGAGGCCACCCTGCGGGCCGGTGCGACACAGCTTGAGGACTTGGCGCAGAAGTTGCGCGAGGATTTGAAGATCTATCTACAGGTCGATGAGCTGAACATCCCGAACACTAGCCCAGGATTGCCACTATGAGAATTCGATTCATGGCAAGCATGATCGCAACCGGCTCAGTGATCGCCCTATCGGGTTGCGGTGTCGGCACGGGCGCACCATCGGAGCCCGCCCAACTGAATCCCACGCAGGCGGCGAGCCCGATTCCGGCGGTCGAGAACCCGCGCGATGTCTCAGCCCTGGCCCGTCGGCCGTGCGAGCTGCTGACGTCGCAGCAGGCGGCAGGGTTCGGGCTTGACCTCCCGCCGAAGCAGTACGACGCCGCACTGGGCGACCTGGGCTGCAAATGGACGAGCACTATGCAGGACCGGCGGATATTTCGAACGGTCCGAATCGATACGTTCACCAACAACCCGACCTTAGAAGTCGCCTACAGCAAGCGGAGGGTCCTTCCGTTTTTCGAGCTTACCGAGATCGCTGGCTATCCCGCACTCGTGTCGAGAACGAACGCAGATCTCCCCATTTGTGACATTGATGTCAAACCTGCGGAGCGCCAGAGCGTCTCAGTCGCCTACGAGTCGAAAGAGTTCAATAACAACCCGCAGCAGTCGTGTGAAGTGGGCAAGCAGGTTGCCGCGGCGGTGCTGATGAATCTGCCGCCGAAGAGTTGAGGGGACGCAGTAATGGGGACGTACTTCGACTACGACGACACCAGTCATCAGGTCATCTTCGATCACATCAACGGCGGGTCCGGCTCAGGCTCGCTGCAGGATGCCTGCCGGGAGTGGGAGCGGCTGGGCGACGACGTCGGGGTGACCGGCAAGTCGTTCGTGCAGGGCGCGATCGGCGGCGTCCTGGCCTCCCGGGAGGGCGCGGCGGCGGAGGCGGCGGTAGCGGTCATCGGCGCGATGCTGCCGTGGCTGGACGACGTCGCGCTGATCGCGGCCACCGCGGCGCAGCGGGCGCAGGACCAGGCCGACTACTGGGTCACCGCCAGGAACAGCGTCCCGCCGGTCCCGCAGGCGCCGAGATCGGCCGACTTCTTCGGTGATCCCGGAGAGTGGTTCACCGAGAAGATGGACTGGTTCCCGGGGGTGACCTCCGAGGAGGAGAGGGCGCAGCAGCGCCTGCAGGACGCCGCGGAGCAGGCCCGGCAGGCGATGCGGGTGTATCAGTCCAGCTCCAATGGCAACATCGACCATGCCCCGGCCTTCACCACACCACAGTCACTGGACGGCAGCATCGGCGCACTACCGCTGACCGGCGCGCATGTCGCTGGCACCGGTGCCGCCCTGGCAACGGCGGTGGGTGGCAGTGAAGGCGCCTATCAAACCCGTCTGCTGGCGGCCCATCAGCCGGTGGCCACGGTGTCACAGCTCGCCCAGGGCGGTCACGCCGCACCGAGCAACATCGGTACCGGCCAGTGGGTGGGCAACCCCACACCAGTCCAGGGTGTGACCCCTGGTTCACTGCCCGTCGGTGCAGGGTTCGCCGACAGCAGGCCATCAGCGCCGGTGCGGGGGGCGGCGGCGGGAGCCCGGTTCGCTGGCGCCAGCGCGGGCCAAGGCGTCAGCGTAGGCCAAGGCGTAGGCCAAGGCGCGGGCCGGGGCAGCGGAGCAGGCCGCGCCGGGTACGGTTCCCGGCCCAGCACAGGGTTCGGCCCCCGGCCGGCCGTCAGCGCACCACACCCCTCCATCGACGAGAGGGGCGCCGCCCGCGGCGGCGTCAATTCGCCCGGCGCAGGTTCGGCTGGCGCGGGGCGTGGCTCGAGCGGGGCTGGGTACGGGGCACCGTTCGCCAGCAGCGCCAGCCAGCGCGGCGAGCAGGATCGCGAGCACCGCAGCAAGTACCTCGTCCACGACGATTCCCACGCGATCGTCGGTGACCTGCCGCCCACCGCGCCTGCGGTGATCGGCGAGGACCCAGCCTGCTGAGGGGGATCGGCGTGCGCGGCACCACTGTTGAGCTCAGCCACGAGGAGTACCGCACGGCCTGGCACGCCCTGGGCCTGGGTACCCGGCACTGGAACCTGGACCTGCCCGGCCTGCCGGAGCTGACCGACCAGGAGCGGCGGGCGCAGGCCGGGCGTGCGCTCGACGGCTTGCGGGCCCGCGGGCTGGCCGATCGCCGGAGCCTGGCGCCCACCCTGGAGGAGCCACTGCGCCTGCTGGCCAGCCCGGCGTGTGAGATCAACGGATGGGTGCAGGCCGGGGCCGCTGCGGTGCGGTTGCTGGCCGGGTCCCGGGGTGAGTGGGGTGTGCTGGCGATGCTCGACGAGCAGCGGCTGGTGGTGCGCACCGGCCCAGCCAGTGAGCTGTGCACCGCGGTCGCCCGGCAGCTGCCGGATCGCCCCGCGGGCCCGGGGCCGTCGGTGTCGGTGCCCTCGGAGCTGCTGGCCCAGGACGGGCAGCGCGGGCTCACCGGGCAGCAGCTGGAGAACCGGCTGGCCCGCGGCGGCGTCAGGCCCGCCGACGCGCGGGCCTTCGTGGCCATGGTGCACGGGCCCAAACCCGGCGGCGGGAAGTTCGGCGTTGCCCGCCGCGACCGCGACGGCCGACGGTACCCGGCCGGCGTCGCACTGGTCTACCTGGCCACCGAGCGTGGCGGGTACACGCTGCAGCCGGTGCGCGGGGCGGACCGCTCGGAGTGGACCACCCTGGCCCCGGCGACCCTGATGCAGGTCGCGCAGCGCATCGGCCAGCTCCTGGACAACGTCCGGTAGCGTCGATCCACTATGCCGCGCCAGCGCTGAGTCAGCTGCCACGTCCCTGACGCCAATAGCCCATGAAAGCGACCGCGGTGCGGGGGACACCGTGGTCGCTGACCATCAGCCGCCGAAGCCTCCTGATCACCCCGGCCTCCCCGGCCAGCCACGCGTAGAGCTCGCCCCCGGGAGCATCGGGCCCGCAGGCCGACCTGTCGGGCACGTCCCACAGGCGGGATGTGTCGACGTCGACGTCCACGTCGCCGGCACCGGCCGCCGGTGGATCCGGCCCGCGCAGCCCGGCCAGGATCTCCGCTACGGCCGCCTCAAGCAACGACCCGCGTGGGGCCGATCCGGCGGCACGCCAGCGCACCAACCACCGCACCTCGACACGGTCAGGTACGTCCCAGCACTGCCGGTCGCCTGCCGTCGGCACTTCGACGCAGACGACGCCACGGGCATCCGGCGGGAGCGACTCGACGATCGCCGCCACCGCCGGGACGGCGGTCTCGTCACCTGCGATTATCAGGCGTTTCGCGGTACCCGGTGGGGACCACTCACACCCCCACATCCGGCCGACGCCCGGCCGGTCGGGACCGGCCAGCGCGGCACCGTCACCGGGCCGGGCCGTCAATGCCCAGGCCGAGGCGGGGCCCCCGTGGCCACCGTCCGCGCCGTGCAATACGAAGTCGATGTCCAGCTCACCCATCTCGGGCCGGTGCGCCCGCACGGTGTAGCTGCGCCTGGTAGGACGTATCTCTTCCGGCATCGCCTGCCACGCCGCGTACGAGCTGCGCCCGCTGGGAATGTCGGACACCGTCCGCCCAGGCTGCGGCAGCATGAGCTTGATCCGCTGGTCGGCGCCCCCAGAGCCGAAAGCCCGCAGGCACTCACCGGTGAACGTGACACGCACGAAGCTCGGCCCCAGGCGCTCCGTGCGAGCCACCTCGACGAAGTACACCCGGTGCTGGGGCACTCGCCCGCCGTCGGGTCGCCCAGCCGTGCGTGTCGGTGCCATCTCACACCTTACCCGTTCTTAGGTATGGCTACCTGTATTCCCCAGAAGCGGCCGTCTTATGCCAACGGTGCTCACCTCATTGCAGCTCCGCGGCACCCCGGTCGGCCCGCCGGGATCGATCTGGCCGTGGGCCCGAGACGGATCCGGGCCGACACACCGCACCGGCAGGGACCGGACTGTCGGGGGCCTGGGCTAGCGTGCGTCCCGTCGCGAACGAGAGGGGTGCCCATGTCTGTCGGCCTGTCCACCGAACACCCGCACGCCGAGGTGCTGGCCCGGTACGGGTCACTGCTCGACCGGCTGGCCGGCTGCGCCGGTGTCGACCCGCGGCGGTCGGCACTGGTCGACCAGGCCGGCGAGGTGTGGAGCCGGCCGGGGTTCGACACGGTGCTGTCGCAGTCGCGGCTGGGTTTCACCCCGTTCGACTATCAGCTCGCGACGATGCAGACGGTGCTGCGCCGGATGCGGGGGCGGGCGATCCTCGCCGACGAGGTCGGCCTGGGCAAGACGATCGAGGCCGGGCTGGTGCTCTCCGAGCTGCGGATGCGCGGGCTGGCCGATAACGCGCTCGTCGTCACCCCGGCCGGGCTGGTCGGCCAGTGGGCGAGGAGCTGGAGCGCAAGTTCGCCCTGCCCACCACGATCGCGGCCCGCGGCGGCTGGGAGGCCGGGGCGGACCGCCCGGTGGTGCTGGCCTCGCTGGCCGCAGCCCGCCGCGACCCGCTGAAATCGGCCGTCACCGGCCAGCAGTGGGATGTGGTGATCGTCGACGAGGCCCACCGGCTGCGCACCCCGGCCAGCGCGTCGGGTCGGCTGGCCCGCGCGCTGCGCACCCGCTACCTGCTGCTGCTCACCGCCACCCCGGTGGAGAACCGGCTGCAGGATCTCTACGAGCTGGTCAACCTCGTCGCGCCGGGCCTGCTCGGCACGGCCGACCAGTTCCGCCGCACCCACGGCAGCCCCGACACCGGCGTCGACGCGCTGCGCAACGTCGCCGCACTGCGCGCCCGCACCAGGGAGATCATGGTGCGGCACCGGCGCAGCGAGGTCGCGGTGCTGCTGCCGCCGCGGCTCGCCGAGACCGTGCTGGTCACGCCGTGCGACGCGGAGCGCTCGCTGTACGCCGAGATCACCTCCCGGATCCGGGCGCAGGCCCGGGAAGCGGCACCCGCACAGCGGCTGACGCTGCGCAGCCTCACCCGGCTGGCCGGCTCCAGCCCGGCCGCGGTGGCGCCCACCCTGGCCAAGGTCGGCTGGCACGACCTCGCCGACCGGGCCAGGGCGATCGAGCGGCCCCGCAAGACCGACGAGCTGCTGGCCCGGCTGCGCACCCACGTCGAGCGCGGGGAGAAGGTGCTGGTCTTCACCGCCTTCCGGCACACCCTCGACGCGCTCGCCGCGGAGGTCGCCGCGGCGGGTATCCCGGCGGCCTGCTACCACGGCAGCCTGTCGCGCCGGGAGAAAGACGCCGCGGTCAGCTCGTTTCGCGACGACGTGCCGGTGCTGCTGTCCACCGAGTCGGCCGACGAGGGCCGCAACCTGCAGTTCTGCCACGTCATGATCAATATGGACCTGCCGTGGAACCCGATGCAGATCGAGCAGCGCCTGGGCCGGCTGCACCGGGTGGGCCAGGACCACGACGTGCTGCTGGCCAACCTGGTCTCCCGCGGGACCATCGAGGAGCGCATCCTGCACGTGCTGGAGTCGAAGATCAACCTGTTCGAGCTCGTCGTCGGGGAGCTGGACATGATCCTGGGCCGGGTGACCGACGACTTCGACTTCGAGACCTCGGTGTTCACCGCGTACGTCACCGCCGCCGACGACGCCGCGTTCGCCGCCTCGCTCGACGACCTCGGTGCCGACCTGGCCCGGGCCCGCAGCGACTACCTGCGCACCCGCGGCGCCGTCGACCAGCTGGTCGGGGAGGACTGAGCATGGACCCGGGCCTTCAGTTCTGGCTGCGCTATGTCGACGACCGCGGCGGGCTCGTCGAGCCGGCCGCCGACGGCACCCTGGTCATGCTGCCGCCCGCGGTGGCAGGCGAGTTCGACCTCCCCGACGAGCTGGTCGTCACCGCCGACCCCGACGTCGCCCGGGACGGCGGGATGGTGCTGCTCGCCACCGGCCACCCGGCGCTGACCCAGGCGTCCGACGCGACTCTGACCGAGGGTGACACCGGGGTCGTCACCCTGGCCGCTCCGACCACGCCGGCCCCGGACCGGGAACAGCTGCAGGACAAGGTCCGCGACCAGTTCCCGGTGCAGCACGGGCGGATCGACGTGACCGGGTTACCGGTGCGCATCGACCGGCTGATATTGCGGGTGGGCGCGCTGGTCACCTACACGGTGTCGGCGGAGGAGTGCTACCAGGAGCAGCTGGAGTGCTGGGTCGACACGGTCTCCGGGCTGCAGCTCGGAGCCGACGAGGTCACCCGGCTGCTGCGCGCGCCGCGCCCCGAAGGCCCGGTAGTGGCGCCGCCATCGGTACTTGCGACCGTCACCGGGGCGCTGGAGCAGGCCCACCGCATCCTCGAGGCCGCCGCCGACCGGCGCCGCAGCACCCTGTCGGACCAGGCATCGGACGCCCACCAGCGGGAACGCGCCCACGCCCGCGCCTACTACGACGACGCGCTGCGGTCGCTGGAGCGCCGCCGGGCCAGCGCCGACCCCGACCGGGCCCAGCTGCTGGCGGCCCGCGCGGCGAGCACCCGGGAGGAGCGGGCCCGGCGCCTGCTGGAGATCGATGAGAAGTACCAGGCCCGGCACGAGATCCGCCCGTTCCGGCTGCACGCCGTGCTGGTCCCGGGATGGCGGGTGCCGGTCGACATCCGTCGCGGGCCACGTCGCTACCCGTTCACCTTCGACTGGCTCGCCGCGCTGGGCGCCTTCGCCGGGCAACGCTGCCCGCACTGCGGCGCGGCCGCACCGCTGTCCGCGAGCAAGGCCCGGCTCGGCTGCCTGACCTGCCTGCCCGGCACGACGCTGCACGCGGTCCCGACCTTGGCATAAGGTCGCTGACTTACCGGGTGACAGCCCCGGGACTGGCGACCGGCAGCCCGAGCGCCTCTGCGGCGCCGAGCAGGCGCTTGTCGTAGCTGACGAATGACGTCAGCTGGCCACCGAACACGGCATGCGCGGTGGCCAGGTGGATGGCGTCCAGCGAGCGCAGATCAGGGGATGCATAGCCGGCCGCCGTCATGCGGACCAGCTCGTCGATCTCATACCGGGCGGTGCGCTCGAGCACTGCCGGTGCGGCGGCGACCAGCTCAGGTTCGGTTCTCCGGAGTGCTCGAGGCAGCTCGACCTCGGCCAGTGCTGAGGTCACCAGCGTCGTGGGGGCTCGCGCGTCGAGCCAGTCGGCCAGGGCGTCGCTCTCCGGCTCGCGGCGGATCAGCTTCACCAGTGCCGCGGTGTCGAGGTAGATCATCAGTAGCGTTCCTCGCCCCGCAGTTCGCGCAGCAACTCACCGGCCTCGTGGTCGGTCCGGATCGGGCCGGTGGGGCGTGGCACGGGGCCCCGGACAGTGGGGGGGCGAAGCTTGCCGGACGCGATGAGATCGGCCAGTGGGTGCGGCTGGGCTGGCACCAGCCGGGCGATGATCGCGCCTCGCTCGGTGATGTCGATCTCCTCACCGCGCTTGACCCGGGCCAGCACACCGGCGGTGTTCTGGTTGAGTTCGCGAACGGGCACCTCACCCATTCGGCAAGTGTAGTACTTCTTCGTACTATTCGGCAAGTAACGCCTGGTGCATCGTGCGCATCACGTGCCATGCACAATGACGTGGTGGCGCGCTCCATGACGGGCCGGACGCGCGCTGGTTGCTGACGCCCGATGACGACCACTGGCGAGGAGCGATGGCCGACCACGAGCCCACGATGGACGTCGCGTGCGGTGACCCGGAGCTGTCCCAGGAACTTCGGGACGCGCTGATGCTGCTCCGTGACCGCAGCGACAACGACGACTTCCGCACCCTGGCCGACGACGTGTTAGCCGGACGGTGCAGCCTTCTCGAGGCGTCCGGCACCGCGGCGTTCAGCGACGTGGTCTTCGCGCGGATCGCGCAGGAGTACGGCGGGCTGACCGAGGACGAGAAGCGGGATCTTACCGGGCAAGTCGATTCCTCCGGTGGCGCAGCAGCGTCCTGCGCCATCCCCTGCGCTGGCTGCGCGGCTCCAGGGACAGCTCCCGCCACCGCGCCACTGCCACCAGGCGGCCCCGGTGCCGCCGCAGCACGCGGGCGTCGATCGCCAGTTCCACCAGCCAGCTGAGGTGTGGCGGACTCCGCTCGCTGCGCCGGCTCGGGCAGCGTGACCGGGCCGACGGTGAGGATCGGCCCCTCATCGGTACCGTCGAAGGCTTCCTCGTCCGCAATGCTGAAGCTCATGCGCACGGGCAGTTCCTTATGGCATCGACACCGCGGCCAGCACGTCGGCGGCGCGAATCCTAGCCGAGGACCAGCCCGCCGATCCACACCGCCGCGGCGAGCAGCCCGGCGGCGAGCTCGATGAGGATGCTCCAACCTACCGCGGCCAGCGCCCCGCGGGTGGACGGCCAGGCCGCGGAACGGTTGCCCAGCCGGGCCAGCTCGGCGAGGTAAACACCCAGCACGAACCCGGCGAACAGCCCGGCGATCGGGATCACGAAGAACCCGACGACGCCCAGCACCGCGCCGGTGGCCAGGGTGCGCCCGGGCACGCCGGAGTCCCGCAGCCGCCGCCCGGGGAGCAGGTATTTCGCGACGGTGCCGATCACCACGATCGCCGTCGCGATGCCCAGCACCGTCCAGCCGACGGCGTCGCCGCGTGGCACCGCCCACACCGCGATCCCGATCAGCACGAGCAGCAGCCCCGGCAGGACGGGGACCAGGATCCCGGCCAGACCGGCGACAATGAGCACTCCGGCGGCAATCGTCTCGGCAGTGACCTGGTCGGCTGGATCCAGCGCGCAACCTGACCGGACACCTCGGCGATCAGGTCGTAGTCATGATCGTAGTGCAGGACGGGGACGTTGCCCGCCTCGGCGGCCGCGGCGATCAACAAGTCGGCCGGTGGGATCCCACGCTGTCGGCCACGGTCAGCGAGAAGTGCCTGGATCACAACTGACTAATAATGATAGCACAAACGGGAGCCGAGAGGCATCAGATCCTGGCCACCCCGCAACAGGGCACTTCTGATTGTCGGTGGTCGGTGCTTTGCTAGGCGCCGTCCGATCCCCGAAGTGGAGGTTCACATGCCCACCCGAACTGACCCGTGGCCCACCGGCACGCCCTGCTGGGTCGACCTGTCCGTGCCCGACCTCGCCGCCGCCAAGGCGTTCTACGGCGCGGTCTTCGACTGGTCGTTCATCGACACCGGAGCGGAGTTCGGCCACTACCAGATCTGCCAGGTCGACGGCCGCGCCGCGGCTGCCATCGGCCCGCTGCACAACGAGGGCCAGCCCACGGTGTGGACCGTCTACCTGGCCAGCGACGACGCCGACGGCACCGCGAAACTGATCGGCGAGAACGGCGGGACGGTGCTGGCCGAGCCGTTCGACATCCCCGGCAACGGGCGGATATGCATAGCGCAGGACCCGCTGGGTGCGGCCTTCGGCGTGTGGCAGGCGGCCGGGCAGCACGGTGTGGAGGTCTACGCCGAGCCGGGGTCGTTTGTCTGGGCTGACGCACGGCTGCCTGACCCGGACGCCGGCCGCGCATTCTACGCCTCGGTCTTCGGCTACCGCTACGAGCCCATCGAGGGCGGGCCGCCGGACTACAGGATCATCCATTTCGACGCGGCCAGGGACAGCGAACCGGTCGGTGGGATCGGCGGGATGATGGGCGCCCAGGAGGGCACCCCGGCGCACTGGCTGGCCTACTTCCTGGTGTCCGACGCCGATGCTGCGGTGGCCAGCGCCAGCGCGGCCGGCGGCACCATCCTGGCCGAGCCGTTCGACACCCCATACGGACGGATGGCAGGGATCACCGACCCGCACGGGGCCACCTTCTTCGTGGTGGGGGCGATGCCACCGGCGTAATCATGAGCTGGGTCGGTATGGTGCGCGCGCCTGCGCGCGCACCATACCGACCGCGACCGCCCGGTCGGCGACCTCGTCGAGCAGGCGCGTCTTGCCGATCCCGGCGCTCTGGCCGTCCCCACCGTCGCGGCTCTACGCCGAATGACGAAGACCTCCGCTGAGGAGGAGCGGGAGCTCCTTGAGAAGCTCGCCCACAATGTCATCCTGGTGTATGTGCTCACCTGCCATCTGCCGCATGAGTACGTTCGTGCAGGCGTTGATGAACACCTCACCCAAGACCTTCGTTGCGGTAGACGCGATGGTCGTATTGATAGTAGTGCCAGCACCAGGGAAGATCTTGAAGAAGCTCGCCGTCGTTCGGGCCACAGAGGCCACGCCGAGGACAGTCGCGAAGGCAGTAGCAACAGCTTTGGGATCGACCCTGAATCCCATGATAGTGGTGATCTGACCCAGCATGTTGATCTGTAGCGCACTCAAGGGAATGGAATCAACAAGCGGGATCGGACTGGCCGCGATCAATGCAGCCGTGCCCATATTGAAGTTTACCGAGCGTCTCGCTTCGGCGATCTTGAGCTCTAGCGATACCCGCTGACAGCTTGCCAGCGTATGCCGCTCCGCATCCGGCAGCTGATCGTAAATAGAACTCACGAGATCAGGAAGGCCGAACGGGGAGAGTTTGACGCCGGCGACGTTGTCTTCTTCCGCCAGTGTCATGAAGCACTGTCCGTCGAGGACGGGAAGTTCGAGCGACGTGAGGTATCGAGCAAACTTGTTGGCACGGGCATCGTCAGGAGTGGGACACTGCGTGAGCACGAGGGCTACCAGCACCTCCTTCGCCAGCGCTCTTACGATGTCTGACTCTACTGTTTCGAAACGTTCATCCCGGGTCCGGACACAGTAGAGACAAAAGTGAACTCGAGTGTCGCCGTCTCCCATCTGCCTCCTGATTTCAGTAAGGTAGGTTTTCGCTATCAGCTCCGCCTCTATGCCGAGCTCAATGCCCGGGGTGTCATACACCGAAATCGGGAGATTCGACTGAGTATAGCGTTGAATGCTCTGGGTAATTGAAGAGCCAACGCCGGTTGGGGCGATCGGCTCGCCAAAGATGGCGTTGACCAGCGTGCTCTTTCCGACACCGACACGACCGGCGAGCATGACGTTGAGTCTCGTCTTTCCACGCAATGCCTGAGAGAGTCCTTCCCGGAAGAATTTCTCAAGATCGAACTCGTCCTGGCCCTCTGGCTTATACCGGAGTAGGCCTGTGGAAGATCCATCCATCGGGTCCCCTTATATCAGCCGCTTCTATCGCTGGTCTGTATGCGGTCCCTAGCTTGTCCGACTTGTCGGGCATCGTGGCTGGGAAGCGCGCCTCGAATAGCTGTCTGGTCGATCTCGTCGGCGGCGACCGCACGCTCGAAGTTATTCAGGTCAGGTACCCACTGGCGCAACAGAGATCAATAGAGCCCGTAGGTCCAAGTTGGCCACCACGAGCGTCCGAGGCGCCCTCGGCGGCCGTCGCGTTGGAGCCCGTCGGGGACTCGGGAGTCGACGATCAACCAGGCAACAGATAAGGACGGGACGGACCGCACGGCGACGTCCGTCGGATCCATGGACGACCTCCTGGCCGGTCGAGTCGGACGCTGCCGCTGGCGGAGGACAGTGGCACAGAGTGACTAATCGGAACCTCGAAACCCTTGTGGTTGATCGGCTCGACAAGGTCGCGGTCACGCTCTCCTCGTTAGCTGTGCGACGCTGCATTGAGACAACGACGTGATGCGGACGACGTTGCCTTAAAACCTGATGTCGATCTCCAGGGATCGCGAAGAGCTACCCGAGCTGCCCGATCCTTGATCCGAAACTACGCACCGGTCTGCGCCCAATGCCGTCGGGCGTCAGGGTGTCGGCGCCGACCCGGTGGCCGCCCAGGGAGAGCCTGACCGGCCGCGTTAGCGGTGCCGCAGGTCGTGGTCCCGGCGTCCGGCACCCACGTCGGGAGGGTGCTCCCGACCGACCCGCAGCGGGAGAATTCAGGGCGGTGCTGTCCGCGAGCTTGGCCAGGCCCACGAGTCACCGCGTCCCTGGCCATCATCGCACCGTAGGACTATCAGGTCTGGTTCGGAAGTTCCTCTGGCGCAGCCGATATCCCTGCGGCGGCACGTTTCAGTGCCCTGTTCCTCGATCTCAGGCGGGCGAGGGCTGCCGACATAGCCTCGTCATCGACTCGCCGGGAGCCGGCGAGCACCGTCCGGCGCATCGCATCGACGCAGACCAGCTCGACCTCGGCTGGCGATGCGGTCCGCAACTTCCGAGACCAGCTCTGCGTCGAGATACTGTGTTCCACGGCCCGCAGCCGCAAGCCGATCAGAGTGGCGATCTTGTTCACGTCGAGCGCTGAGAACGGCACCACCTCGTCGAACCTGCGCCACATCGCGATATCCACCAGCTGCGGATGGTTGGATGTCGCGACGACCAGCGACTCGCCCTTGAGGCCTTCGAGCAGTTGCAAGACAACCGCCGCTACCCGCCGGATCTCACCGTGATCACCGGCCTGGGCTCGCTCCTGGGCGAGCACGTCGAACTCGTCGAAGACCAGGACACAAGGGGTGTGCTCGGCGAATCGTATGACGGCCTCGACGTTGCGGCCGGTGTCACCGAGATACGAGGAGCTCAACGCCGCGAGCGATGCGGTCGCGACTGGCAGGCTCAGCTCGGCGGCCACGGCATGAGCACTAGCCGTCTTGCCGGTCCCGGACGGCCCGACCAGCAGCAGCCGCTGGCGAGGGCGCAGGCAGTGGCTGGTCAGCACGCTGCGGCGGTGATTCTCTGCCACCACCTCCCGCAGGATCTCGGCGGTGTCCGTGCCGAGCACCAGGTCGTCGAACTCCCGCTCAGGCTTGGCCAGCCGCAGCAACGGGCGATCGTCCCTGCTCTTCGGGATCGGGCGCAGGGTCAAGGGAACCGCAGCACCCGGCTTGAGATCACGATGCAGGGCATCCTCGAGCTCAGCCGCCAACAACCGGTGTTGTTTACGCCGCTCGTCGGTGATGATCTCGGTCGCGGTGCGGCGGAAGGCAGCGTCGCCGCCGCGTGAGTAGCTGGCGAAGAGCTGCCGAAGGAGATCGCTGCGCGCCATACCGTCCCTTAGCTGCGTGCTGCCCCTGTTGCACGACCGTACGACGTTTCACGTGTCTTGGCAGATCAGGCTGCGCATCCACGCGGTCGCGAAGGGTAGCGGAGCGTGGTCATCCTCCGGCCCACCACCAGCTGCTGGCGGCGGGACGGTCAACCGTCTCCGACGATGTCGCAGTCGATGACCAGCCCGCTCTGCCGGGCTCGACGGTCGAGGCGGGTGCCGAGCTCGAGGAGGCGGCCGGCGAACGTGCGCTGCTCCTCGGCGGTGGCGCTGTCGTCCATGATCTTCATCGCCAGCGGCACGACGTCGGAGTTCAGCCGCGCGAGATCGGCGAGCAGCACGCGGTCGGCGCGGATCATGAGTGGGTCCGGTGCAGACGACGCGCAGCCACGGCATGCCCTCTCTCGACGTGGGGTCGCCGCCCGGCCCGGATGCGGACACGGGCCGGGCGGCTATGCCGCCGTTCCGTGGAGTGCGACGACTCCCGGCGGCAAGCTGAGAATCTAGTCGTGCATGTTGCAAGGTGTCAAGCCTTGAGTTATTTCGGGCTTCTTGCTTGCGGTGGAGACCCACGCTGTGCAACAGTCCACGATTGTGGCATACATACCCTCCATCAAGCGGCGCCGTCTCGGCACGGCCCTGCGTCGGCTGCGCGAGCAGTCCCACCAGACCACCGATGACGCGGCCAAGCGCCTGGGCTGGTCGAAGTCGAAGGTCAGCCGGATCGAGACCGCGGCCGTCACCGTCGTCCCGGACGACGTCCGGGCGCTGCTCGGGCTCTACGACGTGCTGACCGACGAGCTGGAGCAGCTCGTCACGCTCGCGCAGGAGGACCGCCAGCCCGGCTGGTGGCGGCAGTACAGCGAGGTGCTGCCGTCCGAGTTCGAGGGCTACCTGTCGCTGGAGTCCGAGGCGTCGCGCGTCCTGTCCTACCAGCCCGACGTCATCCCGGGCCTGCTGCAGACCCCGCACTACGCCAGACTGGTCCTCGCCCAGCACCCACTGACCGTGATGCCCTACGAGATCGACCGCGCCACCCAGCTCCGCCGGGCCCGGCAGTCCCGGCTCACCAGCGACGATCCCGTCGTGCTGGATGCCGTGATCAACGAGGGTGCGCTGCGCCGCATGGTCGGCGGCCCGGCCGTGATGCGCGACCAGCTGGCCCACCTGGGCACCATGCTGGAGCTGCCGAACGTCGTCGTCCGGGTGCTGCCGTTCGCCGCCGGGGAACACCCGGGCATGGACGGCCCGTTCGCCGTGCTGGAGTTCCCGGACCCCGAGGACCCGCGCATCGTGTACCTGGACGTCCTCACCACCAGCTACTACCTGATCGGGCTGCGCGAGGTCGGCGCCTACCAGCTCGCCCACGAGCGGCTCCGGGTGCTGGCACTGACACCGGACGAGTCCCGCGATACGATCGTCTCTCTGGCAGAGGAGGCCGAAGCATGCAGACCCCCCACCCCCGGTTAGCCCACGCGAACTGGCGCCCGAGCACCTACAGCGGCACCTCCGGTGACTGCGTGGAGATCGCCGAGCTCCCCGAGGGCGGCTGGGCCGTGCGCGACTCGAAGAACCCCACCGGCCCAGCGCTGATCGTCGCGTCGTCTGCGTGGGCCGCGTTCACCGCCGACGTCCGCGACGGCAAGCTCGCCTGACTGTCCATGACTCCCTGGCCAACGTCATCGAGTCATGGACATCGACGGCGCCACGCTCATCGACGCATGTACCGGCAGAGGAACAAGTCCGTCGGCAGGGTGTAGCACCGATCGCATCGGTTGAGGAGCTGGCCTACCCCGGTGTGTGCGAGCCGCGAGCTGGAGCGGAGCATCCTCCGGCAGGCCGGGTTGATCGGAGGCGGCAGCTTAAAGGCTTTACGCGGTCTTCGGCTGGTATAGGCGCCGGAGGTGGCCGAGGGAGAGGTTGACGACCCGGTGCCGTCAGCGGAGTCGTCAGGCATCGCCGAGCAGGAAGGCGATGCCGCGCAACTCCCCCAGGCATCCCACTCGTCGCCGACCAGCTCGTAGCGCACGGCCCGCTCGGCGAACTCGTCGAGCGTCACGCCGTGACGTGCGAGGATCTCTGCACGACGGCGCTCAAGTTGCTGGCGCTGGACATTCACGACGCGCACCATCACCTGCCTCCTTCGAGTGTCAGTTCTCAGGATGCCACCCAGGTCTGACAACCACCGCGCTCACGCGGCGCTCAGTTCTGGCGTCACAGTCGCCTGCATGCCTCGTCAGCCTGACGAGATCCGTTCGGCCAACAATGCCGTGACCTACGTCAGCGTGCTCGACGGGAGGGTGGCCGGGTACTACGCCATCGCGGTGGCAGACGTGACCAGCGAGGCTGCGCCGGTACCGGTGGCCAAGGGAGCACCGGAGCAGGTCCCGTGCCTGTTACTGGCGCGATTGGCCGTTGATCAGAGCATGCACGGCCTTGGCCTTGGCCGGGGTCTGCTCACAGACGTGCTGCAACGCACCGTGGGCCGCGCCGACGCGGTAGGTACCCGGGCTTTGCTGGTGCACGCGAGAGACGATGCGGCAGCGCAGTTCTCCCTCGCGCAAGCCGGGTTCCTGGCGTCCCCGTCGGATCCGCTGCACCTGCTGCTCCCGGTCAAGGACATCGTCCGGTCGCTCGGGTGATCCGCGCCCTGACCGAACTTCGGATTGTCGGTGGTTGGTGCTTTGCTGGGTGCCGTCCGATTCCCGAACTTGGAGGTTCACATGCCCACCCGAACTGACCCGTGGCCCACCGGAACACCCTGCTGGGTCGACCTGTCCGCGCCCGACGTCGCCGCCGCCAAGGAGTTCTACGGCGCGGTCTTCGGCTGGTCGTTCCTCGACAGCGGAGCGGAGTTCGGCCACTACCAGATCTGCCAGGTCGACGGCCGCGCGGTGGCTGCCATCGGCCCGCTGCGCAACGAGGACCAGCCGACGGCGTGGACCGTCTACGTGGCCAGCGACGACGCCGACGGCACCGCGAAACTGATCACCGAGAACGGCGGAACGGTGCTGGTCGAGCCGATGGACATCCCCGGCAACGGCCGGATGTCCATCGCGCTGGACCCACAGGGTGCGGCCTTCGGCGTGTGGCAGACCGCCGGGATGCACGGTGTGGAGGTCTACCTGGAGCCCGGGTCGCTGGTCTGGACCGACGTGCGGCTGCCAGACCCGGGCGCCGGCCGCACGTTCTACTCCTCGGTCTTCGGCTACCGGTACGAGCCCATGGAGGGCGGGCCGCCGGACTACACCACCATCCACTTCGACGCGGCCAGGGACGGCGAGCCGGTCGGTGGCATCAGCGGGATGATAGGCGCCCCGGACGGCACCCCGGCGCACTGGCTGGCCTACTTCCTGGTGGCCGACGCCGATGCCGCGGTGGCCAGCGCCAGCGCGGCCGGCGGCACCATCCTGGCCGAGCCGTTCGACACCCCGTGGGGGCGGATGGCAGGAATCACCGACCCGCACGGGGCCAGTTTCTTCGTCGTGGGGATGATGCCATCGGCGTGATCAAGAGCTGATCGGCTCACAGGGGTGAGTGCCGCGACTCCCTGGACAACAACAGCGACACTCCGCGCACTCACCCCTGCCCGGTGGACCTCAGGCGGCGGTAGCGCGCGATCCGGTCGTGGCCGTGGGTCAGCGGCTCGGATTCGAGTTTGACCGGTCGGGCGGCGGGGTCCCCTAACCCACCCTCGTCGAGCCGGCGAGTCAGCACGTGGTGCTGCGCGATGTGCGGTGCACGGTGCTGGTGTGCGCCGTGCGGGGCTGCTCGGTGACTGCGGGCCGGCCCCTCGGCCCGTTCGAATGGTTTGCAGCCATCTGCCCTGCCCGGGCCGGGTTGTGCTCGCCCTCGCCTGCCGCGACTACCAACGCCGCCGCCCTTGCTCCTTCGCAGACCGTGATTTTCAGCCTATTCGCTCAGCTCGATCGTCCAGTTGACCTGCTGGATACGGGTATCGAGTTCCCGGTTGAGCCGGGCCAGCTCGTCGGCCCGCCCGCGCAGCTCTCGGACGTCGACCGCTGCGACCGACCGCAGCTCGGTGCGGGTGAACCGATCCAGTTGCGCGCTCGCGGCGTCAGCCAACTCAACTACCATCCGGTGCCGCAGGCGCAGCACGTCGCGGCGAGCCAGCCCGTCCGTGACCGTGACCCCCGGCTCGATCTCGGTGGCCAGGTTGGTGATGTTGATGCGACGAATCAGCACCTCGAGCTCACCGGCCAGCCGGTCGTACTCGGTGAGCAGCTCGACGGGGTTCTCCGCGGTCTGCTCGCCCTCCTGGTGGCGTGCGTTGCGCAGAGCACGCTGCTTGAGCTGCGCGAGCCGTGCAGTGGTGTCCGCCCGCTGCACGAGCGCCTCGGCCAGCTTCACGGCTCCTCCCTTCCCGGTTCGGTGATCGCGTCACTATGCGCCGGTGCGCACAACGTGCGCAACCGATTTGACGACTGGCGACCTGCTCGCGTTGGCCGATCGCGCTGCCCGGTTAGCGGGGTTGTTGCATTCGGTGGCGTAGTTCGAGATTGGGCCTGGTCGCGATGACGCCCGGCCCCTGGGGCGGGCGTCCGGGCCGTAGGTCAAGCAACCACGGTGACGCTCGAAACACGTTCCCTACCGGCCCTACTCCGCCTCGGTCAGCCCGGCTTCGGCGAGCCGGGCGGTGATGAGTGTCCGGATCTCCTCGCCTGAGACGCTTCCCGGAGCGGGCTTGCCGGTGGCCTGGATGTGCACAGCCTTGGCGAGCACCCGGAAGTAGGCACCCGGCGCCCGGAGTTCCTGGTAGGCGAAGTGCCGCCAGTGCGCGAGCAACTCGCGCACCCCGGCCAGGTCCTTGGACTGCTTGGCCTCGTCCAGCACATGCTCCCACTCCGCGTCGAACACCGCCGCGACATCCGGGGGCAGGCACGCTCGGATCGCCACCGGGTCCGCCGCCGGCGGACTCACGGCCGCCGGCTCGGGCACCGAGGGCTGGGGGATGGGAGAGGCCATCCCGACACGATAACCCAGTCCCCGCGGACCCTCGGCGGTGTCGGCGGGTGCCCGTACCATCACCCAACGACAACCAACGGGCCGCCTCGACCGCGGACGGGTGACGGCAGCGGCTCCCGGCGGGCGATGCGGTCCGCAACTTCCGAGACCAGCTCTGCGCCGAGATACCGTGTCCCACTGCCCGCAGCCGCAAGCCGATCAGGGTGGTCTGCACGGCCAGCGCGCGGGGCGCCTGCAGGAGCCGCTCATGGAGGAGGGGCCAGCGTGAATGACGTTGCCTTGATGGAGATCTTCAGCCACCTGGCGGACTTAGATCCACATGGTGAGAGGTTCGATCGCGTCATCCGCCGCACTTACGACCAGCTGTATGACGGCCAGCGGACCGGCCGCTACCGCTGGGAGCAGCTCTTCAAAACGGAGAAGACGCACTTCGGCACGCTCATCGAGATTAACACCCAGCGGGAGTTCCAGTTCCTTGATGGCGGAGCCCTCGATTATCTCATCCAGGGCCACGAAGTGGACTGCAAGTACAGCCAGTCGCCTGGCGGGTGGATGTTTCCGCCGGAAGCGGTAAACCAGCTTTGCATTGTCATCACCTCATCCGACAAGCTGGCTACTTTTTCCGTTGGGGTGGTCCGGGCCGCAGCTCATCTTCTCAACCCGGGCCGCAACCGCGACAGCAAGGCCACGCTGAGCGAGGAAGGCCGAGCTGGCATCAGGTGGCTCCACCGGGCTGGGAACCTGACCCCGAATCTCCTCCTGCGGATATCCGACGACGACCGGCACGCTATCATGGATGAGCTCGCGGGACCGCGGAGAGGCCAGCGCCGGGTTGATGAGCTATTTCGGCGCATTCAGGGAGCTCTCATCACGCGTACCGTCGTTGCGACCGTGGCCCAGCAAGACGATTACATGAAGCGGGTCCGGGGAAACGGCGGAGCACGCACCCGCCTGCGCCCGGAGGGAATTGTCATCCTGGGGGATTATGAATCTCATCGGGCCGTAGCGCGGGCGCTCGGCCTTCCCTGCCCCCGCGGCGGCAGCTTTGTGAGTGTGCAATTAGCCGGGACGCGCGCCGGTGAGGCCGGCTCAGTTCTGCTCCAAGGCCGGCACTGGCGTGTTGCGGATGAAACAGATCGCACCGAAGTTGCACCCCTGCTGCCCGACACCCGCCGGCAGTTTCTTGATGACGTCCCAGCCGCATGAATGGTGCGGCCGCGGCCCGCGCTACAGGCTGGGCAGCGGCTCGTCGGCCCACAGGGGGCGGAGCTGAGCGGCGTACTTGCCGAGGTCATAGGACGGGCAGCCGTCGCCGCCGTAGCCGAGGTAGCCGCCCTTGGCGTCTCGCCGCCCGCCGTTCATCACGGCACCCAGGCCGTGGTGCGTGATCATGCTGCGGATCCCGGCGGTGATGTTGGCCACCGGATCGGTGATCGGCCGGTTAGCCAGGCTGGGCAGCACGCAGGCCCTGAAGGTGCTGGGGATGGTCTGCATGAGGCCCTGTGACGGCGTGCCCCGCACTGCGTTGCTGTCCCAGTTGTTGATCGCGCTGGGGTTGCCGCCGGACTCATGCATGATGATCGTCTTGACGCCCGCCGCGAGGGCCTGGGGCAGGCCCATCAGCCCGAGCGCCTTGGCGATCCAGCCGTCCAGGCTGTGGCTGTTGCCGGCTGTGTACGGTACGCCCAGGCGGTTGTTGAGGGCCTCCAGGCGCACCGCCCGGTCAGCCTTGTCGACGGCGCGGCGCAACGCCTGCACTCCGACGGCCTGATCGCTGGCGGGGGCGAGGTGCAGCAGCTCCGGTTCCAGGGACGGGCCGGCCAGTGCCGCGGGCGCGACATCAGCAGTCGTCTCGGCGATCGCTGTGACGTCGGCATGCATCGCATTGCCGGCCACCGCCAGGGCCCCCGCGGCAACGGCGGCCGTCACCGCGCGACCACGCAGCGCCGGACCTGGCCGGGGCATGCGGTGCGTACCGCGGGGCCGGGGATCAGGGGCGGATGTGGGGGCGGCTTCGGGATGCCGCCGACGACCCCGGGGGGAGCGGTGACGCGCCAACGGTAGAGTCCTTTCGCGTTCAAGGACCTGGTGCAGGGGCCGGGTCAGCTCAGGGAGGCGCTAGGCACCGACTTGCGGCCAGATCGTGATCTGCGACCGACGGAAAATAACGGTAAGGCCACAACTGCGGCAAACCCTGTAACGGTGCAGACGTGTCGCTTGCGCCCGGCGTCGCCGTCGGCGCGGCAAGCGGTCGGGCATCGACTCGCCCAGCGATCACGGCGTCGCGCCTGCCAGCGACGAGCGGCGGCTTGCCGCCGCCGCGACCAGCCCCCGCCATCCGCGCTCACCCGGAAGCGCTCACCACCGCAGCCAGTCTGGTTTTTCTGGTGGCGGCTTTTTGCGGTAGTCCTGGCGCTGGTACCAGTTAGTCATCATGGTGCGCTGAGCTCGACGGATCTCGGCATACAGCCGGCCAACCCAGAAACCGACCACTAAAACGATGACGATGATCAGGACTATCTCGCCGCGCATGGCCATCACCCTCAGTCTATAGCGATCACCCCCTTGGGCACATTAAATCACTATCGAGTAGACGGTTCTATCCCCCATTTGAGTGTTCAAATATACTCTGAGTTACAGATGCTCACCGTTCTGGGTCTCCGTATGCTAGAGAGCTAAACAGGCAAAAAGGACACGATCCTGTATGGGCAGTCATTCTGAGTGATTAACCCGAGGCACGGCGGTACACGAGCACGGCCCACAGCACCAGCGGGATCTGCAGCGGCAGCCGCCCGTAGACCAGCGCACGCATCCAGGCCGGCCGGTCCGACCAGTCGATCGCCATCTTCACGTTGGCCGGGAACACCGCGACGAACAGCAGCGCGGCGAGCAGCCCGCCGAGCCGCCGGGTGCGCGGGACCGCGATCAGGGCCGCGATCACCAGCTCGGCCACCCCGGAGAGGTGCGTCCAGATGCGGGCGGTGCCGGGCAGCTGCCCGGGAACGATGGCGTCGAACTGCGCGGGCACCGCGAAATGCAGGACCCCGGTGCTGGTGAGCAGGACGACCAGCCCAGCGGCCGCGGTGGGCCGACGAGTGCTCATGGGGTAGATCATCGCACGCCCAGCCACCCGCCCGGCCCGTTGGCGATTCATCATTCATCAGAACCGGGAAAGATAACGGCGACACCGGAACGCATGCGGAGCGCCCTGGCTGTCAGAACATCCGCGAGGTCAGCGGGTGGCGGTGAGGAAGGCTCGCCAGGCGGTGGGGGGGACGGTGAGGGCGGGGCCGGTGCGGTCCTTGGTGTCGCGGACCAGCACGGCGCCCGGCGTGGGCGCGACCTCCACGCAGGCGGTGCCGCCGTGGCTGTAGCTGCTCGTATGCCAGGCGGTCCCGTCCGGCTCAGGCGCGGTCATCGTAGTCCTCTAGATCCGCGGAGAACTCGGTTGCCAGGGTGGCAATCAGCTCCCGTGATTCTCCCTCGCCCAGCGCGGTCTCCGCCAGCGCCGCGAGGATGCCCCGGTAGGCGTCGATCTCCACGGGTTGGTCCAGGAACAGGCTGGAGGTCTCGCTCTCCAGGTAGGCCACCGGCTTAAACTCGGCGAACTCCATCAGCGTGAACGGCCCGGCGGTCGCGGCGTGCGGGCCGAGCGCGGCCGGCACCACCCGCAATGTGAGATAGGGCCGCAGCGACATCCGCTCCAGGTGCTGCAGCTGATCGGCCATCACCGCCGGGCCGCCGACCGGCAGCCGCAGCACGAACTCGTGCAGGTAGAAGGTGAACCCGGCCGGGCTCTCCCGGCTGAACATGCTCTGGCGGGCCAGCCGGGTGGCCACCCGGTTGTCGATCTCGTCGGCCGACACCCGCCCGGCCTCCTTGAGCAGCGCCCGGGTGTAGTCGCCGGTCTGCAGCAGGCCGGGCACCAGCGTCGACTCGAAGCTGCTGATCGCCACCGCGATGCTCTCGTGGTCGATCAAGGTCACGAGCTGCAGGGGCAGCCGGGAGCCGTGCTGCTGGAACCAGCCCGGGGTGTGCTGCTCCTCGCAGAGCTCCAGCAGCCGCTCACGCTCCGCGCTCGGCGCCTGGCACACCGCCAGGAATGCCGACGCCTGCACCGCGCTAACGTTGCGCTTGCCCGAGATCAGCCGGGACACCCAGCTCGGTGACAGGTCGAGCAGCTTCGCGACATCCTTGCCGGCCAGCCCGGCGTTCTCCATCGCCCGGCGCAGTCCGTCACCCAGCTCGCGGCTGCGGACCGTTGGTTCATGGTCTTGCATGATGACCTCCCTCTGCGGCAGATTCTGCACCACCAGCGCAGGCCGTGCCGAATCGGGTGTTGCGTGCCCCAGGGGTCAACCGTACTACCTTCGGCATCCGGATCCCGGCTGGTAAGGACTCCCAGTACAAGCGACTGAAGGTGCTGTCGAAGCGTTCTTCGCGTCAGGTGCGGTCTCGGTATGCGTCTGCGATGTGTCGTAGTTCAGTGCGAGCCTCGTCCCCGAAGACAGCAAGATGCTCAAGTGCTGCCAGCATCGCGACATACCGCGCGACATCCGCGGGGTCGTTGTAGTAGACAGAGCCGCCGATGACGCCGACCACGACGGTGTGCTCGTCGTAGAGGTCGAATCCGCAGGGCGGGAAGACGTGGGTCTTGACCCCCCAGGGGATCACGCCGACCCGGACCTGAGGGCGCCGGCTCATCTCGGCGATGTGCTCAACCTGCCGCACCATCACCTCGGGACTGCCCACGCGCCAACCCAATGCGCCTGCGGTGAGCACGAAGGTGAACTGGCGGCCTGGTTCCTGGAGGATCTCAGCGCGCGCTAGCCGTGCGGCAACGCGAGCATCAACCTCCGGCTGCGACAGGTCGCCGGAGGTGAACACCGCCCGGACGTACTCCTCGGTTTGGAGCAGGCCCGGGATCACGAGCGGGTGGAACACCGAGAGGTGGGTAGATCGCGCCTCGTTGCGGCGTACTCGTTGTTCATGGGTTGCCGCGGAGCGGCTGACGGATACCCGCGCCGGTGTCGCTGCCCGGTGTTGCTCGTGGAGGTCTTGTGCCATCGCGACGAGCTGACGTCGAATCGCAGCCGAGGCACCCAGCGCGCGGGCGTAGCGCTCGGCGTCGGCCGGAGAGGGGACGAACCGGCCTGCCTCCATGCGGGAGACCTTGGCCTGGGAGAAGCCCGCGAGCCGTCCTGCTTCAATGCCGGAACTCACCCCGGCGTCGTCGCGGATCTTCCGCAACAGCCTGGCTATCTCGCTGTGCGCGACCGGTTGTGACCTCCCCCGGGGCACGTGGTCATGCCACCGGGGTGTCGCGGTGATAGCGCGGGTGCGCGTCCCACCAGGTGCTGAAGTTCGCCGCCTGGTTCCACAGCAGCTCGGCGATGGCCAGCAACGGCGATGCGCTGGCCGAGTCGCCCATCACCTCGGCATGAACAAACCGACCTGTCTCGTCGTAGCGGGAGCGCACGACATGCCTCCCATCGAGGACGAAGAAATCCCCAACCTGGGCGAGCGCCGGGGTCAGCTCCGTGATGCGGATCTGCAGTGGCCCGCGGATCTCGGGGCAGTCCACCGCCCTACGCCCCTTGCTGAACGGACAACCAGCCGACATCCACAAGATCACCACAGCGACCGGCATCGACACCGCCGCCCTGGCTGACGCACTCATCGCCGAAGGAATCTGCGCTGAGATCACCCCAGACCTCGCCGAAGGCTACGCCGACATGCTCACCCCCAACATCAGCGTCAGCACCGCCGGCTAGATAGCTGGCGTAGCGGTTGCGCTGCCCGACGCGGTGCTCGTCACAGGGGTGTCCGCCGCGCTCGCGGCGGTGCGCGATCAGCCTCAGGCTGCCAACTCCTGATCGCTAGCAGCGCCCAGCGCGGTCCGGCCAATGGGCGTCACCGTGTGCCCGGTGCTGGTGCCAGCGGTGTCGCACTGCCAGCGCCAGGTGCCGCAGTGCACGCGCACCGCGCCGGTGGGGGTCTCGGCCATGACGGACGGCTGCCCGCAGGTCAGGCAGGTGACGGCGACAGGGTCCGGGAATCGCATCAGTCTACCTCCTGCAGCCTGCTCACGGCCCAGCGAGCTGGGACCGTACCCGCCGCTGCCTGCGCAGCACGCAGAGACGAGAGGACCTGGATCTGCTCCGTGATACCGGGTCGGCGCCGTGAACTTGTCGCCACCGGCGTCTGAACGGACAGGCATGTCGGTGGCGTCGAGTGCACGGCTTGGCGAGGGTGGGGTGATGGACTTCAACCGGCGGTGTATCAGACAGCGGGGAGGCCGACTCTGTGTAGTGCACGGTCTGAGCCGAACCCGGAATGGCGACATGTCATGGAACCCACGATGGATGCCCCGATTGAAGCGGCAGCGGCGGCGCTGGCTACCGCTGCTGCCTTGCCGATGACCACCAGTGCGGAGACCCTGGCACTGGTCTGGGACCTGGCGCGGATCGCCCGCCACCTCGGCGAGCTCACCGCGGCCGCCCGGGAGAGCTGGGCGGCCTGGGGCACCGTCACGCCGCACCTGCAGCGGGCCGAGGCCCTCGCCGCCGACGTCACACGATGCCTGAGCCACGCGGCCGGCACGTACGCCTTCAACGCGACGGGCACCGCGCGGCCGGCGGCCTGAGCACAGCGAAGAATTTCCGGACCCCAGATTGTACGCAGGGGATGTCCTCGTGGCTCTGTATCCGTACGGCGCCCGGGATGGCCAGGTCGGTGATCTCGGTGCCGGCCGCTCTTATCCGATCAGACCCCGGAGGTGCGCTGTGGCCAGCCTCGTCCCGTTCAACATCGATCTCACCGCGCACGAATGCGCCCGCCTCGCCGCCGTCCTGGATGCCTTCAGCTGGCACTGGGACCCCACTGAGATCTACACCGGCGAAGCCGAAGCACATCGGATGCTCTACACCAACCTCGACCCCGACCAGCAAGCCACCTACGACGCGCTCATCGCCGACGGTGTGCTCCCCGACAGCCTGGAGTGATGAGATGAGGCTCGACCCGCAAGCAGACATCGGCCGCCGCGCGTGGCTGCCCTGCGCCTACTGCGGCGACAACACCGCGCTGTACCTCCTTGATTCCGACGTCAACCTGGTCTGGGTGCAGTGCGGCAGCTGCCTGCGCCGCTGGTGGCACGACACCGGTTGCGGCGTCGGGAGGCACCTGTTCGACGTCGCCTGATCCTGGCGGTGCGGGCCGCTGGCCCACCGAGATCAGGTGGACCAGCAGGTCGTCGCAGCGTTAGTTGCCGAGGGGGTTGAGGTCGGCGACGTCCTTGAAGGCGAACAACAGCAGGTCGACCATACGGAAGGTTTCACTGTCCGGGCCGAAGGTCGGCCGCCACTGGGGCTCGCGGACGATGGAGTAGGTGCTGACCTCCATGGCGCGGTGGAACACCTCGGCCACGATCCGCCCGCCGACGGCGCCGAGCCTGCCGTCGTTAATCTCGGCTTCCCGCAGGATGTAGAACCACAGCGGGGTGCTGGCGACCAGGGCGTCCTGCTGCGCCTGGTCGAGCTGGCTCAGGTTGGCGGCAGAGCCGTCACCGGTGAGGATTTCCGCAGCGGTGAGTTCCTTGGCGCCGAACAGGCACGCCATCTGCTGCCCGGAGGCGAGCCGGACCATGTTCGCGCGGGTGAGGTTGCGGAAGGCCAGGTTGCGCTGGATGTCGTTGATGTCGATGGGCGGGTTGTGGTTGCGGCCCTCGACGAAGGTTCCGGCCGGGAGCTGGTCCAAGGGGCTGACCAGCAGGGTGTCGATGCGTTTAGTCTCGTTGGTGAGCCCGTCGGGGGGAGTTTCTCGGCCAGGGTGGTGCCGGTGAAGTCATGCAGCCGTCGCCAGTCCACGATCCAGTTGGTGGGCAGGCGGAGGAACGTCCCGGCATCTGGTTTATCCAACTCATCCGGAGTAGCCGGATTGGTGGCGGTGAGGGTGCCGCTGGTCCCGCTGAAGGTGAACAGCTGGAACAGGGTGGCGATCCTGAGGGGCGAGCCGCTGTTGAACACGCGGTTCCACTGGTATCCGGCGCGGATCATGCTGTGGCCCAGCCGGTAGGCGGCCACCGAGAACTCGATCGGCATGGTCGCGGTGTTCCCGTAAGTGGTCGTGCCGGCCCCGGAGCTGCCGGTGACCTCGAAGAACTTCCGGCCGTTGGTGAACACGTCGTCGACCAGATCGGAGTCTGCGGGTGTCGGGGATCAGCGCCTCCCGTTGCGCGGCTTTCGTCGGCCCGGTCCCGACCCGCGGCAGGTCGAACCCGTCGCGGTCGACGTTTGTGGCGCTCGTGCCCGGGGGGTTCGGATTGGTCAGGTCCGGGATACCGGGAGGGAAGCTGAATGCCTCCGTGGTGCCGGTCTTGAGCTTGATCCCGTCGGCGGCGTAGAAGCGCTGGTCTTGGGGGTGTTGGGGGCCGCGACCATATACGGAGTCCAGGTCCAGCGCCGGGGAGCGGCCGCTGACCAGCTTGTCCACGGTGACCTCATCGTCCGGCGCCAACGCGGTGGGGTCCTGGGTGAGGTCGTGGTCGGCGAACTGCCCGATGTAGGTGAACCCGGCCGGGATGCGGCTGCCTATGCCGTCTGCGGTGGAGTCGGGCTGGGTGGCCGTGGGTGCGGGGGTCATCGCCTTGGCGAGTGCCTTGTTCAGCGCGGGATCAGTCGGCTCGCCCTGGGGACCCAGCCGGGAGAACCGGAACATCCTCACCTCGTCGCGTGCCACCGGGCACGAGCAGGTCGGCTGCTGGGCGTCGTCGAAGGTCCACAGGCCTTCACCGACGACGTAGTAGCTGTTCTGGAACATGTCGTTTCATGGTGGCTCCTGGCACGAGAGTTGGGGCTCGAGAGGGGACCGTCGGTGGGGCATGGTGCACTCCGGCTAACAAGAGCCACCAGAAACACCTCCTGCTACACCGTTGACCAGTACCTTCTAAGTGATACCACAGTTCACTTGATAGTGATAAATTGTCACCTTGAGTGAGAAAACCCCACCCTCGGGCTCCTGTCGCGCTCTTCGGCGGACCACTCGGCGGCGGGGCGTACGGTGGCCCTGGAGAGGGGAGTGACCGGTGGATGCCCTGGCCGGCGCGGTGAATCCGGCGGCCACCGCGCGCCACGCGCAGGCGCACGCCGCGCTGGTGGCCGACCTGCGCGAGCGGCTCGCGGCAGCCCGGCTGGGCGGACCGGCCCAGGCCAGGCAACGGCATGTGGCGCGCGGCAAGCTGCTGCCCCGCGACCGCGTCGACTCGCTGGTCGACCCCTCCTCGCCGTTTTTGGAGCTGTCCCCGCTGGCGGCCACCGGCATGTACGGCGGCGAGGCCCCGGCCGCGGGGGTCATCACCGGGATCGGCCGGGTGGCCGGCCGGGAGTGCGTGATCGTCGCCAACGACGCCACCGTCAAGGGCGGCACGTACTACCCGATGACGGTCAAGAAGCACCTGCGCGCCCAGGAGGTGGCGCTGCACAACCGCCTGCCGTGCCTCTACCTCGTCGACTCCGGCGGGGCCTACCTGCCCGCCCAGGACGAGGTGTTCCCCGACCGGGAGCACTTCGGCCGGATCTTCTACAACCAGGCGACGATGTCCGCGCGGGGTATCCCGCAGATCGCCGCGGTGCTGGGCTCCTGCACCGCGGGCGGCGCCTACGTGCCGGCCATGAGCGACGAGGTGGTGATCGTCCGCAACCAGGGCACGATCTTCCTCGGTGGGCCGCCGCTGGTGCAGGCCGCCACCGGTGAGGTGGTCAGCGCTGAGGAACTCGGCGGCGGGGACCTGCACTCCCGGGTCTCGGGCGTGACCGACCACCTCGCGGCCGACGACGCGCACGCGCTGCGGATCGTCCGCTCCATCGTCGGCACCCTCGGACCCCGCCCGCCCCGGCCGTGGGAGGCCATCGCCACCGAGGAGCCTGCCCTGGACGGGATTCACGGCGTGGTGCCGGTGGATCCGCGCACCCCTTATGACGTCCGGGAGGTGATCGCCCGGATCGTCGATGGCAGCCGCTTGCACGAGTTCAAGGCCGAGTACGGCGCCACCCTGGTCACCGGTTTCGCCCGGCTGCACGGCCACCCGGTGGGCATTGTGGCCAACAATGGGATCCTGTTCAGCGAGTCAGCGCTCAAGGGCGCGCATTTCATCGAATTGTGCGATCAGCGTGGCGTGCCGCTGGTGTTCCTGCAGAACATCTCCGGCTTCATGGTGGGCCGGGAGTACGAGGCCGGCGGGATCGCCAAGCACGGCGCCAAGATGGTCACCGCGGTCGCGACCACCCGGGTGCCTAAATTGACGGTCATCATCGGCGGCTCGTTCGGCGCGGGAAACTACTCGATGTGCGGCCGGGCCTACTCGCCGCGGTTTCTGTTCATGTGGCCCAATGCGCGGATCTCGGTGATGGGCGGGGAACAGGCCGCCATGGTGCTCGCCGCGGTCCGCGGCGGCGCCGACGAGGTGGCTTTCACCGACCGCATCCGGGCCCAGTACGAGCACCAGGGCCACCCCTACTACGCCACGGCCCGGCTGTGGGACGACGGGGTGATCGACCCGGCGGACACCCGGATGGTGCTCGGGCTCGCGCTGTCCGCCGCCGCCAACGCGCCGCTGGAGCCGGGTGGCTTCGGCGTCTTCCGGATGTGAGGGGCGTGTTCGAGACGGTGCTGGTGGCCAACCGCGGCGAGATCGCGGTCCGGGTGATCCGCACGCTGCGCGCCATGGGCATCCGCTCGGTGGCCGTGTACAGCGACGCCGACGCCGGCGCCCGGCACGTCCGCGACGCCGACATCGCCGTCCGGCTCGGCCCCGCGCCAGCCGCGCTGTCCTATCTCTGCCCCGGCGCCATCCTGGACGCCGCCGCGCGCACCGGGGCGCAGGCCGTGCACCCGGGTTACGGGTTCCTCTCGGAAAACGCCGCCTTCGCCCGCGCCTGCGGTGACGCCGGCCTGGTGTTCGTCGGCCCGCCTGCTGGCGCCATCGAGGCGATGGGCGACAAGATCCGGGCCAAGCAGACCGTGGCCGCTGCCGGTGTCCCGGTGGTGCCCGGCAGCGACAGTGCGGGCCTCGACGATGCCGGGCTGGCCGCCGCGGCCGGTGACATCGGCTATCCGGTGCTGCTCAAGCCGTCCGCCGGGGGTGGTGGCAAGGGCCTGCGGGTGGTTTCCCGGGCTGACGACCTGCCCGAGGCCATCGCCGGCGCCCGCCGGGAGGCCCGGGGTGCCTTCGGCGACGGCACCCTGCTCGTCGAGCGGCTGGTCACCGCCGCGCGGCATCTCGAGATCCAGGTGCTGGCCGACGCGCACGGCGGCGCGGTGCACCTCGGTGAGCGTGAGTGCAGCCTGCAGCGGCGGCACCAGAAGATCGTCGAGGAGGCGCCCTCGGTGCTGCTCGACGCCGCGGCCCGGGCCCGGATGGGCCGCGCCGCGGTCGATGCCGCGCGGGCCGTCGGGTACACCGGTGCGGGCACCGTGGAGTTCCTCGTGCCGGCCGATGCGCCCGATCAGTTCTTCTTCCTGGAGATGAACACCCGGCTGCAGGTCGAGCACCCGGTCACCGAACTGGTCACCGGGCTGGACCTGGTCGAGCTGCAGCTGCGGGTGGCCGCCGGGCAGCCGCTGGCGCTGCGCCAGGACGATGTGCGCCTCGACGGCCACGCCGTCGAGGCACGGATCTACGCCGAAGACCCTTCCCGTGGTTTCCTGCCCACTGGCGGGCGGATCCTGCACCTGCGCGAACCCTCCGGGCCGGGGGTGCGGGTCGACTCCGGGCTGGTGGCGGGCGCCACGATCGGCAGTGACTACGACCCACTGCTGGCCAAGATCATCGCTTATGGCCCGGACCGGGACACCGCACTGCACCGGCTGGACACCGCGCTGGCCCAGACCAGCATCCTGGGCGTGGGCACCAACACCGGTTTCCTGCGTGCGCTGCTGGCCGATGCCGACGTGCGGGCCGGCCGGCTGGACACCAGGCTGGTCGAGCGCCGGGCCGAGGTCCGTGCCGAACCACCTGCTGAGGTGCTCGCCGCGGCCGGGTTGCGCGCGCTGCTGGCGCTGGAGCCCACCGGGCCGGTGGTGGATCCGTTCGCGCTGCCCGGCGGCTGGCGGCTCGGCGAGCCGGCCTGGACCCGTTGGTGGATGCGGGCCCGCGGGTTCGATCCGGTCGAGGTCCGCACCCGGGGCCGGGCCGCCGCCGCTGAGCTCGCCGTCGGCGGCGGTGCGGTAGCCCGCGCGTCAGCCTGGTGGGATGGCGGTGAGCTGGTCGTGACCCTTGATC
>JBOHFT010000031.1:0-33453 GCA_050699815.1 Pseudonocardiaceae bacterium | reverse complement strand
CCTGCACCCGGCGGCCCTTGATGATCTCTGAGACCTCGCTCTGGCTCTGCCCGGCCAGCTCAGCAATCGTGCGCTGAGAGACACCGGCCTTGTTGAGCAAGCGGTACACCTGGCTGATGTCCCGCGCCGCCAGCGCAGCTCGCATGGCGGGGGCGGTGAAGAGGGCGGGATCCAGCATGAGTGCAGATAGTAGCTCTCCCGGGGCGCAGCCCGGTGCGAGTCTGCGGCGTGCCGAGCCAATTTGCTACAACCGCTCAGCGGGGAGGCTGGTGTACTCCTTGCGCAGGACACCCAGCGCAGGATGCTCATCCGGCCACTGGATGTCGTCGATAGCGCTGATGGGGCGGATCCCGACCGCGGCATTGGTGGCGAACACCGCATCCACGTCGGCCAGCTGGCCGAGAGTGACCGGCACGGTGGTGGCCTGCGCGCCCCGGGCCTGGCTGATCAGTCTCATGGTCACGCCGGGAAGGCAGTCCGCCTGGGGCCAGACGATCCGGTCGCCGTCGACGAACCCGATGTTCGACGTGGCCGCTTCGGAGATAGTGGCGTCGGCGCCGGTGAACAGCACGTCGCCGAAGCCGTTGCGCTGCGCGATGCGCCGGCGCTGAAGGGAACCGAACAGTCCGACGTGCTTGATGTCAGGCATATCGCGACAATAGATAGCCGATTGGAGGCGCAGCGCGGTAAGCGGGGTGTGCGCGGCTGGTCGGATCGTGACCAGGATGCGCGGGTCTGCGTCGGCACCGATATGCCCGAGTTCGAGGGCGGGGTCGAACACGGTCACCCGCACCACCGCTGACCGGGTGACGTCGGCCAGCGCGTGGCGAACGAGGTGCCGGATGCGGTCGGGATCCAGGTCGGCATCGAACACCCGGCGGCAATCCCGCATCAGGCGCTCCAGGTGCAGGGCGAGGCCGCGTACCCGCTGATCGTCGACTCGCATCGAGGTGAAGTGACCGTGGTTGGTCACAGCGAGGGCCTTGACCTGGTCGAGGTCAGCTGGGACGCCGTTCAGCTCCGCCACAAGACTCAGTCTTGCACCCTGGTGCCGCATTCAGCGGGCTGAGCGGGGTTATCCGGGCGCCAGTAACCCCGCTGAGCCCGCTGAATGCGGACGGGGCTGTGGCGCGCAGCACGCGCCACAGCAGGGTGGGGCTCAGCAGGCGGGGGGGTGGGGATAGGAGGTTGGTTACGCGGAGGAAGGCGGCACCGACCCGGGGGTCGACGGCGGCGGCAGCGTGCAGATGCGGGAGGTAGGCGTTGATCAGGCGCACTTTCAGGGTGCGGCGGCCCACCACCTCAGGCAGCCGGAGGTCACCCGTGACGCTGATGTCCCAGGCACTGTCCACGATCTTGGCGGCCGCCCGGAAGTACCGAGCCGCCAGCCGGTGGGTGCCGCCGCGCAGGCAGCCGCGCAATGCGAGCGCTTCCAGCGCGGCGACGCTCATACCCTGACCGTAGAACGGATTGAAGCTGCACATCGCGTCGCCCAGGACGAGCAGCCCGTCCGGGAATCGCCCCTGCCGCCGGGTGCACAGCCGCTCGTAGCGGTTGCGCACGCTGACCGGGAAGGTGAAGCGGACCGGGTCGCTGAGCGGTTCGCCCTGCTGGATGACCTCATGCAGGCCAGCCGGGAGCTGGGCGGCGAACGCGGCAAAGCCCTCGGGGTCGACGGGCGGGTGATTGCCCTCGTACCCGCCGATAGTGACCAGCATCTGCCCGTGCTCCAGGAGCTGCAGGCCGCCGCCGTAACGGTGGGTCAGGGTCCCGTTCGAGATCCCGAAACCCTCGCCGCCGAGCACATCGGGGTCGAGCCGGTAGAGCCGCGACGCATAGCCGACCCCGACCCGGACCTCGTCGCGGGCCGGCCGGGGGTACCCGAGCTGCTCCAGCCAGACCGGCGTGCGCGAGCCGCGGCCGGAGGCGTCCACCACCAGGTCGGCGTCCACCACCTGCGCGGCGGCGCCGTCCGCCCTGGGCAGCACCCGCAGGCCGATCACCCGGCGGCCGTCGGCGCTGACCTCGAGCCCGGCAGCGGCGCAGCCATCCAGCACGCGGACCGCAGGCAGGGCCCGGACCCGCTGCCGGACGTGGCCCTCCAGCAGCGGCCGGCTGGCGGTCAGGCCGTGCAGGCCGCTGGGCACCTGCCGGTAGTGGTGGCCGTCGAGGTACCAGCGGCAGTCCGCCAAGATGTCGCCGAGCAGTCCACCGGCCAGCACCATCTCGTCGGCGAATCCGTCGAACAATGCCTCCAGCGCAGCGAGGCCGCTGGCCAGCAGACCGTGCAGGTGGTGGGCTTGCGGTACGCTGCGGCGATGCTCGCCACACGCGGGCAGGATGTCGCGCTCCACGATGGTGACGCGGTCATAGGACTCGGTCAGGACCCTGGCGGTGAGCAGGCCGGCCATGCTGGCCCCGATGACGACTGCGTGGTGCCCGGCTGTGCGCATCGCGGATCTCCTCGGCGTGAAGACCTCATCGTGCGCCGGACGGCTGCTCAGCCGACAGGCCGATCACTGCTCGATTCCCGGCCGGCCATTCGGCTATTCGAGTGCACCGCGCCATCAACCTTTTCTTCAGTGCAGCTGGATCAGTTACCCGAGGTGACCCGATCGTCACTGCGGAGGCCGGCGCTTGCCCGACAGACCCCCAGGCGGGTGTACTGCCCCGGTAGCCTGAGGGGGCTAGCTCGAGGAGTATCGGATGACCTACAGTCCGCCGCCCGGCCCGTTCGGCCCGCCGCCGCATCCGGAGAGCACAGGTGGGCAGCCGCCCGCCTGGCAGCCGCAGGCGAAGGGATTCTTCGCGGCGCTATTCGACTTCAGCTTCAACCACTTCGTCACCCCGTCGATCATCAGGGTTCTCTACGTTCTGGGCCTTATTGGCATCACCCTGAGCTATCTCTTCTACGTCATCTTTACGTTCGCGATCAGCAGCGCAGCGGGCTTCGCGACACTTCTGCTCGGATTAATCATCGCGTTCATCAGCCTCGCGTTCTGGCGGGTAATGCTCGAATTCTATCTCGCAGTCGTCCGGATGTCCGAGGATGTCCACCACCGCGGATTCCCGGGAGGCCGGTAACCAGACCGGCCCTACGAGTACAGCTCGTCGTGCCACAGCAGGCTGATGACCCGGGCCACTCCCTGGGACAGATGGCGCCGGTAGGTACTGAACGGCAGGCCGAGTAACTCGGCGGCACGCTCCTGGGTCATCGCGGGCCGCAGGTAGGTGCGGTCCACAGCACGGTAGAGCTTCTCATCCCGCGGGTCGCCACGCAGCGCCTCAATGGCCGCCCGGACGACGCCGGCCAGCACCTCCGGTGATCGGGCACCGGCCGCAGCCCGGAGCACGAGTCGGGAGCTCAGCAGCGGGTTGCCGGCCAGTAACGCCGGTCGGGACAGGTTGCGCAACGCGGCCCGGACCGACTCATCGAACTCGGGCCGGGACAGCACCAGCACGGTCGCGCCCGGTTCGGGCGTCACGGCCGCCCGGTTCGCCCCGCGCTGGTCCATCAGCGTGGCCCATTGCTCCAGTGGCCGGCGCCGCCAGTCGTGGGCGTACGCGGCGAACCGGCGGCTGCCGATCGTGAAGTCGGCCTCCGGGGCACGGTCGTAGTCGAGGTAGGCCAGCTCCTCGTGCAGCGGGTATGGGTCCTGCGCGGCCAGCACATCCCAGGCCAGCCGCGGATTGCACAGCCAGTTCCGCCCGGTCACCGCCGCCCGGAGGTTGAACGCGGGGGAGGGGCGCTGGTAGACCTCAGCGTCCATGATGAACCGGAGGAACGTCACCTGCTCGCCGGGCCGGGCGGGGCCGTGGCGCTGCACGAACATCCAGGCCGCCCGCGTGCCCGGGTCCGCGTCCCGGTCGGCCACCGCGGTGTCGGGCAACCGCAGGTAACAGCAGAAACCGAGCAACGCGCCACCGGCGCCGCGAAACGCACTGAACGCGCCCGGTTGCCGATCGAGCCAGAACTCGGCCCAGCCGGCGGCGTCCTCGCCCTCGTGGCGGGCGACCATCGCCAGAATCCCGGCCCGGTCTGCCGCCGCAGCGGGCTCCACCCGGGCCTTGCCCACCCCGTCCCAGTCATAGGCGCCGCGCAACGCCGGGCTCATCCGGTGCAGGAACAGCACGTCCAGCAGCAGGCGCTGCTGGACGTCCCCGGTGCTGTCCTGGACATCAATGGCTAACTGCTCGTGCAGCCGGTGGCGCAGCTGCTCATAGCGGGCCGGGTCACGCCAGCGCAGATCGGAGTCGAGCACGTCACGGGCCAGGTCGTGCAGGGTCAGCCCGTGGGCACTGTCCTCGACGAACGACAGGCTCCGCAGCCACATGAACAGCTCACCCGCGTCGTCGGTGCCCAGTGCGATTCGCAACAGCGACTCCGTCATGGCCCGGACCAGCGCGCAGGCTTCCAGCGCCTGCCGATGCCGCGGTGAGGCAACGGTGGCAGTGAACCGCTCCACCAGCACCCGCACGACGTCGGGGTCGCCGGCCAGCTCGGCCGCGGTGGGCGGGTCCTGCTGCTCCAGCACCTCGACCAACAACGATAGGGCGAGCGGGTGGCCGTGCGAGAAGGCCAGTGCGTCGGCGTGCAGGGCTTGCGGGACCCCGGCGGCCCGCAGGAAGGCCCGGCTGTCCTCCGGCGCCAGGTTGCGCAGCGAGATCACCCGCAGCAACGCGCCCCAGCCGGGGTCGGCCCGCCACCCGACGGCAGGGGGCTGCCGGCCGGCCAGCACCACCAGCACCCCGGCCGGCAGCGCCGGCACCAGCTCGTCGCGCACCCAGTCGTCGACGGCCGCCGCGGCCTCGTAGGTGTCGACGAGCAGGACAGCCTTCCCCCGCTCGGCTAGCGCGTCGAGCCGGAAACCGGCTTCGGGCAGGTCCAGCGCCTGCCGCAGACCGGCCATGAAGCCCACCGGAGACGGCTCGCAGTGCCGCGCGTCGAGCCGTACCGCGAGAGCATCTGCCGCGGTCGCCACCTCGGCGAAACTCTGCAGCAACGCGGTCTTGCCCACCCCGCCCGGTCCGTGCACATACAGCACGGTGAAGGGCGGCTCCGGCGCACTCACCGCAGCGGCGAAGAGCTCCAGCTCAGCCCGCCGACCCACGAAACGGCACCGACGCGCACGATCGAGCCGCTCACCAACCGTCCCCCGCCCAGCCATATCACACCCTATAAGCCCGTCCGCATTCAGCGGGCTGAGCGGGGTACTGGCGCCCGGATAACCCCGCTCAGCCCGCTGAATGCGGATGGGGGGCGAAGACGGGTTCCTCCAGGTGGGTTACCCGGGTGGGGCGGTGCTGGAGGACTACCTCGCGGAACTGGTAGAGCACCGCGGCTGTCGGGGCGTGCAGCCACTCACCGTGCAGGGGCAGCCGGATCACCGGGCGGCCGGACTCCGAGCTGGCCACGAACACCGGCTCGACGTCGAGGTCGGCGAACGGGACGGCCAGCACTGAGGTCTCCTGGGCAGCTTCTCGGCGGTGCGGTGCCCCGGCCCACGCCACCACCGGCGTGATCACGAGCCCGGAGCGGGCCGGGTAGTCGTCCAGCTGCCCGAGCACCGACTCCGGCGGCAGCCGCATCCCGGCCTCCTCGGCTAGCGCCCGGCGGGCCGCGTCGGGTGCGGATTCCCGGGGATCGAGGCGCCGCCCCGGCAGCACGTACTGCTCACGCGGTGCGGCGATGCGCCGGGTGAGCAGCACCGCGGGCCCGCTGCCGCCGGTGACGACGCTGATGGCCACTGCTGCCCGCAGGGACCCGTCTCTCCTGGACACCCACCGCCTGATGCGGTGCCGGGGGAACAGCCGCAGCGCATCCCGGATCTCCTCGGGCGAACTCACGCCGGAACCTTCCACGCCAGTTACGCATCCGCTCCCGCCAGTGCTGGCGGGAGCCCAGTATGGAGGACCGGGTCAGCGAGACCGGCAATGCCCCGCGCCGCCAGGTCACCGAGCTGGGTCAGCTCTCCTTGAGGATCCCGTGGAGGAAGCTCGTGGTGTTGGTGGGTGACTCGGCCTGGACGCACAAGCGATCCATGACGACCAGGTAGTCGTTGGTCTCGTGCTTCTTGTCCAGGTACAGGGCGCTGGTGAGCTGTTCGAGGTACACGATGTCCGGTAAGTCAGGCTCGGCGAATCGCAGGATGCTGAACGGGCCACCGGCCGCGGCGTGACCACCGACGTGGAATGGCACTACCTGGATCGTGATGTTCGGCAGCTCGGCCACCTCGAGCAGATGCCGGAGCTGCGCGCGCCCGGTCTCCCGGCCGCCCAGCGGTCGCCGGAGCACCGCTTCGTCGACCACGCCCCAGAACTCGGGCGCCCCTGGCCGGGTGAGGACGTCCTGGCGTGCCATCCGCAGCGCGACGCGGCGCTCGATCTCGTCAGCCCCGAAATGGCAGAGCCGGACCACCTCGCGGGCATAGTCCTCGGTCTGCACCAGGCCGGGCAGGAACTGGACCTCGTAGTTGCGGATCACCGAACTGGCCTGCTCCAGCCCCAGGTACAGCTCAAACCAGCCCGGCAGGATGTCACCGTAGTTGTGCCACCAGCCGGGCGCGTTGGCGCGCTGAGCCAACGCGAGGAACGCCTCCCGTTCCGGTTCCCCGGTGATGCCGTACAGGGTGAGCAGATCAGCCACGTCGCGCGCTTTGAAGCTGACCCGCCCGAGCTCGAGACGGCTGATCTTGGCATGCGAAGCACGGATCGCAGCACCGGCGGCGGCGCGGCTGATTCCGCCTGCCTCGCGGAGCCGGCGGAGCTGCGCGCCCAATGCGATGCGCAGCACGGTCGGGCTCCCGTGCCGCTGGCCCGGGACACCGTCGTCAGGGTCGCGGTCTGGCTGAGAGACTCTCAAGACTCCATCCCCTCACCGGACAAACGCGGCTCCCGAGATCATGCCACGCTACGGGCGCTACGGTAAGTTGATGAGTGTTGCCACAATCTTACGCGTCGAAATCGCCCCCTTTGGCGCCCTTGATGAACCCGGCCATCTCGGCGCGGGTGTAGATCAGCGCCGGACCACCCGGGTGCCGGGAGTTGCGGACGGCGATCCGCCCGTCTGCCAGCTCCGTCACCTCGACGCAGTTGCCGCTGGGGTTGCTGTGGCTGCTCTTGCGCCAGGTGACCCCGCGCGAGGGCGGGGCCGCTACCCCGTGACCGATCCGCTGCATCTCGACCGCTCCGCTCCGTTCTGACAATCGCCGACGCGCACCGGCAGGGGTTCCGGCCGGCCGAAGTCCGCCGAGTGGCCGCTGACGGGCGGCCTCGGACCCGTTGGGCCGGCCGGTGGGTCATCGCGTTCACCCCAGCGCGAGGCCATGTTGAGCTTACGTTCTTGCATTGGTTCTTGCATTAGTACGTACGGGGGGAATTGCCGCTGGCCCGCTCCAGCTCTGCCGCCGGGCCGGCCGTCCAGCCGCCCGCCAGAAGAGATAACGACTTGGTAATCTGCGCTGGGGTAACCTGCGAGTAACCGCAGCTGGGCCTATGTCGTCCCGATGCGTGAACCGGCTGCAATCGAGACGGCGGGAGGCGCCCATGGCCGCCACACATCGGCTTGCCAGGCGCCCGGCAGCGGGTCTGTACGACCCCGCCTACGAGCACGGCGCCTGTGGCGTGGCCTTCGTGGCCGACCTCGCCGGGCACCGACATCACCGCACCGTGCGCAACGCTCTCACTGCGCTGCGTAACCTTGAGCACCGGGGGGCCCGGGGCGGGGAAGCCGATACCGGCGACGGCGCCGGCATCCTGTTCCAGGTCCCCGATGGTTTCTTCCGCGAGGTCGTCGACTTCGCGCTGCCCGCGCCGGGCGAGTACGTGGTCGGCACCGCCTTCCTGCCGGTCGGCGGCTCCGAGGCCATCGCGGAGGCCATTGCGGCCATCGCGGCCGAGGAGGGCATGCGGGTGCTGGGCTGGCGGGAGTTGCCGGTCAACCCCGAGGGGGTCGGCCCCACCGCCCGCTCGGCAATGCCCCGCTTCCGGCAGCTGTTCCTCGGGGCCGCCCCAGCAGCCGGCGCCAGGCCGCTGACCGGGCTAGCCCTGGAGCGCCGCGCGTACTGCGTGCGCAAGCGCGCTGAGCGCGACGCCGACGTCTACTTCCCGAGCCTGTCCGGGCGCACGATCGTCTACAAGGGAATGCTCACCGAGGAGCAGCTGGTGAGCTTCTACCCGGACCTGTCCGACGAGCGGGTCACCAGCTCGCTGGCGCTGGTGCACTCCCGGTTCTCCACCAACACCTTCCCCTCCTGGCCGCTGGCCCATCCGTATCGCTTAGTGGCACACAACGGGGAGATCAACACCCTGCGCGGCAACCGGAACTGGATGCACGCACGGGAAAGCCAGCTCGCCACCGACCTCATCCCCGGTGACCTGAATCGCCTCTACCCGATCGTCACCCGAGGGGGCAGCGACTCCGCGTCCTTCGACGAGGTCCTCGAGCTGCTGCACCTGGGCGGGCGCTCGATGCCGCACGCGGTGCTGATGATGATCCCCGAGGCGTGGGAGAACCACGACGAGATGGACCCGGCCCGCCGGGCGTTCTATGAGTTCCACTCCACGCTGATGGAGCCCTGGGACGGCCCCGCGCTGGTCGCGTTCACCGATGGCACCGTGATCGGCGCCGTGCTGGACCGCAACGGCCTGCGCCCGGCCCGGTACTGGGTCACCGAGGACGGCCTCGTGGTGCTGGCCAGCGAGGTGGGAGTGCTCGACATCGACCCCGCCACGGTGGTGTGCAAGGGACGGCTGGAACCGGGCCGGATGTTCCTCGCCGACACCGCGGCCGGCCGGATCGTGGGCGACGATGAGATCAAGGGCCAGCTCGCCGCCGAGCACCCCTACGCCGACTGGGTCGCCGAGGGCCTGACCCGGCTGGAGGACCTGCCCGAACGCGAGCGAGAGGTGCATACCCACGCCTTGCTGGTGCGCCGCCAGCAGACGATGGGATACACCCAGGAGGAACTCGGGGTGCTGCTGGCACCGATGGCCCGCACCGGCGCAGAGCCGATCGGGTCGATGGGCAATGACGCCCCGCTGGCCCCGTTCTCGCAGCACTCCCGGCAGCTGTTCGACTACTTCACCCAGCTGTTCGCCCAGGTCACGAACCCGCCGCTGGATGCGATCCGGGAGGAGCTGGTGACCTCGCTGCAGGCGCAGCTGGGTACGGAGCCCAACCTGCTGGTGACCAGCGGCGACTCCTGCCGGCGGATTGTGCTGCCGTTCCCGGTGCTGGACAACGACGAACTCGCCAAGATCATCCATGTCAACGACGATAGCGATCAGCCCGAGTACCAGACCTTCACCGTCAAAGGCCTCTACGGCGTGCACGGCGGCGGTGCGGCGCTGGTCCGCCGGCTCGACGAGATCCGCGCTGAGGTCTCGGCCGCAGTCCGCGACGGCGCGCGGTTGATCGTGCTCTCCGCTCGGGGCGCCGACGCCGAGCACGCGTCCATTCCGTCCCTGCTGCTCACCGGCGCGGTGCACCACCACCTGGTGCGGGAGAAGACCCGCACCCAGGTCGGCCTGATCGTCGAGGCCGCGGACGCCCGCGAGGTGCATCACGTCGCGCTGCTGATTGGCTACGGCGCGGCGGCGGTCAATCCCTACCTGGCGATGGCCACTGTGGAGGATCTCGCCGAGCGGGGCCTGCTCAACGGCACCGACGCCAAGACCGCCACCCGCAACCTGATCAAGGCGCTGGGCAAGGGCGTTCGCAAGACGATGTCCAAAATGGGCGTGTCCACAGTGGCCTCCTACACCGGCGCGCAGATCTTCGAGGCGATCGGGCTGGGGCCCGAGGTCATCGACTCCTGCTTCACCGGCACCACCTCCCGGCTCGGCGGGGTCGGGTTCGACACACTGGCCGACGAGGTGGCGATGCGCCACCGCCGTGCCTACCCCCCCGACGGGGTACACCCCCCGCACCGGGAACTCGCGATCGGCGGCGACTACCAGTGGCGCCGCGAGGGCGAGCCGCACGTCTTCAGCCCCGAGACGGTGTTCACGCTGCAGCATTCCACCAGGGCGGGCCGCTACGACGTCTTCAAGGAGTACACCCGGCTCGTCGATGAGCAGTCGCAGCGGCTGATGACCCTGCGCGGCCTCTTCGCTTTCCGCGAGGGTGTGCGCGCTCCGGTGCCTCTTGACGAGGTCGAGGCAGTGACGTCCATCGTCACGCGGTTCGCCACCGGCGCCATGTCCTACGGATCCATCTCCCAGGAGATCCACGAGGTGCTGGCCATCGCCATGAACCGCATCGGTGGAAAGTCCAACACCGGGGAGGGCGGCGAGGACGCCGACCGCTACACCCCCGACGCCAACGGGGACCTGCGCCGTTCGGCGGTCAAGCAGGTGGCTGCTGGGCGGTTCGGCGTGACCAGCGAGTACCTGGTCAACGCCGATGACCTGCAGATCAAGATCTCGCAGGGGGCCAAGCCCGGCGAGGGCGGGCAGCTGCCCGGGACCAAGGTGTACCCGTGGATCGCCAAGACCCGGTACTCCACTCCCGGGGTGGGGCTGATCTCGCCGCCGCCGCACCACGACATCTACTCCATCGAGGACATCAAGCAGCTGATCCACGATCTGAAGAACGCCAACCCGCGGGCCCGCGTGCACGTCAAGCTGGTGTCGGAGGTGGGGGTCGGCACGGTGGCCGCCGGGGTGGCCAAGGCGTACTCCGACGTGGTGCTCATCTCGGGTCACGACGGCGGCACCGGGGCCTCGCCGCTGTCGTCGATCAAGCATGCCGGCACGCCCTGGGAGCTGGGCCTGGCCGAGACCCAGCAGACGCTGATCGCCAACAAGCTGCGGGACCGGATCGTCGTGCAGACCGACGGCCAGCTCAAGACCGGCCGCGACGTCGTCATCGCGGCGCTGCTGGGTGCTGAGGAGTACGGCTTCGCCACCGCCCCGCTGGTGGTCTCGGGCTGCATCATGATGCGGGTCTGCCATCTGGACACCTGCCCGGTGGGGGTGGCCACCCAGAACCCAGTGCTGCGCGCGAAGTTCACCGGCAAGGCCGACTACGTCGTCAACTTCTTCGAGTTCATCGCCCAGGAGGTCCGTGAGTACCTGGCGGCACTGGGGTTCCGCAGCCTCGAGGAGGCGATCGGGCGCACCGAGGTGCTGGACACCCGCCCGGCCATCGACCACTGGAAGGCCGCCGGGCTGGACCTCTCGCCGATCCTGCACGCCGGCTGGAACACCGGCGACACCCCGCGGCACCGGACCGTGGAGCAGGACCACGGGCTGGACAAGGCGCTGGACAACACCCTCATCGCACTGGCCGAGGGCGCGCTGGCCGGCGGTGCGCCGGTGCGGCTGGACCTGCCGGTGCGCAACGTCAACCGCACCGTGGGCACCATGCTCGGCTACCAGCTGACCCGCCGCTGGGGTGGTGCCGGGCTGCCCGACAACACCATCGACATCACGCTGACCGGATCGGCCGGGCAGTCCTTCGGGGCGTTCCTGCCGCGCGGGATCACCCTGCGGCTGGTCGGCGACGCCAACGACTACGTCGGCAAGGGCCTGTCCGGCGGGCGGATCACCGTCCGCCCGCACCCGGACGCCCAGTTCACCGCCGAGAACAACATCATCGCCGGGAATGTGATCCTCTACGGCGCCACGTCCGGGGAGATGTTCCTGCGCGGGATGGTCGGCGAGCGGTTCTGCGTGCGCAACTCCGGTGCACTGGCCGTCGTCGAGGGCGTCGGTGATCACGGCTGCGAGTACATGACCGGCGGCCGGGTGGTGGTGCTCGGGCCGACCGGGCGCAACTTCGCGGCCGGGATGTCCGGCGGGATCGCCTATGTGCTCGACCTGGCTGCCATCCGCATCAACCAGGAGATGGTCGACCTGGACCCGCTGGACGACGAGGACCGCGCGTTCCTGGCCGGCGCGGTGGCGCGGCATCACACCGAGACCGGGTCCGCGGTGGCCCATGCGCTGCTGGCCGGCTGGGACACCGCGGTGGACCGGTTCGGCAAGGTCATGCCCAAGGACTTCAAGCGGGTGCTGGCCGCCCAGGCGGCGGCGCAGCGCGACGGCCGGGACGTCAACGAGGCCATCATGGAGGCGGCTCATGGCTGATCCCAAGGGCTTCCTCACCACGGGGCGGCGCAACCCGCCGCGCCGCCCCGTCGACCTGCGATTACGTGACTGGCGCGAGGTCTATGAGGACTTCGGCCGGTCCGCGGTCGAGAAGCAGGCCGGCCGGTGCATGAACTGCGGGATCCCGTTCTGCCACCAGGGCTGCCCGCTGGGCAACCTGATCCCGGAGTGGAACGACCTGGTGTGGCGGCAGGACTGGGCTGATGCCGCTGAGCGGCTGCACGCCACCAACAATTTCCCCGAGTTCACCGGGACGCTGTGCCCGGCGCCGTGCGAGACGGCCTGCGTGCTGGCCATCAACGACGACGCGGTGACCATCAAGCAGGTCGAGATCGAGATCATCGACCGGGCCTGGGACGAGGGCTGGGTGCACCCGGTGGTGCCTGAGGTGCGTACCGGCCGGACGGTCGCCGTGGTCGGGTCCGGCCCGGCTGGGCTGGCCGCGGCCCAGCAGCTGACCCGGGTCGGGCACGACGTGGTGGTCTACGAGCGCGCGGACCGGATCGGCGGGCTGCTGCGCTACGGCATCCCCGAGTTCAAGATGGCCAAGCACCGGCTGGACCGGCGGTTAGCGCAGATGCGTGCCGAGGGCACCGAGTTCCGGGCCGGTGTCGACGTCGGGGAGGACCTCGGTGTCGACGAGCTGCGGGCCGGCTTCGACGCCGTGGTGCTCGCCGGTGGTGCCACCGCATGGCGGGACCTGCCGGTGCCCGGGCGCGAGTTCTCCGGCATCTACCAGGCGATGGAGTACCTGCCACCGGCCAACCGGGTGCAGGAGGGTGATGTGCCGCGGTCCCCGATCGATGCCGCGGGCAGGCATGTGGTGATCATCGGCGGGGGCGACACCGGGGCGGACTGCCTGGGCACCGCGCACCGCCAGGGCGCGGCCTCGGTGACCCAGCTGGAGATCCTGCCGACCCCGCCGGAGCACCGCCCGGACACGCAGCCCTGGCCCACCTACCCGATGATCTACCGGGTGTCCTCGGCCCACGAGGAAGGCGGCGAGCGGCTGTTCTCGGTGAGCACCCAGCAGTTCCTCGACGACGGCGACGGCCGGGTGCGGGCGCTGCGGCTGGTCGAGGTCGTCCCCGAAGGCCGCACGTTCGTGCCGGTGTCCGGCAGCGGGCGGGACCTGCCCTGTGATCTGGTGCTGCTGGCGCTGGGCTTCGCCGGGCCGGAGAAGGGCAAACTCCTCGAGGGACTGGGGGTGAAGTACGACACGCGCGGCAACGTCGCCCGCGACGCGTGCTTCATGACCAGCGTGCCGGGCGTATTCGTCGCCGGAGACATGGGCCGCGGGCAGTCCCTGATCGTATGGGCCATCGCCGAGGGCCGCTCCGCCGCCGCCGCCGCCGACCACCACCTCACCGGCCGCGACATCCTCCCCTCTCCGGTTGCGCCTACCGACCGGCCCTTGGCCTAGCGGCCCTGTGAGTGGCGATGCGAGTCCGAGGCCGCATTGCCACTCACGGGTTATCCACAGGTGGGGCGGCATCCCCAGATTGATCATGACGGGGTGTCGCTCGGTGGGCTGGGCGGGGGACCGTCACGGCCATGATCGACGATTACCGCCCGCGCCTGCCCTGTGCACTGGAGCCGTCTCGGGCAGCCACCTGGCAGCAGCTGATCCGCGACCAGCACGGGTTGCTCGACACCGATCAGTTGCGGCTGCTTGATATCGGGCCCGGCGTGGTCGCCGCCAACCTCGAAGCCCAGCGCTGGCGACGGGTGCTGCCGCGGGTGTACGCCACCTTCACCGGCGCTCTGATCAGGGAGGCGAGGATCACCGGGGCGCTGCTCTACGGCGGCCCGGCGGCGGTGCTCAGTCACACCACCGCCGCCGAGGAATGGCGGATGCTCGCGCTCGATCCGCTCGCACCGGTGCACATCACGGTGCCCTACGGCTGCTCTGCGGTGTCGCAGCCCCCGCATGTCGTGGTGCACCGTTCCCGCGCCTTTCCCTACCTCTTGGTGGCAACGGATCCGCCACGGACCAGCAAAGCGGATACCGTGCTGGACCTCGCGACGAGCGAACCCGACGCGCGAGCGGGGATGCGGCGGTTCGTCGCGCTCGCCACCAGAGGCCGGGTACCGGTACGGGAGCTTCGGACGTAGCCAATGGCTGCGTCGAGGTCGACTTCACCAGCGCGGGCGTGCAGATCAGGGACAGCAAGATCGCCGACAGCCCGGTGATCGCCTTCACCACCGGGCAGTGGTCCGCCTGGCTGGCCGAGGTCACCACCGGCCACCTCACCAACACCTAACGGCGCGGTCACCGTCACGGTCAGTCCCGATGCCTGGACCGTGCACACCCCGATCTTCGACGAGACCGAGTGGACCGCCTCCCGCCTCGGCGCCACCGACTTCGGTACGCAAGGCGCAGCTCGACGCCATGGCCCAGCAGGCCACGGCCGACTGCTACCACGAGGCTGAGCAGCTCACTGACTTCTTCACCCCGACCCTGTCTCCGGCCGGCGCGGAGTGGAGTGACGCTTATCGCCACTGGTTGGGCTGAGCGCAGCCGGATACAGCGAGGAACCCCGAAAAGGGGGAACCCGGCAGAGGTTCAGGCCCGCTGGCGATCTCAATCGGCCGTGCCGGATCATCTCGATGACCTGCTCCGGGCGGGTCTTGAACTCCAACTCCGCGGGGACCCCGGCGGCCGCGCAGCGGGCTGGGTCGGCCATCCACGAGTTCTGGACGAGGTCACCGAACCCCGGCTGCTGCACGGCGATCTGTGGACGGTCAACGTCATGATGGAATCCGGTGCTCCGGAGCCCACGATCACCGGGGTGGTCGACAACGACCGGACATCATGGGGGGATCCCGAGTCCGACTGGACGATCTTTATGGCGGCCAGGAAGCACCAGATGCGGGACGTGCTCGACCAGCTCCAGGCGTGAGTCGCGGCGCCGATTGCCGAGGAAATCGAGTGGACTGGCGTCAGCCGACCAGCGGTGCGGTGTCGCGCTCCACCCAGGACATGTCCGGGTAGCGGTCCCCGATCGGCCGCAGATCGGCCAACCGATCGAGATCCTCGGCCTTCAGCTGCAGACTCAGCGCGGCGACGTTTTCCTCCAGGTATCGACGCCGCCTGGTACCGGGGATCGGCACGACGTCCGCACCGCGCGCCAGCACCCAGGCCAGCGCCACCTGCGCGGGCATCGCGCCATACCGGGCCGCGGTCGACCGGATCTCCTCCACCAGCGCCAGGTTCGTCGCGAGATTACGGTCCTGCCACCGGGGTTGGGTGCGGCGGAAATCGTCGGCAGCCAGCTCGTCGACGGAGGTGAACGCGCCGGTGAGCAGTCCGCGGCCGAGCGGGCTGTACGGAACCAGCCCGATACCGAGCTCACGGCAGGTTGGCGCCACCGCAGTCTCGATGTCCCGGCTGAACAGCGACCATTCGGATTGCACCGCGGCGATCGGATGTATGGCCGCGGCGCGGCGGATCGTATCCGCGGAAGCCTCGGACAACCCGAGGTAGCGGACCTTACCGGCCGCGACGAGTTCGGCCATCGCGCCGACGGTTTCCTCGACGGGCACGTTCGGGTCCGGACGGTGCTGGTAGTACAGATCGACATGGTCGACCCCCAGCCGCGTCAGCGAGCCGTCGATCGCCCTGCGGACGTTCTCCGGTGAGCTGTCCACACCCGCAGGCCAGCCGGTGCTCGGATCCGGGATGATGCCGAACTTGGTGGCCAGCATCACCTCGTCCCGGCGGCCGGTGATCGCCTCGCCGACCAGCCTCTCGTTCTCCCCCGCGGCGTACAGCTCCGCGGTGTCGAGGAAACTCACCCCGAGGTCCAGCGCCCGGCGGATGGTGGCCAGCGCCTCAGCGCGGTCACTGGGCCCGTAAGCCCAGCTCATCCCCATACAACCCAGCCCCAGCGCCGAAACCTGACACCCGGAACCCCCAAGAGCCCGCGGCACAATACTCATGATCTTCCCTCCTGTTCCTCCCCGCGCTTCGGATGCGCCAGTCGCCCTTCGGTCAGGGCGCGCAGTGACCGCCGTAGGTGGCGATCTTGTAGTCGATGACGGCCAGGGCCTCGTGCAGCTCCTGGATGCGGTGCTGGATGGCGGCGCGGTGGGACTGCATCAGGGCGAGCCTGGCCGGCACGCTGTCCTCGCCTTGGCCCACCAAGGCCAGGTAGCGGGCAATGTCGCGGATCGGCATGTCCGAGCTGCGGAGCCGGGTCACGAAGATCACCCGGGCCAGCGCTTCGGAGTCATAGACCCGCCGGCCACCGGCGTCACGCCCGACCTCAACCAGGCCGGCCCGCTCGTAATAACGCAAGGTATGCGCGCTGACCCCGGTGAGCTCCGCGACCTCGCCGATCGCCAGCTCGGCAGGCGCGTCAGCCGGCAGGTCCAGGGAACGCACCAGCGCCGAGGACAGCGGCGGCAAGTCAGCCGAATCCAAGCAGTCGACCAGCTCTCTGAGCTGTTCAGTGGCTACCGTCATGGATCCGACGGTAGGACTTAGAGCACGCTCGAAGTCAAGCGCGGACGCGCTGATCGTGGCGCACGTCTACCACCCAGACGCACCGTATCGAAGATCACGAGCCCGCGTGAGGGCCCGACCACTCGCCTCCCTACCGGACAGCGTCGAGCGTAGCCGGACGTGGGGCTGATACTCCGCACGGACCGCGCCCGCTGGCCGAACGGTGTAGCGCCAACCGCCGATGCGACATGCCTGCGACTTAATAGTTCAGCAGCCGCTGCAGCAACGAGCGGCGGCAGATCCCGTTCGACCGTGGCGGACACGATCACGTGTGGAGTGGATCGTGCCGGCGATGTCCAGCGCGGCGCTCCCCATGGTGGCGGCCTGGATCGGGTCGCCGGTGGCCATCGTCAGGCTGGCCAGCTTGGTCAGGTCCACTGCCCGGGGGCGGATGTGGCCGACGGTGTGCCCGGCCGCTGCCGTGGTGAGCCGGTCGGTGGCCTCGCCGGGGTCGCGGCCCAGGATCGCCAGGTCGAACAGGGCCCGCGCAGGGAGTCCGGCGTGCACGGCGGCGTTGTGGTGGGTCAGGTATGGGCGGGTCGTTGGCCGTCGAGCAGCGGCGCCGTTGGCGATATCCGATGGGCAACGAGAAGTCCTGGACGCTCTGGCTAGGTCGCAGCGTGCGGCGTGTCTTCATGAGGGGCGGCATAGCACCGGCTTCTCCAGCTCGGCGCAGGGGCGGTCGCCGTGGGAGCGAATGATGTCCGCGCCGACTTGGTTCGTCAGATAACGCAGGAAGCTGGCGGCCAGGGAGTCGGCCTTGGGCTCGCCGTAGCTATAGGCGTACTCCGTCTGCCAGAAGGGGTAGGCCCCCTGGTCGGCCCCGTCCAGGGTGGCCGACTGTCCGGCGATCCGCACGGTAAGTACGTCCGGGCGGTCCAAGGCGGCCCCAAGCTCGCTGTAGCCGATGGCGCCGGGGATGGCTGCGACGGCGTTCAGCAAGCTGCCGGTACTATCTTTTCGACAGCGCATGACGACGCCTAGCGGATTCTCGACCTTCGGCTCCACGCAGTCGTTGGAGTTCTCGCCGGGCTCCACAGTGCCGAGAACCCGCTGCTCCAGGGTGATCCGGGTGCCCGAGTTGGAGTCCCGGTCGACGAGGCGGACCGGTCGATCGTTTCCGCCCACCTCCCTCCAGTTGGGGACACGCCCACCGAAGACATCTCTGACCTGCGTCACGGTGAGGTCTTGGACACCAGCATCCTTATTGATGACGAACGTGAAGAGAAGGAACGCGATGGGCCGCGGCAGCAGCTGCGGAAATCTGTTTCCCTTGACTCCGTCGGAAAATGCCAGCATGTCGGGAATTCTCTTTTGGTTCAGGGTTTCAAGGCCCTCGGCACTGCCGCGCATGTCGAGCATGAAGCTGCTTCCCGGACAGGTTTTTGTGTACGAGTCAGTGGCCTCTCGCACGGCGGGCTCGAAAGCAGTGGACCCGGTGACAGCCAGCTTTCCCGTAGCACAGTCGAGCGGGGCCGGCTTATCGGCGACGAGGTCGATGAAAAAGGGCTCGGCGAGACCGATGGACACGAGTAGGCAAATCAGCACGGTGACCCATCGGGGTATCCCGGTGTGACCTTTGGTCTCCCTTATTTCTCCGGTTCGGACGCCACCCTTAATGCCGGCGACAACCTCGGGCTCCGCGAACTTTTGCTGGCCCTCACAGGCGCGCTCGAGGACGGTCAAGACCTTGTAGTGCTGCCCGCGGTTCAACGGCGCCCTGGGCAGTTCGACGACGCCCACTGTCCGCCCCGAGCTCTCGACGTTCCGCATGCCCAGTCCCGACTCCGGGCCAAAGTTGTCGCGCAGGGACTCATCACTGAGCTCCGTCACCACCATTCCGGCCACCCTGCGCCCGGAAAAATTGATCTTGATGCCAGCCTTGATGTCGTCGAGGACGGCGTAGTCATGGGTGTCGATGTTGGTCGTGCCGGTGTTCTCGATCCGCAGCAGGACGAACGATGGGTCGACTAGCGGCGTACCATTTTCCCACTCCAACCTCCGCCATGCTCCCGCGTTCTCGGAGGTGGCCTCGTGCCTGGCTGTGGTGTCCATCTGCACGCGGTAGCCGAGCTGCTTGCGGCCAACGAAGAAGAACTCCCACAGGAAGGCGACGACCGGGACGACCACGGCGATGATCGCGAGAATGTATTCCCAGGGAAAGTTGGACACCACAGCCTCCGCCGCACAGGAACAAAGATGTCTGCCAGGGGTCCGGTCGGGAGGACAGGATCATCCTGCCGACCGGACCCGCTGGCAGGATCCCCGGACCTGCCGAGAGTACCCGCTGACGTCCCGGGGTGGTCACGGGTCGTTACTGGTGGTGGTGTCGTTGGATGGCTTCGCGGAGGGCCGTGACGGGGTATGCCATGTGTTTTTTGCCTTCGATTGACTCGCGGCGTGAGGTGATGCCCAGTGGTGCGAGTTCAGCGAAGAAGGTCTCGGTGACCCGGCGGCCCTGCTCCCGGCCCTGCGGGGAGCGCCGCTGCAGCTGCTCCTCGTGCTCGGCGCGGTCGATGAGCTCGTGCGGCACCTGGGGGACCCTCTTGTGCAGTTCCTCCCAGTCGAACGTCAGGCTGTCACCCTCGGGGTGGGTGATCTCCGTCGGCTGCCGCGCGGGCTGGGCATCGCCGGGTGCGCGGCGCCCGGTGATGGTGTCCAGCAGCGCACGCTGGTTCGGTCGGGTCCAGCGCTGGGCGTAGTCGGCATCAGCGCGGCGGTGCGCTCATCGACCGCGCCGACGATAACTGTCAGATCGCCACGTTCCTGTGCTACGTGACACCCACCATGGACCGCGTCCTGATTGACCGGCGACTGTACATGCCAGAACACTCGTGGATGGCCGACCCAGCCCGCTGCGCGGCCGCCGGGGTCCCCGCGCCGCCTCGTGGTCGTAGGTGACGAACTCCGTCAGCTCCGTCCGGAACGGGTCCGCGCTGGCCAGCTGGATGGCGCCGGGGGAACCGAGCCGGGGCATGCGGTACGCGATGGCCCGGGCTAAGACGGTGCTGGTGAGATCTACCAGGTAGCCGCCCTTGAGCGTCTCATCTCGACCGGCCCTACCGCCCAGAGCGAGCGTGCGAACGAAGGCGGCGCGAGCGGGTGAACCACCCAGTCCCGCCCACGAGCACGGCCAGGACCAGCAGCAACGGCAGCGGCCCGAGGCGGTCCACCCAGCCGGCCAGGATGCCCTGCAGCTGCCCCGCGGCGTCCACGACGGGATCACCCGCCGGGCCGTCCCCGAAGAATAGCCGCAGCTCGTAGATCCCGTAGTAGCCCACGTACAGCCCGGCCACGACAAGAAGCACCCCGCTGATCCGGTTGACGTGCGGCAGCAGCCGCCGGGCGCCCCGCGCAACGGCCGAGCTGGCCAGCGCGGTGGCGATGGCAAGGACACCGACGACCAGCGCCATGCCGGTGCCGTAGGCGAGATAGGCCAGCACGCCGTCGAGCACCGAGCCACTGCGAAACGTCCCGGCGGTCACCGCGAGGAAGGGGCCGATGGTGCACGACAGCGAGGCGATGGCATAGGCCAGCCCGTAACCGAACATCGAGCCCAGCCGTGCCGTCGGCGCGCCGCGGCCGGGTTTGGGCAGCAGCAGCGTGATCTCCCGCCCGCTGAGCATCCAGACCCCCAGCGCCAGCAGCGCGGCACCGATCACCACGGTCACCGCGGGCAGGTACTGCTGCACCGAGGCGGCCAGCGGGGAGATCACCAGCCCGAAGGTGCCGAACACGAGGAGGAAGCCCAGCGCCATCATCGCGGTGGCGGCCAGCGCCCGGGCCAGCGCCGCGGCCCTGCCGGTCTGCCCCTCGCCGGACCCGTCCTCGCCGGCCACCACCAGAGCCAGATAGCCGGGCAGCATGGCGAACCCACACGGGTTCACGGCCGCGACAAGCCCGGCGGCCAGCGCGAAGCCGATGGTGTCAAGGTCCACCGGTTCGGTGTCCCTGCTGCTCAGGAAGCGGTGAGCTGACGAAGGCGGTCATTGAGCTCCGCTGTGGAGAGCTGGTCTTTGACCACCTCGACGGAGCCGTCGGGGCTGATGAACGCATACGCCGGCTGACGGACGACGCCGAAGCGCCGCCAGATCGAGGCGTCGAGGTCGGCCAGGTGCTGAAACGATCCGACCTGGTATTTGGTCACGAAGCCCTGCATGGCGGGCAGCTCGTCCTGCGCCGCGACACCGACGAACTCGACCTTGCCGGTGGTCGCCTGGGCTGCGCTGGCTACCCCAGGCGCCTCCCGCTGGCACTTCGGGCACCACGGCGCCCAGAACCACAGCACGGCCGCCTTGCCTGCCAGGCTCTCCCCGGAGAAGTCCTTGCCGTCCAGTGTCGTGCTGGCAAAACGCAGTTTCTCGGGCACCGCGGCGGCGGGTGCGGCCTGCGCGGCACCGGGCGGCGGCGCTGCCGTCGTCGAGGCCGGCAGCCCGGAATCCGGTTGCCCGGAACTCGACTGGCCCCCTGCGCATCCAGCGAGCACCACCACAGTGGCGAACGCCAGACCCAGCAAACGGGCACGTCTCACGAGAAACCTCCTCCGGTAGCGGACGGCTCAATCCTGTCAGCGGTGCGCCGACCGAACGTGGTAGCCGTCTTACGGAACGGTGAAGACCGGGGCCAGTACCTGGTTAGCGCAACCGGGCCAGCGTCCGGTCCCGGCCCAGCACCGCCACCGCAGCAAACGCCGCCGGATCGTACTGCCTGCTCCGGCGCCCACGGCGGGTCCTGGCCGGTCAGCCAGGGCTGGCACGCGTCGATGAACTCATCGACGGCCAGCGCGCGGAGGTAATCACCGTTGAACGCGCGCAGTTTCCGGACGCCGAAGAACGCCGGGCTGGGGTTACTGAAACAACGGCCCCTCATACTCGCCGGGACCGACACCCAGCCACTCCATCATCCGCAGGATGCCCTCGGTCCACTCCGGCCGGCTGCGCGCGGCGTCGGTGTCCTCGATCCGCAGCACCAGCGTCCCGCCCGACTGCCGGGCCACCGCCCAGTTCGACAGCAGCGACCGCGCGTTGCCGAGAAGCGCTCCCGATCTACACAACGACTTGAAACTACTTCATACTTTACTTGGTTGGCATGAAACATCGAACCGGCGGAGGTGGGTGATGGACAGCGCTGAGGTTGGCGAGGTGCTCGACAGGCTCCGCCTGCTGGGCGGAGAACCAGCGCGGGTCGAGGTCAAGACGGCGGTCGGTGGGCTCCCGAAGACCGTGGTGGAGACAGTGTCAGCCTTCTCGAACACGAACGGCGGCTTGATCATCCTCGGCGTGGACGAGAGCGCAGGGTTCACCCCGGTCCGGCTCCCTGATGCTGCAAAACTCCGCGATGATCTCGTCTCGGCGGTCAGCGACCAGCTCGATCCGCCTATCCGTCTCGGCGAGGAGCTGGTCGAGGTCGGCGGCGCCGTCCTCGTCGTGGCTAAGATCGATCCCCTGCCTTTCGATCACCGGCCGTGCTACGTGCGAACCGGGGTATCGCGACCGGCTCATTCGTCCGTAGCGGCGACGGCGACCGGCGGATGATTCAGGCGGAGATCGGCCTTGCCATCGCCAATCGGGGACAACCCCGCTACGATGTCGAGCCGGTTCCCGAGGCAGGGCTTGAGGATCTCGACAGCGCTGCCTTGGCTCGGACCCTCGAGCGGGTACGCGAGACGAGCCGATCACTCCGGGACGTCGATGACGGGACCGCGTTGCGACGGATCCGGGTGCTGGTGCCGGACGAGGACGGCCAGCCGGTGCCCTCGGTGGCAGGCATTCTCACCTTCGGGGTATTCCCCCGGCAGTTCTTCCCGCAGCTCACGATCTCCGTGGTCGTCTTTCCGAGCGTGGCCGACGTCGGGGCAGACGCACCGCGGTTCGAGGACAATCCGGTGATCCGGGGGGCGATCCCGGATCTTGTCGCGGAGACCATTTCGGTGTTACGGCGGCACATGAGCGTGCGTAGCTACGTGAACGGCGCCGGGCGCCGGGCGCAGCTCGACTATCCGGTGGAGGCGGTGCGGGAAGCAATCGTCAATGCGGTCCTGCACCGCGACTACAGCAACGTGACACGGGGCACCCAGATCCAGGTTGAGCTCCACCCGGACCGGCTCGTGGTCCGCAGCCCGGGCTCGCTGTACGGCCTGGTGCGGGTCGAGAACCTGGGCACCGAGGGGGTGTCCTCGTCGCGCAACGCCTTTTTGGCTACCTTGCTGTCCGACACGTACCTCCCGCGCAGCGACCGGCTGGTGGCCGAGAACCGCGCGTCCGGCATCCCGGCAATGATCCGCGAGCTACGGCGAGCAGGCCTCGGCCGGCCGATTTTCAGAAATCTCCCGAGCCGGTTCGAGGTGGAGTTCAGCAGATTGCCGGTGAGTGAGTGGGCTGACCCGCCCAGCTCCACCAGAGACATCGTTGCGGCGGAGCTCCGCCGGAGGGGACGGGCCACCGCCGCCCACCTCGTGACTGTCGCCGGTCGTTCACGAGCGGCCGTGCTCATGGCGCTGCGAGCCCTGATCGCGGACGGTGTCGTCGAGGCTGAGGGGGATCCCCAGAGCCCGCAACGCGCCTATCGCTGGGTGGGAACCGGCTAAGATCGTGCACGTCGGCGAGTGCGCGATGAAGGTGGGCTGATCCGGGCCGCCGAAGTGCTCGTCGTCATCGAGATCGTCTCGCCGGGCTCCCGCCGGACCGACCACGTGGCCAAGCGCAGCGAATACGCCGACGCCGGCCTCCCGCACTACTGGATCGTGGACCTCGACGAGCCGGTGCCGCTGCTCGACTGCCACCTCGCCGAGGGATTCGGCTACCAGGACGGCGGCAGCATCACCGCCGTCGTCGTCACCACCACCGAGCCGTTCCCGGTCTGTCTGCAGCAACGTGGGCAGATACTGGGTGCATGACCGCGGCGACAACGAGGATCGAGCGTTTCGGGCCGACGATCCGCGCGGCGCTCGCAGAGGTATCCCCTGCGGAGTGCGCGCAGTTCGAGGCCGAGTTCGCGCAGGCGCTCGTTCGTGCTGGCGCAGAGTTCGACCTGACCCCGGCCGAGCAGGTGCTCGACCGCTGGTGGGGGATCGCGGTGATCCGCGCGAACCCGCTGTCAGAGGAGGAGCAGGCGCAGGTCGCCCGGGCCCAGGCCGGTGACTTCACCGGTCTCCTTGCCCGCGACGAGCGCGGAAACTGGGTCCGGCTGTAGCTGCCGCGCTACGGCCCGGTGTGGCTGGAGATCGCGCTCGAGCAGTACGCCAGTATCCCGGTTGAGGCGCGCAAGCAGGTCGACGCCCGTATCGAGCAGCTGCTGGAGAACCCGCGCCAGCCCCTGGACGGCTACGACGAGCTGACCGATCAGTGGACCACCACCTACGGTGGCGGCGCCGGACTGATTGTGTACGCCGTGGTCCACGAGCGGCAGAGGGTCATCATCCTGCGGTTGGGGTAGCGGCACTGGGCGTACCGGTGAGGTCGAGCCTGGTGTTCATGTCGAGCCGGAACCGGCAGGGGTTGATGTGAGTCCAGAACAGCGGGCTCAGCCCGCAGCGCTCAGCCAGCCCGATGAGGTCGTGGAACGCCGGTGTCTCGAGAACGGTTGCGCCGTCCATGATCATGTACATGATATATATTCTCGCGTATAGTCTTGATTCGCAAGTATGAGATCTCATATCATCGGCAGCTACCAGGTTTGTCCGGCTGATCGAGTGCTGAGAGGGTGGCTGCCGTGCCGAAGAGGAAGCCCGGGCCGACGCTGCGGGCGCAGTGGCTGGGCCAGCAGCTGCGCGCGCTGCGCGAGTCCACCGGGATGACGCTGCGCCAGGCGGGTGAGTACCTGCAGCGCGACCCGTCGATGGTGAGCCGGTTCGAGACCGCCGAGTACCCGATCCGCCGCGGTGACGTGCTGGCGCTGCTCGACCTGTACAGCGTCTCCGCTGCGCGCACCCGCGACGGGCTGCTGCAGCTGTCCGACGACGTGTGGCGCAAGGGCTGGTGGGACGGCTACGAAAACACCGTCGGCCGCCAGTACATCGACATGCTGTGGCTGGACTCTCGGGCCGAGCGGCTGCGCACTTACGGGGCGATGCTGTTACCCGGGCTGCTGCAGACCCGGGACTACGCCGAGGCGCTGATCCGTAACACGGTGGCAGCCGACACCCCCGAGGAGCAGATCGGGAGGATGATCGGACTGCGGATGGCCCGCCAGCAGATGCTCGGCGGCGACGAGCCAGTCGATTTCGCCGCCGTGGTGGACGAGTCGGTGCTGCGCCGGGTCATCGGCGGCCCGGAGGTGATGCACGCCCAGCTCAGCCGTCTACTCGACGTCGCCGAGCGGCCCGACGTCGAGGTGCGGGTGCTCCCGCTGCGTCGCGGCGCACATGCCGGCCTCGACGGCTCCTTCTGGCTCTACGAGATGCCCGACCCCTACCCCGATGTGGCCTATGTGGACACCCTCGCCGGTGCAGTGTACGTTGAGGATGACGCGGCGGTCGACCGGTTCCGGCAGGCGTACCATCAGCTCAGCGCCATGGCGCTCGGGGGCAAGGAGGCGGCCGCGCTGATCGCGGCCATAGCGAAGGAGCATGTGATGAGCACAACCAGCGGACCCGCCGCTGTGGGCCGCGAGGAGCTGGCGGCCATCAGCTGGCACATCAGCACCCGGAGCCACGACAACGGCGGTCAGTGCGTGGAGGCCGGGCCGCTGCGGGACGGCTCGGGCCGGGTCGCGGTGCGCCACAGCCACCACCCGCACGACACGGTGATCGTCTACACCCGCGCCGAATGGGAGGCGTTCACCGCCGGCGTCCGCCTCGGCGAGTTCGACTTCGGCTGATCAGCGTCCTGATCGGATTCGCGACGCTGATCAGCACCGGGTCCGGTGCACAGGAGTGCATGCCGACCCACACTCGCTCAGGTGGCAGGAGGCGGTAAAGGCCGAGAGCGGCATATCGGTGGCTCGGCGTCAGGACATTCATCCGTCGTCTCCGCGGTGTTGGCGCCCCTGGCGTACCAGGCGGTATTGGCCTTGATGAGTTGCCGGTGGGCGGGCAGTGTTCCGGTGGGCAGTTCAGTGACGGGGAACCATCCGGCGTCAAGGACTTCCAGCGGGTCGAGTTTCAGGGCGCCGCCAGTGAGCTGTGCCGCGTAGGCGACTTCGATTCGGAGCTGGTAGCCGCTGGTCAGCTGCACGAGCGGGCCAACGGTCACTGCCAAGCCGGTCTCTTCTTTGACTTCGCGGACGATGGTGGCCTCGAAGGTCTCCCGCCGTTTCGCGTAGCCCGTCGGTAGCCCCCACTGGTGCTGCGGAGGCCAAAGCCGGTGCCGCAGCAGGAGGACGTGTCCGGCGTCGTTGCGCACAAGACCGGTGATACCCGCGATGAACTGGGCGTGCGTGGCCCAGAGGATCCACCACTGGGCGGGGCCGCGCAGCCCCCGCCAGATCCGGGCGAGCAGGCGTGACATCCATACTCCTTGGGTTGTGGCCGCCGACGGCATGCCGGACGGGTTGCCACGTCAGGACGGTAGCGCGGAGCAGAGGCGCGAGGCGGCCGGACGTGGAGGTGCGGGTGCTCCCGCTGTGCCGTGGCGCGCAGGCCGGCCTGGACGGCGCGTTCTGGCTCTACGAGATGCCTGATCCCTACCCTGATGTGGCCTATGTGGACACCCTTGCGGGTGCTCACGCCGGACGGCGCGGCAGGACCTCGGCAAGAGTCGATTCAGGTGATGCCGAGGTAAGGGTCGACGTTCTCAACGGTCCTGCACACGGGCACACTGCTGCTCATGACGGCGCCGGCAGCGCCCGCGGACCCACCGTTCGCGGGTCACCCAGGGCCCGTGCTCGCGGTGGCGGTGACGCCGGATGGCACCCAGATCGTCACCGCCGGGGCCGATGGCACGATCCGGATCTGGGATCGAGTCAGCGGCGCTCAGGTGGCCGGCACGGCGCTGGGTGTTGCTGTTCGGTCGGTGCCGTTGGCCGAGGTGGCCAGTGACGAGGAGAGCGCGGAGGACCGGCTCGAGGTCACCCCGGATGTGCACACCCTCGCCGCATTGGCTGCTGCAGTGAGCACTGAGCCGCCGTTGTCCATCGCGCTGCTCGGTGACTGGGGCACTGGCAAGTCGACCTTCATGCGGCAGATGAGCGATCGTATCCAGTACCTCGCGGATCTGTCCCGCAACAACCCCGGGCTGAGCCTGTTCGCGGCCAACGTCCGGCAGGTCCGCTTCAACGCCTGGCACTACAGCGACGACCAGGTCTGGATCGGTCTGGTGGACCATCTGTTCCACACCCTGGGCGGGACTGACGGGCCCGACCGTCGTACACCGCAGGAGGTGAAGCACCAGCGCGACCAGCTAGCGGCTGCCCTGACAGAGAAGCGGGCCCGCCGGCAACGGCTCGCCCGCGCCCGGCAGGACCAGGACTCAGGAAAGCCTCGATTCTCACGCCTGCCGGCGATCGTCACGATGGTGATCGCCGACATCTGGCGGGAGCTGCGGCGCACCGCCCGGTGGCTCTGGCTGGTGGCCATCGCCGTGACGGTCGCGGTGGTGGCCGCGTTGCTGATGTGGCGCTACCTGAGCACCACGGTCGCGGCCCTCGTCACCGCCGTCACCGCCGCGGTGGCGTTGCTCAAGCCGGTGCGGACCCTCACCACGAGGATCCGTGGAGTCGCTGAGCGGGCTCGTACCGAGGTGGCCCGGCGCACCAACGAGCTAGATGACGCCATCCGTAAGGACGAGGTCGAGCTTGGGCAGCTCGACGCGGCCCGGCGGCTCGGGGACTATGTGCTCCAGCTGCGCTCCCCGCAGCGCTACGAGCCCTACCGCGGGCTGCTGGGGCGAATCCATCAGGACCTCAAACAGCTCAGCGACACCCTCATCGCCGCCCGCAAGGAGTGGATGAACCGCGGCTCGGTCGGCCCGCCACCGCTACAGCGGATCGTCCTGTATGTCGATGACCTCGATCGGTGCCCGCCGGAGAAGGTCGTTGACGTGCTGCGCGCGGTGCACCTGCTGCTCGCGCTGCCGCTGTTCGTGGTGATCGTCGCGGTCGACCCGCGGTGGCTGCGTCGAGCGCTGGAACAGCATCACGCCGCGCTGTTCCAGGCGGGCGAGCAGGGTCAGCAGTGGCAGGCCTCACCCGTGGACTACCTCGACAAGATCTTCCAGATTCCCTACGCGCTGCGGCCGATCGGTGAGCGCGCGGGCAGCTACCTCCGGTCGTTGCTGCCCGAAGCAGTCCAGCAGCTGCCCGTGTCCGTCGCCAGCACGCCACCCCCGGTACAGACGACCACCGAGGCGACCACAACCGAAGAGCCGGCGACACCGGCCGTTCCGGGACAGCCCGACGTCGACCTCGACACATCCAGGGACAAGCCCGACGCTCTCAGGGAGAAGGCCGGGCGGGTCATCGAGTCGGGCCCGGTTCGCCGGGTGGACGATCTGCGGCCGGAGGGCCTGCGGCTCAGCGCGGCCGAGTGGGAGTTCCTTCCCCGGCTCGGGCCGTTGCTGCCGACGCCGCGGTCGGTGAAGCGGCTGGTCAACCTCTACCGGCTGCTGCGCATCGGTATCCCGGAGGCCGAGCAGCCTGCCTTCGTCGGTGGCGGGGACGGTGGTCCCTATCAGGCGGCCGCGATGCTCCTGGCGACCGTCATCGGCCGGCCCGCCGACGCCCGAGTCCTGCTGGAAGCGCTGCCCAACGCCAACCCGGGCGAGGACATCGTGAGCTTTCTGCGCAGCCCCGCCTGGGAATCGCAGCGGCTGGGTCGGCTGACCGATCTGATTGACACGATCCGCAAGGACATCACGGTGCATGGCGAGCTGGCCAGCTACCAACAGTGGGCCATAACCGTGGCCCGTTTCAGCTTCGACACCTACGATCTGTTTCTCAGCGGCTAAGGACTCGTTCTGCCGCTGCTAGTGGAGCCGCACGGAACCTTCGTTATCCTCACCGTCGCCCGACTGTTGAACGGCTTCGGCCCCCGAAATACACCGGGAACAGGGAATTGACACCCGCGGTCGCCGACCACCCGCGTATTCCGGTAACCGAATTTGGTCAAGCGGCGTGGGTGGCGCGGAGCCTGCCGGTCACCACCGCACGGCGGCTGCGTGACCAGCTGACCGCGCATCTGGACGCCGCGAGGTAATCTTCGTTGCCGTGCGACGGTGCTCGTGGTTGGCTAACAGAAACCGTGCACACTGGCAAGGAAAGATCACGGTAACTGGTTTCGAGCGGCCTAACCAGCGCCCTGACAGGAGACCGCAGATGCCCGGTGGTCCAGTTCTCGAAACGTCCGGCCCGACAACCCTGGTGATCCGGGGAGGTACGCCACTGGCCGACACCACGGTGGTGGACGGCTCCAAGAACGCCGCTTTGCCGCTCTTGGCTGCAGCCGCCTGCATGCAGCAGCAGATCACGCTATGGGCTGTTCCGGCCTGCGCAGATGTCGAGGCGCTGCTGGGCATGTTGCGGCGGCTCGGGTGGGCAGTGTTCCGGAACCATGATCTGTCCCAGATCACCGTGGGCACGGTGCACCCCCGAAGCGTGCAGCCCGATCTTGCCGAGGCAGCTACGATCCGCGCCTCCTACTACCTGGTGGCACCGCTGATCACCGCCTACGGCGGCGCCCGGTTGCCATGGCCGGGCGGATGCAGCGTTGGGGTCCGCGGCATGGAGCTGCACTTCGCCGTCTACGAGGCGTTCGGCGACCGCGTGGACTCAGATACCGGTGGCTACACTGTGCGGGCTGCGGGCAGCGGCCGGCCCAGCAGCAACACGGTGCACATTGCTCTGCCGTTTCGCAGTCGCGGCGCCACCGTCGCCGCGTTGTTGCGCGCGGTGGTGGCCGCGCGGCCGGTGGTGATCGATAACGCGAATCTGTCGGCCGAGTTGCATGCTCTGTACCGGGCGCTGACGGCCGCCGGGTGGGAGGTTCAGGTCGATACCCGGCAAGTCAACCTGTGGCCCGGCAGACCTGGCGGGCGAACCTGCTGGCGGGTACCAGGTGACAAGATCGAGGCTGGCACCCTTGCCTGCGCGATCGCCGCAACCGGCGGACGCGGCCATATAGACGGCACCCTGGCCGAAGACGTAGCCCCGTTGGTGGAGGCACTGGCCTTACTCGGTGTGCCGACGACACACACGTCAACCGTGCAGCCGGGCGGCGACGATGCCGTCAGCGGCGGCGAGAGGCTGACGGTGGCGGGGCCTGCACAGCCAACTGGCAGCTCATTGCGGGCGCTGGCGACCCTGGCACCGGATGGGCTGGACGCCGACTGGGAACCCGGGTTGATGGCGCTGGCACTGAGCTTGCCCGGCGAGCACACCTTCGCTGACGCGATCAATCCCGGTCGGCACGGCAACCTGATCCCGCAGCTGCGCGAGCTGGGCGCGGTCATCATCGAGACCAGCCCGACCGAATGCCGACTGACCGGTCCGCAGGCCCTGACCGGCGCGACGGTGCAGGCCACCGACATCCGCACCGGCTCAGCGCTGCTGATCGCCGCCCTCGCGGCCACTGGCAGCACCGTCGTGACCGGCCTGGCGCAGCTTAGGCGGGGCCACGCTGACCTGCCCGGCAAATTGACGGCCCTCGGCGCGCAGCTGCAGATCAGGGGACGGATGTGACACTCGGTCAGAGCTCCGCTGGGGCACTGCCCGATCGGCGACACCTGCAACGCATCGTGGCCACCACCGACGTGCACTCCGCTCTTGACCACGCACCCCTTCTCGCCTCACGGCTGCATGCTCTGCAGGGCGAGGCACTGATCGCTGACTGCGGTGATTTCTTCGAAGGCACCGGCTACTACGTACTCGGTGGCGGACAGGCCGAGACCGCGCTGCTGACGGCTCTGTACGACGTGGTCGCGCCCGGCAACCACGGCTACCGCCACCACCTGGACGCCGCCGCCCTGCACGCCATGACAGTGTGCGCCAATGTCATCGGCCAAAATGGGACGCCGGTGTTCGCGCCGCTGACGGTTTTCGAGATTGGCGGCGCTACGGTGGCGGTGGCCGGGGTGCTGGGCATTGAGGCGTTCACCGCCATTCCGCCTGCTGAGCGGGCCAACCACCAGATTGTTGATCCGGCCCTCGCGCTGCGCGCCTGCACCGCAAGTACAGCGGAGTGGATTCTTGGATTGTGCTCAGTCACGCCGGATTCGCCCACGACCTGGCGCTAGCCCGCGACTGCCCGTTCCTGGACGTCATCTTCTCCGGGCACTGCCACAGCCCAGAGTCGGGACCGATCAGCGTCGACGGGGTCACCGTGGTGAAGGGCCCCGAACTCGCAGCCGGTTACGCCACCACCCAACGCAATGACCACCAGTGGCGGGCTGCCACCACAGCGTTCGGTTCATCTGACGCGCTGGTTGCGCCACCCGCCAGGCTGCGTCCAGTCCTGGACCAAGTCGCAGACCTGCGCGGAGTGCTGGATAAGCCGGTGGGCACGCTAGATCGCCACTTCGTTGGCCGCACATCGCCCCGGCGCGAGCTGCTTTGCCATTTCGCCCGAGCCGCCCGGGAGGTGACCGGTGCCGATGTTGCGGTATTCAACCAGACCTGCTTGCGTGAGACCACGCTGGGCCACGTATTGCACGTAGGTGAGCTGATGACGTTGGAGCCCTTCGGTAACACCTTGACCTGCGTACCAGCCGCCGACCCAATCGCCCTGGTAGAACACTTGATCGTGACTGCCGGGCCATTTTCCACGGCCAATGGACGTTGATGCTCTCCCCGGTCCAGCCACTGCGGGTATACGCCGGGATGGAGATCGGGCAGATAATGTTTTTCGTCTCCACCGGCACCGTGGACCTCTACACCGGCAAGTACCAGGCTTCAACCGGTCCTCAGCCCTCGCGGTATTCACACGACGTTCACCGGCCCAGCCCTAAGGCAGGCAGCCCAGATCGGAGAGCGGGATGATCCTCACCGCGGCTGCCATCGCCGACGCACATCAGGCCGGGGACATCCTCATCGACCCCTACGATCCGGCCCAGCTATCCCCGAACGCCTACGACTGGCGGCTTGGCGAGCAGATCCGCACCTGCACCGGCGCTAGGGGTGATGTACTCGACGCAGCAGTCCCCACCGAGTACACCGAGACCACCATCCCCGCGACCGGGATGGTGCTGGGGCCTGCGGTGCTCTACCTGGGCGTCACCCACGAGCGGACCGGGTCAGAACGGTACGCCCAACTCATCAACGGTGATCGCACCATAGGGGCGCTCGGCATCTGGGTTCACATCTGCGCTCCACTCGGGCATGTCGGGCACGCCATTCAGTGGACACTGGAGATCCGCGCCGCACGCCCGGTCCGCGTCTACCCGCTGATGACCTTCGGGAAGATCGTGTTTCTGGAGACCTACGGCGATCCCGATAGCTACCAGCGCACGACCGCCAAATACGCCCGTACCGACGGCATCGGCATCTCCCGCCTCCATGAAGAACTTCGCGACGGCGCCACGAAGAGGGCAAACTGGCAATGACTGTATCCGGACCACCCGTGATAACAGGGCTGGACCTGCCCGCCGACGCAGCCGGCGGCAGCATCGAACTCCTGTATGACCTCTACGCCCAGCCGGATGCACCTATCGGCGGCCAGGTGTTCATGCTCGCTCCGGCGGGGAACGGCTGCAGCAGACCCTCGTCCGGGCTGACGCTGCTGGACGTGCCGGGCAAGTGCTTGGTGGGCCCGCCGTTCTGGCGGTACGTCACCGAGCTCACCACCCGCCTGACCGCCATGATTAACCCGCCTGGTGGGGCGGTCGTGCATCTGCAGCATCTGGCGTTCGGCGCCGCACCGGCCCTGATTGACACGTTCCCCAAGCTGCGACGCATCGCCTTGGTACATGGCACCGACCTGCTGTTCGCCCAGGCTCACCCAACTCAGCTCCGGGTCCTGCACCGAGTCGTTGACACGGCGGCGGCGGCGATCGTCGTGCCGACCGCCGCGATGGCCGACCGGCTTCGCCGCCTCGCCCCGCATCTGGACCCGGTCCGTGTGGTGCACATCCCGTGGGGCATTCCCGATCAGCTTCTCAACGCCCCGCAGCCCCCACCCCGGCATCGGGCCGATGGCCAGCTGAGGCTGCTGTACGCCGGGCGGCTGACCGCTGAGAAAGGCGCCGACGGACTGCCAGCAGCGTGCGCCGACATGCCCGATGTGCACTTGTCCATTGCCGCTCCCCACCCCGAATACACAGCCCTGAACGATCGGGTGAATCTACCCGCCGCCCAGGTGGAGTACCTGGGCTGGCTACCGCGGCCGCGACTATGGGCAGCATTCGCCGACCACGACCTCCTCATCGTCCCCTCCACTATCCTGGAAGCCTTCTGCCTAGTCGCCATTGAGGCGCAAGCCTGCGGCCTGCCAGTCGCCCATCAGCCAATACCCGGCCTGCGCGAAGTCCTTGCCCGCAGTGCCCTGCCCATCGACTTCGCCGACCCGACCGCACTCGCCGCCGCACTGGACCAGCTGCGCACGGACGTCACCGCTTTGACAGAGCTACGCACCGCTGGGCTGCGCAATGCCGCCCGATTTCCGCTCAGCCAGACCGTCCGGCGACTCACCGAGCTCAGCAGTCAGATCACCTGATCCACCCGCACCGAAGTAGGGTCACTACCCATGACCACAGCCCGTCCCGCAACCGGCATCGCCGCATCCATTCCCATGCTGTTACAGGGCGGCATCGACACTCTCGTCTACCCTGAGGCTTATTCACAGCCCATGAAACTAAGGTAGAAATCGGCGTGTCGACGTAAGTGACGGCCCGTTTGATGCGAGAATTGGGTTACCACACTCAACCTCACGAAAACGGACCGTCCCTTGTATCATACCACCGGGCTGC